>AYNO01000124.1 GCA_000500915.1 Rhodobacter sp. CACIA14H1
CCACGGTGTCGAAACCCGCGTCCACTACATCCCCGGCGGGAAACTCGGCCCGCTGCTCGACCTTGCACGTTCGGCCATCACGGTGAATTCCACCGCAGGCCAGCAGGTCCTCTGGCGCGGCCTGCCGCTGCGCACCTTCGGCGATGCGGTCTATGCCAAACCCGAATTCGTCAGCCAGCAGCCCCTGCCCGACTTCTTCGCCCGGCCCACGCGCCCCGACCTCCGCGCCTACCGCGACTACCGCCGCTATCTTCTGGAAACCTCGCAGGTTCCGGGCGGCTTCTACTCCGCCCGCGGCCGCCGCGAACTGCTGCGCCATGTCACCGACATGATGCTCTCGCCCGACGACCCCTATGACGCGCTCCGCCTCGGCAACGCGGCGCATCGGCAACAGTTGCACCATGTCGGCTGAGACGGACACAGAGTAATTGCCAGATTCCCCCATCCTCCTGTAGGCTTGCCGACAAAACTTGAGGCAAACTCCATCAAGGAGCCCGAGCAGTGAACATGTCAGTATCCAAAGGGGCCCGGGCCGTGGCCCTTATCGTGCTTGTTGGCGCGGTCGCAGCCTGCGGCCTGCCCCGCAGCGGCCCGAACAAGAAGGAAATCTTCGCGGGTTCGGTCCTGCGCGACGGCGATGCCTTCGTCGTGCCGGTCAACAGCCGCGTGACCCGCGCCACCTCCGTGACCCCGTCGCTCGGCTTTTCGGGCAGCTTCATGTCGGCGGGGCGGATCGGGTCCGACACCATCGCACCGGGCGATCTCCTGACCGTCACCGTGTACGAGAACGTCAAGGACGACCCGCTTCTCGGCAACAGCGGCCAGCGCCTGTCGCAACTGCAGGAACTGCAGGTCGATGGCGAGGGCTTCATCTTCATCCCCTATGCCGGCCGCATCCGTGCCGCCGGTGCCTCGCCCGAAGAATTGCGGGCCGAAATCGCGTCGAAACTGGACCCGCAGACCCCCGACCCGCAGATCATCGTGCAGCGCGCGGCGGGCGACGGCTCCACCGTCTCCGTCTCCGGCGCGGCCGGTTCGCAGGGCGTCTATCCGATCGAACGCCCGACCCGCACACTGTCGGCCATGGTCGCCCGCGCGGGCGGCGTGACCATCCCGCCCGAAACGGCCATCGTCCGCGTGACGCGCAACGGCCATACCGGCAAGGTCTGGCTGCTCGACCTCTATGAAAACCCGACGCTCGACATCGCGCTGCGCCCCGGCGACCAGATCGTGATCGAGGAAGACACCCGCGCCTTCGTCGCCCTCGGCGCGACAGGGGCCCAGAACCGCGTCCCCTTCGAAACGCAGACCCTTTCCGCGATCGAGGCTCTGGCCATCGTCGGTGGCCTGAACACCAACCTCGCCGACCCCACGGGCGTCTTCGTCCTGCGCAACGAACCCGCCGAAATCGCCAATGCCGTGCTGGGCCGCAAGGACCTCGTCGGGGCGCAACGGATGATCTACGTCCTCGACCTGACACAGCCCACCGGCATGTTCGAGGCGCGGGATTTCCTGATCCGCGACGGCGACACGGTCTATGTGACCGAGGCGCCCTATGTGCAGTGGCAGAAGACCATCGGTGCGCTCACCGGCACGGCGCAGGCCGCCGACTCGCTGTCCAGCGCGGCCGGGACGAACTGACGGCACCATGACCGGCACGGACACCAGCACCGCCGGGGCAATCCCCCGGCGGCTCCGTTTCCTGAACGGCGGTTTCCTCGATCCCCGCATCGCCCGCATCCTCCGCGCAGCCGGTCACGACCTGCGCTTCGGCCTGCCCCGCCCGGGCGAAGGTGTCGTCGTCTGGGGCCGGTCCCCCACCGCCTGGCGCGGCGAGACGGCAGCCGCACGCCGCGCTGCGCCCCTCGTCCGGGTCGAGGATGCCTTCCTCCGCTCCCTCCGCCCGGGCCGCATGGGCGATGGCCCGCTGGGGCTGGTGATCGATCCGCACGGCGTCCATTTCGATGCCTCGGTCCCCTCCCTGACCGAAACGATCCTCTCCCGCGATCCTTTGGACAATTTCAACATCCTCGGCCGCGCACGCGACGGGATTGCGCGTATCAGGGCGGCCGACTTATCCAAATACAACATCCACGACCCCGACCTTGGCGCCCCGCCGCCCGGCTATGTCCTGCTGGTGGACCAGATCCGCGGCGATGCCTCGATCCGCCATTCCGGCGCGTCGGCGGCCACGTTCCAGACCATGCTGGCCACCGCCCGCGAAGACCACCCCGCCGCCCGCATCGTCATCAAGACCCACCCGGAAACGCGCCTCGGGCTGCGTCCCGGCCATTTCGACCCCGCCGCCCTGCCCCCCGGCGTGACCCTGCTGACCGATGCCGTCTCGCCGTGGAAACTGCTGGACGGTGCCATCGCGGTCTATACCGTCTCCTCGCAGATGGGGTTCGAGGCGATCCTTGCCGGCCACCGCCCCCGCGTCTTCGGCCAGCCCTTCTATGCAGGCTGGGGGCTGACGACCGACGAACAGCCGATCCCCCGCCGCCAGCGCAGCCTGACGCGGACGCAGCTCTTTGCGGGCGCGATGATCCTTGCGCCGACATGGTATTCCCCCTGCATGGACCGCCTCTGCACCTTCGAGGAAGCCATCGACCAGCTCGAAGCCGAAACCCGCGCCTGGCGCGAGGACCGGCACGGCCACGTCGCCCTCGGCATCCGCCTGTGGAAGCGGCGGCCGCTCCAGCAGTTCTTCGGGCGCGAAAAGCCCGTGGTCTTCGCCCGCACCCCCGCGCAGGCGCTGTCTATCGCCGCGCAGACCGGCCGCCACGTGATGGCATGGGGCAGCACCCATCCCGATCTCCCGCCGCCGGACACCACACGCCCTGCCACCCCGCCACAGGCCCCCATCCGCGTCGAAGACGGCTTCCTCCGCTCCCGCGGGCTCGGCGCGGACCTCGTCCCGCCGCTGTCGCTGGTGACGGACGACCTCGGCCTCTACTACGATCCCGCCCGCGAAAGCTGTCTGGAACGGCTGATCCTGTCCCCCCTTCCCGCCGGCGGCGAGGCCCGCGCCGAACGGCTGATCGCCCTCCTGGCCTCTCGGGCCGTGTCGAAATACAACCTCCCCTCTGCGCCGCTGCCGGACCTTCCCGCGGGCCACCGCATCCTCGTTCCAGGTCAGGTCGAGGATGACGCCTCCATCCGCCTCGGCGCGGGGGACATCCGCACCAACCTTGCGCTGCTGGCCGAAACCCGCAGCCGCAACCCGGGCGCCATCATCCTCTACAAACCCCACCCCGACGTGACCGCAGGCCTCCGCCCCGGTGCGATTGCGCCGGATGAACTGGCCCTGCTTGCCGACATCACCCTGCCCGCCGCCGACCCGCTCGCCCTCATCGCCGCCTGTGACGAGGTCTGGACCATCACCTCCACCCTCGGATTCGAGGCGCTGCTGCGCGGCACCCCCGTCACCACGCTGGGTGCGCCCTTCTATGCCGGATGGGGGCTGACCCGCGACCTCGGCCCCGTGCCGCCCCGCCGGTTGCGCAGGCCGGACGGCAGCCTGCAGCCGCGCCCGACGCTGGCCGCGCTGGCCCATGCCGCGCTGATCGCCTATCCGCGCTATACCGACCCCGTCACCCGCCGCCCCTGCCCGCCGGAAGTCGCCATCGACCGCCTCGCCAACGGACCGATCCCGCGCCCCGGCCCCGCCAACCGCCTGCTCGCAAAACTGCAGGGCGCCTTGGCCGGCCATGCCTGGCTCTGGCGGCGCTGACCCCGCCACCGGTCGGCAGATACCGCCCCCGTCACCCGCCGCCCCTGCCCGCCGGAAGTCGCCATCGACCGCCTCGCCAACGGACCGATCCCGCGCCCCGGCCCCGCCAACCGCCTGCTCGCAAAACTGCAGGGCGCCTTGGCCGGCCATGCCTGGCTCTGGCGGCGCTGACCCTGCCACCGCTCAGTAGATATAGCGTATCTGCTCCATCCAGAACCGCTCCGTCCGGCGCAGCCCCTGCCCGATCCCGTCCAGCCCCGCCAGATCCAGCGTCCCGCGCCGCAACATCGTGGCGGCATGTCTTGCGAAAAGCTCCGCGATCGTCGCCCGCAGCCGCCGCCCCTTTTCCGTCAGCCGCACCCGCACCGACCGGCGGTCCACTTCCGACCGCTGGTGATGCATGTATCCCGCCTCCACCAGCCGCTTCAGGTTGTAGGACACGTTGGAGCCCTGATAGTAGCCGCGGCTCTTCAATTCGCCCGCGCTGACCTCGTTCTCGCCGATGTTGAACAGCAGCAGCCCCTGCACGGGGTTCACCTCCTCGATCCCCAGCCGTTCGAATTCGTCCTTGATCACATCCAGCAGCAGCCGGTGCAACCGTTCCACCAGCCCCAGCATGTCAAGGTATCCGGCATGGAAGGCCCGCTCCGACCCGTCCAGCACCGCCTCCTGCACCGTCATCACACCCTCCGCGCAACCGTCACGGGAGGCAGATTCGCCGCAAAATCCAAAAATACCGTAAAGCTGCGCCCGTCAGCCCCGCGCCAGCCGCGCCCGCGCGAAGGCCGCGATCTCGGCCAGCAGCCCCGCGATCGGCGCGGCGGCTCCGCCTGGCCCAGGATCCAGGCCATCAGGTCCTGGTCATTCTCGGCCAGCAACAGGTCATAGACCGCCAGCCTCCCCTCGTCCAAACCGGCCAGATGCGCATCGGCCCAGGGGCCCAGCACAAGGTCCATCTCCTTGGTCCCCCGCCGCCAGCTCCGCATGGCCATGCGCTTCAGGCGTGCCTCCGCCGTCTCCGTCATTCCCGTTCCCGATCCAGCTTGAACCGCCATCGCCCGCACCCTAAGACAGCACGCGACCGAGTTCCACCCATCGAGGTATCAAATGGCCTTCCTGTCCGACACACTGTCCCGGGTGAAACCCTCGCCGACCATCGCGGTGACGAACAAGGCCCGCGAACTGGCCGCCGAAGGGCGCGACATCATCGGTCTGGGCGCAGGCGAACCCGATTTCGACACGCCCCAGAACATCAAGGACGCCGCCAAACGCGCCATCGACGCGGGCCGCACCAAATACACCGCCGTGGACGGCATCCCCGAACTGAAGGCAGCCATCTGCAACAAGTTCCTGCGGGAAAACGGCCTGACCTACACCCCCGCGCAGGTCACGGTCGGCACGGGCGGCAAGCAGATCCTCTACAACGCCCTCATGGCCACCCTGAATCCCGGGGATGAAGTCATCATCCCCGCCCCCTACTGGGTCAGCTATCCCGACATGGTCCTGCTGGCGGGCGGCACCCCCGTCCCCGTCGTCGCCACCCTCGACACGCAGTTCAAGCTGACCCCGGCACAGCTCGAGGCCGCGATCACCCCCCGCACCAAGTGGTTCATCTTCAACTCCCCCTCCAACCCCACCGGCGCGGGCTACACGCGGGACGAACTCAAGGCGCTGACCGATGTCCTCCTGCGCCACCCGCATGTCTGGATCATGTCCGACGACATGTACGAACACCTCGTCTTCGACGATTTCAAATTCTGCACCCCGGCCGAGGTGGAACCCGCCCTCTACGACCGCACGCTCACCTGCAACGGCGTGTCCAAGGCCTATGCCATGACCGGCTGGCGCATCGGCTATGCCGCGGGTCCCGTGGCCCTGATCAAGGCGATGGGCACCATCCAGTCGCAATCCACCTCCAACCCCTGCTCCGTCTCGCAATACGCGGCGCTCGAGGCCCTGACCGGCCCGCAGGATTTCCTGTCCGAAAACCGCGCCCTGTTCCAGCGCCGCCGCGACCTCGTGGTGTCCATGCTCAACCAGGCGCAGGGCATCCAGTGCCCCACGCCCGAAGGCGCCTTCTACGTATATCCCGACATCTCGGGCTGCATCGGCAAGGCCACGGCGGGCGGCAAGATCATCACCAATGATGAGGTCTTCGCCGACGCCCTGCTGGAAGAAACCGGCGTCGCGGTCGTCTTCGGTGCCGCCTTCGGGCTTTCCCCGAACTTCCGCGTCAGTTACGCTACGTCAGACGCCGTTTTGGCCGAGGCATGTGCGCGCATCCAGAAATTCTGCGCGGGGCTGGTTTGAGGGATTGGTGAATGGCGGGCGACCTGCCGGACTATTACTTCCGCATCCGCGATAACGGCGCGGTCGTGTTCAAGGTGGATGCCGAGAACCGCCAGCGCCGGATCGAACTGCAGGAAATCGCCGTCATCAACATCCGCAACGGCAGCGTCAAACCCCATGGCGACACCGAACTCACGGAGGCCGACCGCAGCACCATCGCGCAATGGATGGCGGAACGGTCCGCCACCCTCGCCACGCGCGAGATCGACGACATCCACCGCGCCGTGGACCATATGAACCTGACGGCGCAATGGGCCCAGTCCCGCGCCACCGATGCCGAACTCGATCAGGTGACGGATGCGCTCCTGCTTGCCATGCACGACCTGCGCAGCGTGCTGGTCAAACGCAAGGCCGACCGCATCGCCAAGTCATCGAAAGCCGCCGAGTAACCGGCACCTCCCCCTCACGCGGCCACCTCACGCCGCCAGCGCCACCCGCCGCCGGTATCCCGCCCAGAACCGCCACATCAGGCTTGCCGCCGCAAAGACCAGCCCCACCACCAGCCCCAGCCAGACCCCCACCGCGCCCCAGCCCAGCACGAAGGCCAGCGCATAGCTGCACGGGATGCCGATCCCCCAATAGCTCACCGCCGCCAGCCACATCGGCACCTTCGTATCCTGCACCCCGCGGAGCAGACCCAGCGCCATCACCTGCATCGCATCCGCCAGCTGGAACAGCGCCGCCAGCGCCAGCAGCACCGTCCCCATCACGACGATCCCCGCACTCTCGGGCTTCGACATGTCAAGGAACAGCGCGATGATGGGCTCGGGCAGCGCAAGGAACAACACCACCATCGCCACGCCGAACACCGCCGACAGCGCGATGCCCGCCACCGCACCATCCCGCATCCCGACACGGTCCCCCGACCCGTCGGCATGGGCCGTCCGGATCGTCACCGCATTCGACAGGCCCAGATGCACCATGAAGGCCAGCGCCGCCACCTCCATCGCAATCCCGTGTGCCGCCAGCTCCACCGTCCCGATCCAGCCCATCATCAGGGCGCTCGCCTGGAACAGCCCGCTTTCCGCCAGCCCCGTCACCCCGATGGGCCAACCCAGCCGGAACACCCGCCGCATCGCGACCCAGTCCGCCCGCCAGAACCGCTGCCACAGCCGGAACCGCCGCAGGGCAGGCAGCCAGCCCGCATAAAGCCCCAGCGCGACAAGGCTTGCGACCTGCACCACCACCGTGGCAATCGCCGCACCGACCACGCCCAGTTCCGGCGCCCCCCAGTTCCCGAAGATCAGCGCCCAGTTCACCGCAACGTTCAGGACCACCGCCCCCAGCGTCACCCACAGCACCACCTGCGTCCGCCCCAGCGCCGACAGATAGCTCTTCAACGCCATCACCATCAGCGCGGGGATCATCCCCAGCCCCGCCACCCGCAGGTAATCCTGCCCCAACGCGGCGACCTCCGCCTCCTGCCCCAGCGCCAGCAGCACCGGCCCCGACCACCAGAACAGCGGATAACAGGCCAGCCCGTAGAGGATGGACAGCCACAGCCCCATCCGCGTGTCGCGCCGGACCTGCGTCTCGTCCCCTTCGGCCAGCGCGGCGGCCACCATCGGCATCACCGCCTGCGCAAAACCGGACCCGAGGATGAAGATCACGAAGAAGCTCGACGCGCCCAGCACCGTCGCGGCCAGTTCGGTGACGCCATACCAGCCCATCATCACCGTATCCGCGACATGCAGCGACATCTGCGCCAGATGGCTGCCGACAAGCGGCAGTCCCAGCGCCAGCGTCGCCCGCGCGTGGCCGGTATAGGTCAGGGGTTGTGTCATGCCACCGCAGTATCGCTCCCGCACGACAGGAACAAGACACCACCCACGCCGCAGCGCGGCGTCCCGCCCGCAGAAAACCGGCCAGAAACAGGTCCCCGCGCCGCTTGCAAATTCCTTCGAAGGAATTTTGCCCCTGCCACCGCACAGAGTCCTTCAAAAAGCGTCTTGGCCAAACCACCCCCACCATCCCCGTATCCGCACAACCCCTTCAAATTCCTTCCAAGGAATTTGCAAAATTCTTCGAAGAATTTTGCCCCTGCCACCGCACAGGGCCCTTCAAAGGGGTCTTGCCCTAAACCAGCCCCATCATCCCCGCCGCAAAGGCCGCAATGACCGCCCCGCCCGCGATCTCCAGCCAGGGCAGCGCGCGCCAGACCCGCGCCTCGCCAAAGCCCGCCAGTGCCCCCTCGCGCGACCAGACCGCCAGCACCGCCACCGCCACTGTCACCACCGCGACCCCCAGCCCCATCGCAAAGGCCCCGGCCACGCCCGCCGCCCCGATCCCCATCTGGAAGGTCAGGATCAGCAGGAACAGCGCCCCCGAACAGGGCCTGACCGCCACCCCGCCGACCAGCGCCAGCGTATCCCGCCACCCCGTCGCCTCTGCCACCTGCGCCGCACTCGGCCCATGGGCATGGCCGCAGCCGCATTCCGCGCCGTGATCGTGGTGATGGTGGTGGTGCCCGTGGTGATGCCCCTGCCCCGTCCGCAGCACCCCCCGCACCCCGCGCCAGACCAGCCACAATCCGATCGCCCCGATCGCGCCCCAGCTCGCCACCGCCAGCGTCCCTTCGGCCAGCCCCACCATCCGCTCCCGCCCCCAGCCAAGCAGCAGCGCCCCCGCATAGACCAGCGCCACCGCCACCGCCGCCTGCGCCAAGGACGCAGCCAAGGCCACCACCGACAGCCGCAGCACCGGCACCCGCCGCGCCACGCCATAGCCGCCGATCACGAATTTCCCGTGCCCCGGCCCCGCCGCATGGACCACGCCATAGCCGAAACACACCGCCAGCAGGCCCGCCCAGGCCGCAGGCTCCCCCGCCTTCACCGCCCGCACGGCCCCGGCCAGGGGCGCCTGCATCGCCCGCTGCGCCTCGGCCGCCATGCGCCCCAGCGCGTCGAACCCGCCAAGGGCCCAGACCAGCGCCAGACCCAGCGCCACCGCGATCCCGCCCAGCGTCAGGACGCGGCGCATGTCACCCGCACTTCCTGCGCAAAGGCCGCCCCGACTTCGGGGAAGCCCGTCTCCACATCCATATCCGCCGGAAGCTCCGCCAGCGCCGCCTTCAGCGCAAGCTCCGCCTCCGTCAGGTCGGGCGCGACGATCTCCACGCCGCAGCCGCCGGCCGCCACGTCGCGGATCGTATATTCGGTGTAATAGGTCGGATCGTAATTCTTCACGACCAGCAGCCCCGCCACCGGTGCCGCCAGATCGCGCACATGCGACGACACGATCCGGCCCCCCTCGTACCGCGCCAGCCCGTTCCTCGGCCCCGACAGCGCGACGGCGGCATCACCGGCAAAGGCATAGACATCCCCCGCGAAGCCCGGCTCCCAGTTCATGTCGAACCCCTGCAACGCCGCCTCTTCATCCACCGTCAGGACCCCGTCCGCATCCGGATCAAGCCCCCGCTCGGTGATCAGGACCAGCGAGAAAAACGGGTCATAGCTCCACGTCACCCGCAGCGACACGGCACGCCCCGCCTCGTCCCGGATGACCTCCAGCTCCGTCTCCATGAACACATGCGGATGCGCCGCGACCGGCCCCGCCAGCGCCACCACACCCGCCACCGCCAAAGCCAGACGCATCCATCCCCCCGGGCCACCGCCTTTGCCGCCCAGAGTTAGGCCCGCAGCCCCGCCCCCGCAACCACCCTCAGCGGCGAACCGCCGGATGCGTCGCCGCGTCGAGGATATGCCCCGCCCCCCCGATCACCTGACTGGCCCGCCCTACGATCAGCGGGTCCGGCACCCCCACCACGGATGCGTCCTTTTCCGGATAGTCCACCGTCGAAAGGAAATGCCGCATCGCATTCAGCCGCGCCCGCTTCTTGTCATCCGACTTCACGATGACCCAGGGGGCATCCGCCGTGTCGGTATAGAAGAACATCGCCTCCTTCGCCTCGGTATAGTCGTCCCACTTGTCCAAGCTGGCCTTGTCGATGGGCGACAGCTTCCAGCGTTTCAGCGGGTCCGTCTCCCGCGCCAGAAACCGCTTCCGCTGCTCCTCGCGCGTGACGGAGAACCAGTATTTGTAAAGCCGTATCCCCGACCGGACCAGCATCCGCTCCAGCTCCGGCACCTCGCGCATGAATTCAAGGTATTCGGCCGGCGAACAGAAGCCCATCACCCGTTCCACCCCGGCGCGGTTGTACCAGCTGCGGTCATAGAAGACCATTTCCCCCGCCGTCGGCAGATGCGCGATATAGCGCTGGAAGAACCACTGCCCCTTCTCCACATCGCTGGGCTTGGTCAACGCACAGACCCGCGCGTAACGCGGGTTCAGATGCTCCATGAACCGCTTGATCGTGCCGCCCTTTCCGGCGGCATCGCGGCCCTCCATCAGGATGACGAATTTCTGCCCCGTCTCCTGCGCCCAGATCTGCACCTTCAGAAGCTCGGCCTGCAGCGCGGCCTTCTCCTCCTCATAGGCCCGCCGCCCCATCGGACGGCCATAGGGATAGACCCCCGCCTCGAAGGCCGCGCGGATGCGGTCGGCGTCCAGCACGGGGTAATGCTGCGGCCCCTGCGGCCGGTCCTCTGCCACGGGGGGCACGGGTCCGGCCAAGGCCCCCGTTGCGGTTGCGGTTTCGGTCAGGGTCACGCTCTCGCCGTCCATCGGGTCCTCCCTCGCAGGTTGCATCCTGCCCCTGCCACGGATCGCCCCGCCCCGCCTTGATCCCCGTCAATCCGGCACCCGAAACCCGTTTGTGTTGCCGCCCCGCCGCGCATAGGCTGCCCGCCTGCAACCACCGCAAAGGCCCTGCCCATGCTCACGCTTTACGGCGTCTATCGCTCCCGCGCCACGCGGCCGCTCTGGCTCCTGCTCGAAACCGGCACGCCCTTCACCCATGTGCCCGTGATCCAGGCCTACCGCCTGCCCGACCCCGCCGCAGCGGACGCACCGCTCCACACCGCTTCGCCGGACTTCCTGAAGGTCAACCCGCAGGGCCAGATCCCCGCGATGCAGGACGGCGACCTCGTCCTGACCGAAAGCCTTGCCATCTCGCTCTACCTCGCCCGCCGCTATGGCGGGGCGCTGGGTCCGCAGGACGATGCCGAAGCCGCGCTGATGGAACAATGGGCGCTCTTCGCCGCCACCTCGGTCGAAACCCCTGCACTGGAAATCATGCAGGCCCCCGAAGGCGCCATGGGCGAAGGCATCGTCAAGGTCGCGTCGGAAAAGCTCCGCCGCCCCCTCGCCCGCCTGAACACGCACCTCTCGGGCCGCGACTGGCTGGTGGGCGACCGCTTCACCGTGGCCGACATCAACACCGCCGAATGCCTGCGCTATGCCCAGGGCCAGACCGCCCTCCTCGCGGAATTCCCCGACGTGGACCGCTGGCTCAAGGCCGCGCAGGCCCGCCCCGCCTTCCAGACGCTCTGGGCACGCCGCGTGGCGGAACCGGCCTAACCCTCCCCCTCCGCTGCCCGCCCCTCCTCCGGTCGCGGGCGGCGGAACGGATAGGCGATCTGGCCAAGCCAGTCCCCCGGCACCGGATCATCCACGCCATAGCGTTCGGGCAGCCGCCCCGGCAGATGCGCCGTGCGGAACAGGATGTCCCACAGCGGCAACTGACCCGAAAAATTGCGGTCATAGGCCGCACGCTCGTTCGCGTGGTGCCAGTGGTGGAATTCCGGACCGACGATCCAGAACCGCAACGGCCCCAGCGGCAGGCGGATGTTGGAATGCACCAGCAACGCCTGCCACGTATAGATCACTGCCG
>AYNO01000125.1 GCA_000500915.1 Rhodobacter sp. CACIA14H1
CGGTGCTTCAACAGAAGGGGGGGCGAAAGGTCAAGGCCTTTCGCCTGTCAGGCAGGGCGCGTCGGGCGTTTGTGATCAGCGCAGGTTGGGGGGAAGGCCGTCATCCGCACCCCCCTCGCGCCCCGCGCCCGCCGCGCCGGGGGCAAGGGACAGGAAGTCGAAGACCGAGGGATCGGCCAGATGCGACGGGCGCACGTTCTGCAGTGCGCGGAACATGACCTGACGGCGACCGGGCGAGCGGGACTCCCAGTCGTCCAGCAGTTTCTTGACCTGCATCCGCTGCAACCCCTCCTGCGACCCGCAGAGATCGCAGGGGATGATGGGGTAATTCATGGCGCGGGCGAATTTCCCGCAATCCTCTTCCGCGACAAAGGCCAGCGGGCGCAGCACCATCAGGTCGCCATCCTCGTTCACCAGTTTCGGCGGCATGGTGGCAAGGCGGCCGCCGTGAAAGAGGTTCATGAAGAAGGTTTCAAGGATGTCGTCGCGGTGATGGCCCAGCACGACGGCGGAACAGCCTTCCTCGCGCGCGATGCGGTAGAGGTTGCCGCGCCGCAGGCGGGAACAGAGCGAGCAGTAGGTCCGGCCCTGCGGGACCTTGTCCACCACGATGGAATAGGTGTCCTGATATTCGATGCGGTGCGGGACGCCCATCTTCGTCAGGAATTCCGGCAGGACGGTCGCGGGAAAGCCGGGCTGGCCCTGGTCGAGGTTGCAGGCCAGCAGGTCCACCGGCAGCAGCCCGCGCCATTTGAGTTCGTGCAGCACGGCCAGCAGGGTATAGCTGTCCTTGCCCCCCGACAGGCAGACCAGCCAGCGGTCGCCACGGTTGACCATGCCATAGGTTTCGATCGCCTCGCGGGTTTCGCGGACGATGCGCTTCCTAAGCTTCTTGAACTCGGTCGAGGTGGGGGCGCCGTGGAACAGGGGATGGATGTCGTCGAGGTCGTCCAGCATGGGGCAGCCTTTGGCGGGGGTGATGCGGTCCTATGCCAGAAGGGCGGGGTTTCGGCAATCCGGACGGGGCGCCGGCGCGTAGAAGGGTAAACCGGAGGATGACCCGATGCGCCTTTCCGCCCGCCTTTCCCTTCTGGCCCTGATCCCGGCCCTTGCCGCCTGTGCGGGCAAGCCGTCGCTGGAGGATGCGTCGATGTCCACGCGGGAGCTGGAGCTGGAAGAATTCTTCGACGGGCGGCTGGTGGCGCATGGCCAGTTCCAGGACATCTTCGGCACCGTGCGGCGGCAATTCGTGGCCGAGATCGCGGGGGATTGGGACGGGGAACGTCTGCGGCTGGTGGAGGATTTCACCTATGAGGACGGATCGACCGAGCAGCGGGTCTGGACCCTGCGCAAGACGGGGGACGAGACATGGGAAGGCACCGCGCCCGGCGTGATCGGCGTGGCGACGGGGGTGGAGAAGGGCGACCGCTTCAACTGGCGCTACACGATCGACCTGCCGGTGCCTGCGGCGGACGGGACGGTGGAGACGGTGCGTGTGACCTTCGACGACTGGATGTGGCTGCTGTCGGAGGACCGCCTGTTCAACCGTGCCTATATGAGTCGCTTCGGGGTCGATGTGGGGGATGTGTCGATCTTCTTCGAGAAGGAATGACGCCGCGCCTGCGGCCGGCGCCGGAGCGGGGGTTTTGCACCCCCGCCGGTCATCGGCAGGGCCGATGACCTTCCCCCGCAGGATATTTGGGAACGGATGAAGCGGCGTCTTCCTAAGGCGGGTCAGCGGGCATCGTGGTCCGGGTCGGCGCCCGGCACGGGGTCGTATCCGTGGCCGCCCCAGGGGTGGCAGCGGCAGATGCGGTGGACGGTCAGGTAGCCGCCCTTCAACCCGCCATGCCGTTCCAGCGCCTCGAGCGCGTAGGCAGAGCAGGTGGGCTGGAACCGGCAGCCGTGGCCGACCCATGGCGACAGGATCAGGCGGTAGGCGCGGACGGGAAGGGACAGCAGGCGGGCGAGCGGGGTCATGGCTTCGCGTCGCGGGCCGTGTCGCGGTGGACCGAGGCGAGCGCCGTGGCAAGGTCGCGCTTCAGGTCGGCGAAATCGCGGGTGACGGTGGCTTCGGGGCGGGCGACGAGGACGTAATCCCATCCGGCCCGTGCCAAGGGGGGCAGCACCTCGCGCACCAGCGCCCGCAGGCGGCGCTTGGCGCGGTTGCGCAGGACGGCGTTGCCGATCTTCTTCGAAGCGGTGAAGCCCACGCGGATGGCGGGGCTGTCATCCCCCCGCGCCCGCGCCTGCAACAGGAAGCCGCCTGTGCCCTGACGGCGGGCCGAGGCTGCACGCAGGAAGTCGGCGCGTTTCTGCAGGGTGGTCAGGGTGGCCGGAGGCGGGCAAAGCGAAACCGCCGACGGAGCGGCGGGCGCTTCGGCATCTTCGCCTTTGCCCGGGTCCATCGGCGGTGTCATCGCGTCACCTTTCGGGGCGTCACCGTTCGGGCCACCGCAGGGGTGGCCGTGCGGGATCAGGCCGACAGGCGCTTGCGGCCCTTGGCGCGGCGGGCGGCCAGCACCAGACGGCCGCCTTTGGTGGCCATGCGGGCGCGGAACCCGTGGCGGCGCTTGCGGACCAGGTTCGACGGTTGGTAAGTGCGCTTCATCGCGGCTCTCCGTATCACTCAGGCAGCGCAAACCCGTGGATTCGAGCGCCGCTTCTATTCGAAGCCCGTCCTTTACGGGGGGTCTGTTCCCAAGTCAACGCGGGGAAGCGGGAAATTCCGCAACAAATCGCGCCGGAGGCGGGGGAAATGTTGCAGGACGGGGCGCTGCGATCAATGCCGCGTGAAACGGCTGGCGGCGGGCGGGCAAATCGGCCCATCTTGGCGCCATGACGATGCCCGCACCCCCCGCCGACCCGAAATCCCGCCGGAAGATGATTCCCGCGCTGGCGATGCTGGCCGTGGCCATCCTCGGCGCGGTGCTGCTGCGCGACGAGCTGGGATTCGAGGCGCTGGCCGCGCATCGGGCAGAGCTGCTGGCGCTGCGCGATTCGCACTACGCGCTGTCGGTGGCGGGATTCGTGGCGGCCTATGTGGTGATCGTGGCCTTCAGCCTGCCGGGGGCGACGGTGGCGACGCTGACGGGGGGATTCCTCTTCGGGCTGTTTCCGGGGGTGTTCTTCAATCTGGCCGGGGCGACGGCGGGGGCGATCCTGCTGTTCCTGGCCGCGCGGGCGGGATTCGGCGAAAGCCTGGCCGCGAAGATCGACGCGCAGGGGGGCAAGGTCGCCCGCCTGCGGGCGGCGCTGGCGGCGAATGAATGGGAAGTGCTGTTCCTGATGCGGGTCACGCCCGTCGTGCCCTTCTTCATGGCGAACCTGATCCCCGCGCTGCTGAACATCTCGCTGGTGAAATTCGCGGTGACGACGGCGGTGGGGATCATTCCCGGTGCGCTGGTCCTCACCTCGGTCGGGTCGGGGCTGGGCGAGGTGTTCGAGACCGGCGGCGCGCCCGACCTGTCGGTCTTCCTCGAACCCTATGTGGCCGGTCCCATCGTCGGGCTGGTGGTGCTGGGCGTGCTGCCCATCCTGGTCAGGACCTTGCGGCGGAGGGAGCTGTGATCCGGACGGATATCTGCGTGATCGGGGCGGGGTCGGGTGGCCTGTCGGTGGCGGCGGGGGCCGTGCAGATGGGCGCAAGCGTCGTGCTGGTCGAAGGGGACAGGATGGGGGGCGACTGCCTGAACGCGGGCTGCGTGCCGTCCAAGGCGCTGATCGCGGCGGCGGCGCGGGCCGAGGCGCAGCGGGGCACGCGCTTCGGCGTGGCGGGGGCGGGGCCTCAGGTGGATTTCGGCGCGGTGAAGGACCATGTCGCGGGGGTGATCGCCACGATCGCGCCGGTGGACAGCCAGGAGCGGTTCGAGGGGCTGGGCTGCACTGTCCTGCGCGGCTGGGCGCGGTTCGTGTCGCCCCGCGAGGTGGCGGTGGGCGACGAACGCATCAGGGCGCGGCGCTTCGTCATCGCCACGGGGTCGCGGCCAATGGTGCCGGATGTGCCGGGGCTGGACGGGGTGCCCTACCTGACCAACGAATCCGTCTTTGCCCTGCGCGAAAGGCCGTCGCATCTGGTCATCCTTGGCGGCGGTCCCATCGGGATGGAGATGGCGCAGGCCCATCGCCGGCTTGGCTGTGCGGTGACGGTGGTGGAGGCCGCAAGGGCGCTGGGCCGCGAGGATGCGGAGGCCTCGGCGGTGGTGCTGGCGCGGCTGGTGGCGGAAGGGGTGGACATCCGGCAGGGGGCGGCGGCGGTACGGGTCCGCACCGTCGGGGACGGGATCGAACTGGTGCTGGCGGACGGGCAGGTGGTGACGGGGTCGCATCTGCTGGTGGCCGTGGGGCGCAGGGTGGCGCTGGACCGGCTGGACCTTGCGGCCGGGGGGTGGAGTTTGACCGCCGCGGGGTGAAGGTCGGCGCGGGGCTGCGGTCGGTGACGAACCGCCGCGTCTTTGCCGTGGGCGATGCGGCGGGCGGGGCGCAGTTCACGCATCTGGCGGGCTATCATGCGGGCGTGGTGATCCGGCAGGCGGTGCTGGGCCTGCCTGCGAAGGCCCGCACCGACCATATCCCCCGCGTCACCTATACCGATCCCGAACTGGCGCAGATCGGCCCGACCGAGGCCGAGGCGCGGACGGCATGGGGCGACCGGCTGACCGTCACGCGGGCAGAGTTCCACCACAACGACCGCGCACAGGCCATGGGCGAGGCGGAGGGTTTCGCCAAGCTTCTGGTGGCCAGGGGGCGCGTGGTGGGCGCCACCGTCGTCGGCCCCCATGCGGGCGAGGTGCTGGCCCCGCTGGCGCTGGCCGTGTCGGCGCGGATGAAGGTTTCGGCGCTGGCGGGGGTGGTCCTGCCCTATCCGACGCTGGCCGAGGTGGCGAAACGTGCGGCGGGAGCCTATTTTTCCCCGAAACTCTTTGATAATGCTGCGTTGAAGCGGGTGGTGCGGCTGGTGCAGCGCATCCTTCCCTGACACGCGGGGGGCATTCTGCCCCCGACCCCCCTGAGGGTATTTGGGCCGAGATGAAGACGGGGTTGCGGAAGGCAGGAAGACGGGTGCGGGCGGTTCCTGCCCGCCTGTCCCGCACGGCGGCGGGTGCGGCGTGAGGTTCGGGCGCGGACGGTTCCTGAACACGCTGTCGGGGCGGTTCCTGCTGCTGACCGTGGCCTTCGTCATGCTGGCCGAGGTGCTGATCTTCGTGCCGTCGATCGCCCGCTACCGCGCCGATTTCCTGCTGTTGCGGCTGGAGAAGGCGCAGATCGCGTCGCTTGCCCTTCTGGCGGCGGATGATGCGACGGTGGGGGCCGATCTCGAAACGGAACTGCTGAAGAATGCCGAGGTGTTCAACGTCGTCCTGCGGCGGGACGAGGTGCGGCAGCTCGTGCTGTCATCGCCCATCCCGCAGCCCATCGAGGCCACCTATGACCTGCGCCTGTCCGGCCCGTGGGAACTGATCCGCGACGCCATGTCCGTGCTGTGGCATCCCGAGAACCGCGTGATCCGTGTCATCGGCAACCCGGTGCAGGATGCGGGGCTGCTGATCGAGATCACGATGGAGACGGGGCCGCTGCGCAAGTCGATGGTGGAATACGGGATGCGCATCCTGCTGCTGTCGGCGCTGATTTCGGTCGTGACAGCCTTCCTGCTGTTCCTTGCCGTGCAGCGCCTGCTGGTCGGGCCGATCCGCCGCGTCGTCCGCCACATGACCGCCTATGCCGAAGCGCCCGAGGATGCGACCCGCGTCATCGCGCCATCGGCCGAGGTGGAGGAGCTGCGCGTGGCCGAAGAGGCGCTGGCGTCGATGCAGACGCAACTGACCGGCGCCCTGCGCCAGAAGGAGCGGCTGGCGCAACTGGGCGCGGCGGTGGCCAAGATCAGCCACGACCTGCGCAACATCCTGACCACGGCGCAGCTTTTCGCCGACCGGCTGGAGGCCAGCGCCGACCCCGCCGTGGCGCGGGCCGCGCCGAAGCTGGTGGGGTCGATTTCCCGCGCCGTCAGCCTGTGCGAATCCACACTGGCCTTCGGCAAGGCCGAGGAGCCGCCGCCCCAGTTGAAACGCTTTGCCCTGCGGCGGCTGGCCGAGGATGTGGCCGAGGGCGAGGGGCTGCTGGAGGGCGAGGCGACTGTGGCCTGCCTGATCGACGTGCCGGCGGGACTGATGATCCGCGCCGATGCGGAACAGTTGCACCGCGTGCTGGGCAACCTGATCCGCAACGCGCGTCAGGCGATCGAGGCGACGGGGCAGGGCGGCACGATCGAGATATCGGGCGGCGAGGATGAACAGGACTGGTGGATCCGCGTCGGCGATACCGGCCCCGGCCTGCCGCCCAAGGCCCGCGAACACCTGTTCGAGGCCTTCCAGGGCGGGGCGCGCAAGGGCGGCACCGGACTTGGCCTTGCCATCGCGGCCGAGCTGGTGCGCGGCCATGGCGGACGGCTGGACCTTGCCCGCAGCGATGCCGAGGGGACGGAGTTCCTGATCCGCCTGCCCAAGCGGCTGGCGGGCGAAGAGGCGGAGTGAGCTGCGTTTTTCCCCTTGCGCCCCCCCGCGACCGGGGCTAAACGCTGCCCCAAGACGGACCCGTAGCTCAGCTGGATAGAGCATCAGACTACGAATCTGAGGGTCGGGCGTTCGAATCGCTCCGGGTCCGCCATCTCCCAATAGAACATAGCTTACAACCGCAGGTTCGCGCCTGCGCGTTCCGGTCTGCCGCGCCCTGCCGAAATGGGGCGAAAGTATGGCCAGAACCGGGCAAAACAGGTGTTAATACATCCTAACTGGTATAGCCTGAACCTCTCTGAAAAGCCTGGGAGGAGTCATCATGAGAACCAAGATCGCCGGACTTGCTGCTGCCGTGTTTGCCGTGTCGATGTCTTTCGCTTCGGTCTCCCATGCCTGCGGTGCGGGCGAATGCGAGCCGGTCAAGGGCAACAACGGGTGGGGCAACGGTGCGGATGCCACCAATGCCGGAAGCGACGCGGGCGGAACCAGCGGGTCGAAGGTGCCGAACGGCTACGGAACGGGCCCCGGCCCCGGCAAGTTCACCACCCGCTGATCCTGTCGCCTGCGGTGGCGGCCGCACAGGCTGCCACCGCAACGCGCAGGGGGCGCGGGCGCCGCTGCAGGACGCACCGATGCGCGGATCACCGACAAAAGTTAATACGTATTAATCAAACGTCTTGCGATTTCCCCATTCCTGCCCGATTCAGCGGGAAAGGAACGGTCCATGGCGCGTATCTATTCTGTCGATTACCTGAAGTTGCTGGTGGCCTGCGTCGTCGTGCTGGCGCATTCGGGCCTCATTGTCGGCGATGTCGGTGCGCTGGGCTATGTGCTGGGCTTCAGCTATGCCCGCGCGGCGGTGCCGACCTTCGCGGTGGTGTCGGGCTTCCTTTTCTTCCAGACATGGCGGCATGGCCGCGCCCGGCTCTGGCTGGCCAAGCTGCTGGTGGCCTATGTCGCCTGGGTCGCGTTCTACCTACCGATCTGGTGGCCAGACCCCGCAACCCCGTGGGCGGTCGCGCATGAGCTGATCTTCGGGCCGATGCACCTGTGGTACATCGCGGCGCTGTTCGTCGCGGTCCTGATCCTGCTGACGGTCCTTACGGTCGTGCAGGCGCCGGAACGGGCGCGGCGGGTCCTGTTCTGGCTGGCGATCGGCGGTCTCGTGATCGGCACGCTGCTGCAGTCGATCCATTTCTTCACCCCCGTCGATCTGCCGATGAACGCCTATCGCAACGGTGTCTTCGTGGAATTCCCCTATGCCGCCTTCGGCTTCCTTCTGGCCGAACGGCTGGAGCGGCGCGGAGAAGGCGCACTGCCCGACCATCGCCATGTCTGCATCCTGCTGGCGGCGCTGGCCCTGCTGAGGCTGGCCGAGTCGCTTGTCTATCTGGGCATGTACGGGCCGGCGCTGGACTTTCCGCCGGAATTCCCCTTCCTCGCCGCCGCCTTTTCGGTGGTGATCCTGCTCTTTACCCTGCGCCTGCGCCTGCCGGAGCCTCCGGTCAACATCGCCTTCCTGTCGGTGCTGATCTATTTCCTGCACCTCTTCGTGATGATCGTCGGGATGCGGTTCGGCATCGACGGTTTCTTCGGCATGGCGGCGCTGGGCATCGCCGTGCCCGCAGGGATCGGTCTGGCCATCCTGCGCGTCGCGCACCTGCTCGAGGGGCGGATGCCGCCCCTGCTGCGCAAGGCGCTGCTGCGCGGCATCCTGCGCCTGTCGCCCGCCGGAACGGCGCGACCGCAGGGACCATCCGCACCGGCCGGGCGCGGCGAGGGCGGCTAGCCGTTCAGCCAGGCGGTGACCGGAACGCGCCGATGACTCTCTGTGCGGTTGCAGCATGGGCGAAACTGCGTCAAACATCGTTAATCACTCCAAGAATGGGAATCGTCCAGGTTGACAGGCCCGCGTCGCGCCGAACGGACTGTCTTTCTTGCCCTTCGCACCGGAAGCTTCGTGCTGCCGATGCTGGCTGCGCTTGTCTGGGGAGTCCTGTCCTGGCGCGAAGAGGTGGAGGCCACGCGATCCCATGCCGAAGCCTCGGCCGCGCTGGTGGCGCAATATGCCGAACGGCTGGTCGAGGCGCAGCTTTTCCTGCATGACGCCACGCGGGCGCGGATGGCCGACATGACGGAAGCGGACCTGCGTTCCGTCACCTTCCACCATTTCCTGCGCGATCTGGAAACGTCGCTGCCGCAGATGCATGGCCTGCTGCTGATGCGGCTGGACGGAACCGTCCTCGCCTCCAGCCGGAGCTTTCCGGTGCGGATGAAGATGGGCCCCCGCGCCTATATCGACGCGATACGGGGCGGGCGGATTTCTTCGTGGACCGCATCATCGTGGAACCCGGCAAGCAGGATGCGATCATCCTTGCCACGGCGGCCCGCTTTGCCGGCGAACGGATGGTTCTGGTGGCGGGGCTGGACAGTTCCGTCGTCCGCGAATTCCTGAAGGGGATCGTGGTGAGCGACGGGGATGCGGCGTCGCTGATGCGGGCGGACGGGCTACTGATGGTGCGCAACTTCGATGCGGAACCGATGATGCTGCCCGAGAACACGCCGATCCGGTCGCATATCGCCAAGTCGGATGCCGGAACCTTCACCACGGTCGCCGCGTCGGACGGGATCGAACGGCTCTATGCCTACCGCAAGCTGGACGGTCTTCCGGTCTATGCGAATTTCGGCACGCCGACGCGCGTGGTGCTCATGGCATGGCTGGCCCGCGCCGCGCCGGTCTGGATGCTGCTGGCGGCCATCGCCCTTGTGCTGATGCTGGTGTCCCACCGCGCCCAGCGGCGGGTGGAAGAGCTTTTCGAACTGGAGGCGGGACGCAAGCGCGTGGAAGAGGCCGAACATCTGGCCGAGGCGCGTATCCACCTGATGCGCGAGACGAACCACCGCGTGAAGAACAACCTCGCCCTCGTGGTGTCGCTGATCAACATGCAGATGCGCGGCAAGGCGGGGATCGACGGGAACGAGCTGAAATCGCGCATCGGCGCCATCAGCCGCGTGCATGACCTGATGTATCAGGCGGCGGACGGGGTGCATGTCGATTTCGCCCATACGCTGCGCGAACTGGCGGAAAGCCCCGCCATCGTCCCGCAGGAGCGGGGAATTTCGGTGGACTGCCGGACGGAGCCCGGGATCGTGCTGGGACCGGAACAGCTGACGCCCCTTGCGGTGATCGCGGCGGAACTGCTGACCAATGCCGTCAAGCACGCCTTCCGCGACCGTGACGGCGGCGTGATCCATGTCGCGCTGCGGCGCGACGGCGGGGACGGTGTGCTGGAGATATCGGATGACGGGGTGGGCCTGCCCGAAGCGC
This sequence comes from Rhodobacter sp. CACIA14H1, assembly GCA_000500915.1. GTDB lineage: Bacteria > Pseudomonadota > Alphaproteobacteria > Rhodobacterales > Rhodobacteraceae > Paragemmobacter. The sequence continues at coordinate 9,841 of AYNO01000125.1, forward strand.
CGCAGCGCCGGTCGGGGATGACGATCGTGGACGCGCTGGCGGCGCAGATCGGCGGGCAGATCGAACGCCTGTCGGGCAGCGGCGCCCTGATGCGGGTGCGCTTTCCGCTGCCTGCGCTCTGACGCCGCCGCACCCTCTCGACGCCGCTGCCGCAACCTGGCATGTCAGTGCCCGTCACTGTCAGGGAAAGGAAGCGGCCATGCTGACCGGAAAGCATCTGATCGCGGGGGAATGGGTCGGATCGGGGGCGGAATTCACCTCGCAGCCCGCCAGCGGCGATGCCGCCCGCTTTGCCAATGGCGGCGCGGCGGAAGTGGACCGCGCGGTGCAGGCGGCGGAACGGGCCTTCTGGTCCTATTCCGCGCTGCCCCGCGAAAGGCGCGCCGCCTTCCTTGACCGCATCGCGGACGAGATCGAGGCGCGGGGCGCCGACCTGACGGCCACGGGCCATGCCGAGACGGGCCTTCCGACGGCGCGGCTGGAGGGCGAGCGCGGGCGCACCACGGGGCAGTTGCGCCTGTTCGCCAAGCATATCCGCAGCACGGATTTCCTCGACCTGCGCCACGACCCCGCGCTGCCCGACCGCCAGCCCCTGCCGCGCCCCGACATCCGCATGATGCAGCGCCCGGTGGGCCCCGTGGCGGTCTTCGGCGCGTCGAACTTCCCGCTGGCCTTCTCCACGGCGGGGGGCGACACGGCCTCGGCCCTGGCGGCGGGCTGTCCGGTGGTGGTGAAGGGCCACCCCGCCCATCCCGGCACGGCGGAAATCGTGGCGCAGGCCATCGCGGCGGCCATCGCGGCGGAAGGGGTTGATGCGGGCGTCTTCAGCCTGATCCAGGGCAACACGACCGAACTGGGCGCGGCGCTGGTGCAGCATCCGCTGGTCACGGCGGTGGGCTTCACCGGGTCGCTGGGCGGGGGCAGGGCGCTGTTCGACCTCTGCGCCCGCCGTCCGGTGCCGATCCCCTTCTATGGCGAATTGGGGTCGGTCAACCCCGTCTTCCTGCTGCCCGCCGCCCTTGCCGCACGGGGCGAAGCCATCGCCAAGGGCTGGGCCGCGTCTCTGACGATGGGCGCGGGGCAGTTCTGCACCAATCCGGGCGTGGTGCTGGCCATCGAAGGGCCGGAGGCCGACGCCTTCGTCGCGGCGGCGAAAGAGGCGGTGGGGGCCATCCCTGCGCAGGTCATGCTGACCGACGGCATCGCGGAGGCCTACCGCCGCGGCCGTGACCGGGTGGCCGCGACGGCGGGGGTGCGCGAGGTGCTGACCTCCGTCTGCGACCGCCGCAACGCCACGCCCTACCTGTTCGAGACGACGGGCGACGAATGGCTGTCCAACCACGCGCTGGGGGAAGAGGTGTTCGGCCCGCTCGGCCTGATCGTCCGCGTCACCGATTTCGCGCAGATGGAGGCAGTGGCGCGGTCGCTGGAGGGGCAGCTGACCTGCACGCTGCAGATGGAAGCCGCCGATACCGACCTTGCCCGCCGCCTGATGCCGGTGCTGGAACGCAAGGCGGGCCGCGTGCTGGCCAACGGCTTCCCCACGGGTGTGGAGGTCTGCGAGGCGATGGTGCATGGCGGCCCCTATCCCGCCTCCACCAATTTCGGCGCGACGAGTGTCGGGACGATGGCCATCCGCCGCTGGCTACGCCCCGTCAGCTACCAGAACCTCCCCGAGGCGCTGCTGCCCGACGAGCTGCGCCAGTAAAGCGGAGCGCGGGGCAAGAGCCCCGCGCAAGCCTTTCCTCTCGCCTCCCGCGCGTTCCGCGCGTCCGGCTCGGCTGCCGGGCGCCGCCCCGGACCCCGGGACGTATTTGGTAACGGAGTGAAGGAGAGGGCGAGTCTG
>AYNO01000126.1 GCA_000500915.1 Rhodobacter sp. CACIA14H1
CACGCGACCCTCGGCGATCTCCAGCGCCCCGTAACGCCCCGGAGGCTGGATCGCCGTCACCGTGGCCTCGCGCCCCGCCGCGCGATGATGCGCCACCAGCGCGGTGACATCGACATCCGACACCCCGTCGCCATAGGTCAGGCAGAAGGTGCCATCGATGTAATCCGCCACCCGCCGCAACCGCCCGCCCGTCATCGTGGCATCACCCGTATCCACCAGCGTCACCCTCCACGGCTCGGCATTGCGGTGATGCACCTCCATCCGGTTTTCGGCCATGTCGAAGGTCACATCCGACATGTGAAGGAAGTAGTTGGCGAAGTACTCCTTGATGACATAACCCTTGTAGCCGCAGCAAATCACGAAATCATTGACCCCGTGGGCGCCATAGATCTTCATGATGTGCCACAGAATGGGTCGCCCCCCGATCTCGATCATCGGCTTCGGGCGCAAATGCGACTCTTCGCTGATCCGGGTCCCGAGGCCCCCGGCTAGGATCACGGCCTTCACTTTCTGCACCTCTCAAGCTCGTCAGACAGCATAATCACCCCGCAACAAGCACTCAATGCAAATTTCAGCGCGAGGTGAAATCAACAATCTTCTAAACTTCTCACAGAAATACTGCATTAATCAAAGCCTTAAGACGGCGCGAAATCCTTTGAGCCGTCACACCGTTGACAAGGATATCATGTGCCGGACAAACTCTTTGAACGACTTTGGCAAATGCCATAATGTCCCTAGCATGATCACCCCTTGACACCTCCAAGGAGGTCAATGACCATACCCGTTTCCTTATTGATTGCCCTCTTGCACTCAGTTTATCTGAATGCGTCGTCACCTGCGAGTCAGCGGGAGGAACGAACTGTTCGCCGAGCAAGGCAAACAAGCGAGCGGCACAAGCAAAATTCTCCACGCGGTATTCAGCCGCTAGATCGCTGATCTCTCGTATCAGCCTCCTCCTCCACTCCTCAATATCAAGCATATCACGAAGCTTTTCTCTGCCCAAGCACATGATAAGGGCTTCTAGGACATAAAGGCCAAAGGATTTCATGGACGGCCCGATAATTGAGAAGGTTTCATCTCCCTTTGATTCAGACAAAAATCTATTGTACTCGTTCGAATACTGCTTCTCAGGCGCAAGACTCGCATTCAATCCGTTCGATTTAGGTGAGGCACCACCTATGGTCACTGAATAGCTTAAGTATCCAATACGGCCTTGACTAGAAAAGCAATTTGCCACAGCCGCGTAAAGATCCGGGCTTGCCCCCATGAAATAGCATCCCTTGGCGCCCAACCTCGCCTCATTAATCACCTTACGCGACACACAGCCATGATAAATCAGTGCGCCCTGATGATAATTGGCATAAGTTGCGTTTAGAAATTTTTGCCCAACCGCAAAGAGACTTTGTGATTTCACCTCTCCAACAAAATCACGGTATCGAAGCTTCCCCCATCCCTTTGAACACCGGACACCGGGCCAAGTATAATTTGTCTGAGGCCAGTTTACAACGTCATACTCGTTCGACCGAAGTAGCCTTGAAAGCAACTTTAGCCCGCCAATGGTGAAAGCGTCATCATCGCCAATAAAAATCAAATAGTCCCCACTTGCTGCATTCAAACCAGCTTCAAAGTTCGCCCGCATGGAAATTCGCCGCTCAGACCGAACATAAACAATACGTGGGTCCTCCAAAAAACTAACAAGCCGCGAAGTTCGGTCATCACTTGCGTTGTCCGCAACGACAATCTCGATGTCAAATTCTGCCTCTTTGCTCGCCAAAATCGCTGTTTGAATTGCATATTCAAGATACTCTGAACGGTCCCTTGTTGGGATCACAAGGCTAATCAACAAGTCTTTCACTCCAGAGCTTCGAGAACCGCATTGCACCATCGATGACCTCAACTTATGTTGCACCGTGTTGCAGCAGCGCAGGCTTTCCAAGACAGATGGTCAACATACTCTATCTTTTCATTAACCTTGAGCAAGACCAATCCCGAAGATCTCTGATGCAGCGCAGCGCAAGTCGGCTCGGCCTCACGTTTCAACGTGTTTCGGCCTTTGATCTGCAGCGTCTCGGCAAAGAACCGACACAACACGCAAAGTCAACAGGTTACCGCAACGAGCGCTGGGGCCTGCGCCCCTTCGAGATTGCCGTCTTCGAAAGCCATCGGCGGGCATGGTCAATATTCCTCCAGTCTGACGCCGAACTGTGCGTCGTAATGGAAGACGATCTGTTGTTCGCAGAGTTCTTTCGAGACGCGATCGATGCCGCGGCGAAAGTGGGCGACCGGTTCGACATTGTAAAGATCAACCACTCGGTTCAGCCGCGCCTGATGGGACGTCCCAAGTCCATCTCGAATGGCCATATCCTTCGTCCAATCCTTGAAAACGTATCGGACGCTGGATGTTACCTGCTAACGCGCCATGCCGCTAAGGTCCTTCTGCAAAGATCGCAGGGGTATTCCAGTCACCTTGACGACTTTGTCTTCTCACCCGACCGACGGCTGCGTACCTTTCAACTCTTTCAACCCGCCTGTGGTCAGATCATCCACCTTGACGACGTCGCCAAAAGCACGGACTTTACCGTCAGCACACGGCTCTTGCAGACGGATCACGTCATTAAGGGTCCGCGCCCTTTCCGGGTATGGAAAGAACTGCGTCGTATCACGAAACGAACTGGTTGGAAGATCAGGGCGTTCTTCAAGCGTGGAGAGCGCGTTGACATGCGCTCTCTGCTTACTGACTTCGTGCCAATAAAGGTCGACTGACAGGACCGAGTGAACGTCCGCGCCGCATCACTTCACCTTCGCAAACCGCAGATACGGCAGCTTGATATCCAGCTCCCCGAACCGCTCCCGCGCCTGTTCGTCCGTCAGCGCCAGCGCCACGATCATGTCCTGACCCGGCACCCAGTTGGCGGGCGCGGCCAGCGGGACGCCGTCGGTCGCCCGCACCGCATCCAGCGCGCGCAGGATTTCCGCGAAGTTCCGGCCCACCGACATCGGATAGGTCATCGTCAGCCGCACCTTCTTGTCCGGCCCGATGATATAGACTGTCCGCACCGTCGCCGAATGGGCGGGCGTGCGGCCCTCGGTCGGCAGGTAGTAGTCGGCGGGCAGCATGTCATAGGCCTTGGCCACCGTCAGCGACGAGTCGTCGATGATGGGAAAATCGGCGGGCGCACCACCGAAAGCCTCGATATCCCGCTTCCACTTCTGGTGATCGCCGACGGAATCGACCGACACGCCCAGAACCTTGGTGTTCCGCTTGGCCCATTCGCCCGCCAGCTGCGCCACCGCGCCGAATTCCGTCGTGCAGACCGGGGTGAAATCGCGCGGGTGGCTGAAGATGATCCCGTAGCTGTCGCCCAGCCATTCATGGAACCGGATGGTCCCCGCCGTGGACTCGGCGGTGAAGTCGGGGGCGACGTCGTTGATGCGCACGGCCATGACAAATCTCCTGTCTGTCAACCTCGGCACCTGAGATACGCCAATCGGAACGCAGTTTCATCCCCCCACGCCTATTCCCGCGCAAAATAGGAAAAACACCCCCGTTCCGCCCGCCAGACAGACGGATTTCCCCATCCGCAGTGGCTCAGCCGAAACCCCGACGCAGGACGAACAAAAGTTTTCGAAAACTTTTGCAAATTTCTTCGAAGAGATTTGCCCCCACCCGAAACACCCGAACCGCCACCCGAACCGGTCAATCCGCCGTCCATCCGCGACATTTCCTGTCGTTCTGCCACTTGCCCCCGCCCCGTCCCCCTGCCACCCTGCCGCGAACCCCGGAGGCAGACATGCTCATCAAGCGCGATTTCTACATCGACGGCCGCTGGACGGCCCCCCTCTCCCCCCACGACTGCGCGGTGATCGACCCCTCCACCGAAGACCCCTGCGCGGTCATCTCGCTCGGCTCCGAAGCCGATACCGATGCCGCCGTCGCCGCCGCCAAACGCGCCTTCCCCGCATGGGCCGCCACGCCCCCCACCAAGCGCAAGGCCTATGTCGAGGGCATCCTTGCCCAATATGAAAAGCGGGCGGAAGAAATGGCCCGCGCCATCAGCATGGAAATGGGGGCCCCCATCGACATGTCCCGCGACAGCCAGGCCCCCTGCCTGCCCTGGCACCTGAAGAACTTCCTGACCGCCTTCGACCATATCGAATGGGTCCGCCCCCTCGGCCCCCACGCGCCGAATGACCGCATCGCGATGGAACCCATCGGCGTCGTGGGCCTGATCACCCCGTGGAACTGGCCGATGAACCAGGTCACGCTGAAGGTGATCCCGGCCCTGCTGGCTGGCTGCACCTGCATCCTGAAACCGTCCGAGGAATCGCCCCTCTCCTCCATGCTCTTTGCGGAATTCGTCCATGACGCGGGCGTTCCGGCGGGTGTCTTCAACCTCGTCAACGGCGACGGCGCAGGGGTCGGCTCCCGCCTCTCCACCCATCCGGATGTGGAAATGATCTCCTTCACCGGCTCCACCCGCGCCGGAAAGGCCATATCGAAAGCCGCCGCCGAAACGCTGAAACGCGTGACGCTGGAACTGGGCGGCAAGGGCGCGAACCTGATCTTCGCCGATGCCGACGACCGCGCCGTGGAACGCGGGGTGAAGCACTGCTTCAACAATTCCGGCCAAAGCTGCAACGCGCCCACGCGGATGCTGGTCGAACGCCCCGCCTACGACCGCGCCGTCGAAATCGCCAGACAGGTCGCCGAAGGCACCAAGGTCGCCTCCGCCCACGAACCCGGCCGCCACATCGGCCCCGTGGTGAACAAGCGGCAATGGGACCAGATACAGGGCTACATCCAGAAGGGTATCGAAGAAGGCGCCCGCCTCGTCGCGGGCGGGCTTGGCCTGCCCGAAGGGATGAACAAGGGCTATTTCGTCCGCCCCACCGTCTTTGCCGACGTCAAACCGGGCATGACGATCGAGAAAGAGGAAATCTTCGGCCCCGTCCTGTCGATCATCCCCTTCGACACCGAAGCCGAAGCGGTGCGGATCGCCAATGACACGCCCTATGGCCTGACCAACTACGTCCAGTCGCAGGACGGCGCCCGCCGCAACCGCCTCGCCCGCCAGCTCCGCGCGGGTATGGTGGAAATGAACGGCAAATCCCGCGGCGCAGGCTCCCCCTTCGGCGGGGTCAAGGCATCGGGCCGCGCCCGCGAAGGCGGCATCTGGGGGATCGAGGAGTTCCTCGAGGTCAAGGCCATCTCCGGCTGGGACCCCGACGCCGAAGGCATCGCTGCAGAGTAGTCGTCGTTCCTCGAAGCGGGTGCCGACGGTCCGGCGGGCCGAGTTGCTTCTGGTCGTTCCCGCCGGACTACGCGCGTCTGCCCGGAAAGGACTAACGTTTCGGCGGCCCTTTCGTGAAGGTGGGAAGGCAATGGACGGTCTGATCCGGGTCGAAGCCGATCAAGGCCATTTCCTTGCCCCGGCCCGCACCCCGGCGCACCGCTATGGCAGAAACCGGACATGCCTCCGGATCAACGGACTTGCACTTTGGTAGAATTAAGGCACGCTTCGGTTACAGCGGCCATTCTTTCGCATATTCAGCCGCAACGCATATCACTGATAATTCACGCAATCCGGGCTCTCCCATGCCGCTTGATCCGGTTTATGCACGCCGCGGAAGAATCGCCATTTCGGCACTTTTCCTGTTGAACGGGGCGATCCTCGGGTCCTGGGCCCCCCAGATACCGCTCCTTCTGCCCCGCCATGGCATCACCGAAGGGGCGCTCGGGCTGCTGATCTTCGGCATGGGCGCCGGGTCCATGGCGGCCATGTGCCTGTCGGGCCGGCTGGCAGAGCGTCACGGGTCGCGGGCGCTGGTGCGGGTCACCGCGGTCTGCTGCGCCCTCGCCCTGCCTGCGGCCGTTCTTGCGCCGGATGTGGTGACGCTCGCCCTCGCCATGGCAGCGATGGGCGCCAGCATCGCCATGATGGATGTCGCAACCAACGCGAATGCCGTCGAACTCGAACAGGCGACGGGGCGGGCGATCCTGTCCTCCACCCACGGCTTCTGGAGCGTCGGCGGCTTCCTCGGCGGGGCCCTCGGCGGTCCGGCCATCGCGGCGCTGGGCAGCGGCGGCCACGCGCTGACCGTCGCGGCGCTCTCGCTGGCGGTGGTGGCGCTGGCCTGGTCGCGCCTCGCCGCCGTTCCGGTGACGGAGGACCCGACCGGAAACGGAACCGGTCCGGGACCATGGCGGCAGGGTTGGACCATCTATCTCATCGGCCTCATGGCGCTGCTGTCCTTCGTCCCCGAAAGCGCAGTCCTGGACTGGAGTGCGCTCTACCTCTCCACGGTCCACGGTGCGGTGGTCGCCGAGTCCGGCATGGCCTTCGCGCTTTTCTCGGCCTGCATGGCGGCGATGCGCTTTTGCGGAGACGCCGTGCGGAACCGCCTTGGCGCTGTCCCGCTCCTGCGGGCCTCGGGCATGGTCGCGGCGACCGGCATGGCGCTTGCGGCGCTGGCCCCGTCCACCGCCCTTGCCGCGACGGGCTTCGCGCTTTGCGGCATCGGGCTGGCCAACCTCGTGCCGCTCCTCTTCTCGGCCGCCGGCCGGCACGGCGGCAGCAATCCGGGTGCGGCCATCGCGGCGGTCTCCTTCACCGGATATGCCGGGATGCTCGTGGCGCCCACCGTGATTGGCGCCAGCGTGGCGCCTCTGGGCTTTCCGGCGATCTTCCTCGCCCTCGCGGCGCTGCTGGTGGCCGTCGCGGCCCTCGCCCCGGTCGTGGCCGGCGCGGACAGCGCCAGACCCGAACCCGCCCCGTCCCGCCAGCAGGCCTGACCACCGGGCTCCCGCTCCGGATGCAGGCCCGCGCCCGATGCCGCCACCTGACGCGCATCTGTCGCCTATGACCCTCACACCCTGCCCCGCCTCTCCGCTAGGCTGATCCCGCCAGCCCGAGGATGCGCCGATGCCCAGCCAACACCCCCACCTGACCAGCCCCGTCACCCTGCGCGGCACCACGCTGCGCAACCGCATCGTCTTCGGCGCGCATACGAACAACATGTCCGACATGGGCCTGCCCGGCCCCCGCACGCTGGGCTACATCGCCGAACGCGCCAGGGGCGGCGCGGGGATGATCGTGATGGAACCCGTCCCCGTCCACCGCACCGGCGTCCTGACGCGCGGCAACTACCTTCACGGCACCGACGACATCATCCCCGCCTTCCGCAAGGTGACCGACGCGGCACGGGCCGAAGGCGCCGTCATCCTGCAACAGCTCTACCACATCGGCGCCCATGGCGACTCGGACCTCAGCTTCCAACCCCACTGGTCCCCCTCCGGCCATGCCAGCTATCACGACAGCGACGGCTCCCACCGCATGACGGAAGCGGAAAATCGAAGAGCTGATCGATGCCCATATCGCCGCCGCCATCCGCTGCCACAAGGCGGGCTTCCAGGGGGTAGAGGTCTGGGCCGCCTACCACTCCCTCCTCGACCAGTTCTGGACCCCGTGGTCCAACACCCGTGACGACCGCTGGGGCGGCAGCCTCGAAAACCGCACCCGCTTTTCCCGCACCATCATCGAAGGCATCCGCCGCGCCTGTGGCGAGGATTTCATCGTGGGCCTCGCCGTCTCCACCTCCGACGCGCATGACGTGACCCTGTCGGTCGAGTCGCTGACCGAAATCGTCGCCCTCCACGACGCCACAGGCCATATCGACTACGTCACCTGCGGCCATGGCGGCTATCTCGACTTCGAACGCCTGATGCCCACCTTCCTGTTCGCCGAGAAACTCACCGCCCCCGTCACCGAAATCCTGAAAGGCGTGGTGAGACACGCGAAGATCACGTCCGAGGCGCATGTCAGGACGCCGGACAACGCCGAAACCATCATCGCCTCCGGTCAGGCCGACATGGTCTCTATCGTGCGCGGCCAGATCGCCGACCCCCACCTTGCGGCAAAGACGATGGAAGGCCGCGCCGCCGACATCCGCGCCTGCATCTCCTGCAACCAGATGTGCTGGGGCCGCCGGTCGCGCGACTACTGGATTTCCTGCCTGATCAACCCCAGCGCGGGGCGCGAATGGGAATGGGGCGGCGACCGCTTCACCCCCGCCGCCACCCCCCGCCACATCCTCATCGTCGGCGCCGGCCCCGCGGGGCTGGAGGCCGCCCGCGCCGCCGCCGAACGCGGCCACCGCGTGGACCTCTACGAAGCCGCCCCCCGCATCGGCGGCCAGTTCCGCCTCGCCGGCGAACAACCCCGCCGCGCCCAGATCCTCGACCTCCTCGACTGGTACGAACGGCAATTCGCCCGCCTCGGCGTCACGCTCCACCTCAACACCTTCCTCGATGCGGATGACATCGCCGCCCACCCTGCCGATACCGTCATCCTCGCCACCGGCTCCCTGCCGGACCCGGACGCGAAACAGCGCTGGCTGCCCGCGCAACCGCAACTCCCCGGCCTTGAAAACGGCAATGTCTGGTCCGCCGAAGACGTCATGCGCCGCGCGGCGCGGCTGGGCGACACCGTCATCCTTTACGACGAAGGCGGCAACTGGCGCGGGGTCGGCACGGCATGGCACATGGCCGAACAGGGAAAGAAAGTCATCCTCGTCACCCCCGACCCCTATGTCGGCAAGGAAATCACCCGCACCTCCGCCGACGCCCCCGCCCGCCAGCGCCTTGCGAAACTCGGTGCGCAGTTCCTCACCGAACATGTCATCACCCGCTGGCACGGCAACGGCGCGACCCTCCGCTCCGGCCTGACCGGCGAGGAGGTGACGATCCCCGCCTCCGCCCTCGTCATGGCGACCACCAACATCGCCTTCGACCCCTTCCCCGAAACCTTCGCCGGAAAACAGACCCACCGCATCGGCGACTGCGCCGCGCCAAGGCAGGCGCCCTACGCCTTCCACGAAGGCCGGAAGGTCGCCCTCACGCTGTGACCCGCGCGGCCATGCGCCGACCCCACCGGTTCGTCGGACGTTCCAGCGCCAGATAGGTCAGCGTGGACAGGACGATGGTCACTGCGGCAACCATGGCGTAACGCGCAAGCCCGTCCGTCACGCGATCCCCGATCAGCGCAACCACCGGCATGTGCCACAGATAGACGCTGTAGCTGACCGTCCCGACAAACCGCAGCGGCACGGAATCCAGCCACAACCCGCCACCCGCCGAATCCCGCCGCGCCACCAGCAGCCCCGCCGTCGCCAGCCCGATCAGCGCCCCGCCCCCGGGGGGTGCAAGGACCAGCACGGCAAGGAACAGTCCCACAGACCCCCACATGGCCGCCCCGGCCCATGGCGACACCCTGTGCCAGCCCGCCATCCGGACATGGTAACAGGCCGCGCCGATCAGGAAATATGCCCCGAAGGTCGTCGGAAACCACTTCGCCGCAGCCGAATTCGCAACCGCGCCCAGCGCCGCACGCGTCACCGCCGCAAGGACAAGCAGCACCAGCAGCCAGACCAGAAACCCGCGCCAGCCGTTCACCCGTACCAGCAGCAGGGGAAGGGCCGCATACCAGAACACCTCGATCGGGATGGTCCATTCGACGCCCAGAATGCTGTTGGCGATCCGGTAATCCAGAAAGCTCAGGAAGGTCAGATGCATCGTCAGGTTATAGAAACCCATCGCCGCCCCGAATTCGGTCAGGAAATGCGGTGCGGGAATGACCCCGCCATGGAACAGCGCGGCGGCAACGGCGATGACGAACCAGTAGGTCGGCGCGATCCGTGCCAGCCGCCGCACCAGGAAATCCCCGTAACCCTTCCCCGAATACCAGGTCGCCGCAATGGTGAAACCCGAGATGACGAAGAACACCTGCACCCCGTATTTGCCGGCCTCGGTCACGTTCTGCCCGATCCAGCCCAGACCGGCGAAGCCGCCCGTATGGATGCAGACCACCATCATCGCCGCAATCGCCCGCAGGCCGGTGATGAAATCCGTCGCCCCGTAATGCCTCAGCACGAAACCACCCCGCACCATCCCGCCGCCAGCTGCGGCCCCCTCAGAACGGACACGCCGCCGCGAACTCCACCCAGACCCCGCCGTCGGGATGATGCAGCCCCAACCGCTCGGCATGCAACATGAGGCGCGGGTAATCCCGCGCTGCCCCGTCCGCATAGATCGGATCGCCAAGGATGGGATGGCCCAGCGACAGCATATGCACCCGCAACTGGTGGCTCCGCCCAGTCTGCGGGAACATCCGCACGCGCGTCTCGCCCGCGCCCCGCGACACGACCTCCCACTCCGTCACCGCAGGCCGCCCGCGCTCGTGATCCACCTTCTGCCGTGGCCGGTAGTCCCAGTCGGCACAGAGCGGCAGGTCGATCCGCCCCCTGTCCGCCGCCACCACCTCCGCCACGCGGGCGATGTAACTCTTCCTCGCGCGGCGCTTCTCGAACTCCTGCCCCAGCCAGCCCTGCGCCGCCTTGTCCCGCGCAAAGATCATCACGCCCGACGTGTCGCAATCCAGCCGGTGCACCAGCAGCGCACCGGGGCGGAACGCCTCCAGCCGCGACATCAGGCAATCCGCCCGCCCCTCAAGCTTGCCGGGCACGGACAGCAGACCCGAAGGCTTGTCCACCACGATGATCCGCGCATCCTCGTGCAGGATGACCGGATCGCCCGCCGGCGGGTCGTAATCGAAATCGGCCAGCAGGCTCACACCACCACATGCCCCGCATCGCGCAGCGCCTGCGCCAGCGCGGCGATATGGGCAGGCCCCACCTCGCAGCAGCCGCCAACGATGGTCGCGCCCTGCGCCACCCAGCCCATGGCGAACTCCACGTATTTCTCGGGCGTCAGGTCATGCCGATGCGTCAGTGCCGCCACCGTCGGCGCATCCTCCAGGAACCCGTCCGAGATATGGGTGAACCCGTTGGCATAGGCCCCGAACGGCACCCCGAACCCCTTTACCACCTCCATCGCCGCCGCCATCGCCTCGGGCACCGAACAGTTCACCAGAACCGCTGCCGGACGATAGGCATCGACCACCCGCCGCAGGTCGGCCAAGGGCTCCTCCGACCGCAGCTTCGTCCCGTCGCGGTCATGCACCGTGACGGACAGCCAGACCGGCTTCCCCCCGGCCTGCGCCCCCTTCACCGCCCCCTCGGCCTGCGTGACGCTCGCCATCGTCTCGCACAGGATCACATCCACCTGCGGACCGAGGATCGCGGCGATCTCGGCATATTTCGGCGCGGCTTCCGCGACCGGCAGGGGTCACATCGGCGCGGTAGGTGGCGACCAGAGGCCCCATCGACCCCGCGACCCGCCCCGACCCATGCGCATCCCGCGCCGCCACCGCCTCGCCCACCGCCTTGCGGTGCAGATCGGCGAACAGGTGGTCCAGCCCGAACCGCTCCAGCCGGTCATGGTGGATGGCGTAGGTGTTGGTCGTCGCAACCGTCGCACCGGCGGCGAAATAGTCGTCATGGATCGCCCGCACCAGATGCGGATGGTCCAGCATCACCCGCGTCGCCCAGAGCGGCGTCGGCTCGTCTCCCGACCGCGCCACCAGTTCCTGCCCCATGCCGCCGTCCAGAAGCGTGATCTCGGCCATTGTCCCATCCCTTTGCATCGTCGCGCCCACCTAGCCCCGCACCGCCCTCGGATGGCAAGAACCGAGGAGTGCA
>AYNO01000127.1 GCA_000500915.1 Rhodobacter sp. CACIA14H1
GACGCCAACCTGACCATCTGGTGCGACGAGGATACGCCCCTCATCTGGCCCGAAGTGCTGCGCGCCGTCTCGGGCCACGCCCTCGGCACCGTGCTGGAAGACAGCGACGAACTGCTGACCGAACTCATGTCGCCCGACGGTCTGGACCGGATGCGCGCCTATCTCTCGGCCAACCCGCCGGCCAGCATCCTGCAGCGCCGCCGCATCGTCTCGGCCTTCCTCGACAAATTCGCGCTGGCCGACCGGATCGATCTGGAACTCGACATCCCCGACTGGTCGGAAGAGATGGTCGAAACCCTGACCACCAACTACCGGCAGGACATCGCACGCATCCGCACCCTTTCGGGCGTCACCCTCATCGAGGCATGACGCCCGCAGGCGCGGCCTGCCGTCAATTCATCCCCAGCGCGGCCTTGTACATCTCCAGCACGGCCTCTTCCTCGGCGATCTCGTCGGGCTTGCGCTTGCGCAGCGCGATCACCTTGCGCATCACCTTGGTGTCATAGCCGCGCCCCTTCGCTTCGGCCATCAGCTCCTTCTGCTGCTCCGTCACATCCTTCTTCTCGGCCTCGAGCTGCTCATACCGCTCGATGAACTGGCGCAGCTCGTCGGCGGTCACGTTATAGGCGTCGGTGGGGTCGCTCATCGGGGCCTCTCTGCTGAACGGGCAACATGCATCGCCCTCCCTACCCCGCCTTCCCCACCGGGTTCAAGCGCCCGCCTTGCCATATCCGGAACGCTCCGCTACCACCCGCGCGTCACGTCACGGCAGGGGAAGCCCGACATGGAATATCTGCTCATCGGCGGCATCGTCCTGACCCTCGCAGGCGTGGCGCTGCTCATGTGGTGCGTGGTCCTCGCGGTCCGTGCCCGCCGCTCTGGCCTGCCCGACGCGCAGATGAAGGCCGCGCTGCAAAAGGTCGTCGCGCTGAACCTCGGCGCCCTGGCCATCTCCGCCCTCGGACTCATGGCCGTCGTGACGGGCCTGATCCTGGGCTAACCCGTGAACTTCCGTTCGTCCGCGATGAAACGGTCGAACAGCCCCGACGGCGCATAAAGCTCTGCCGATTCCGCCGCCCAGACCCGCAGGTCGCGCCGCACCACCATCAACCCGCGCCGGTCCGCCTGATGCATCGGCCCGCCCGTCCAGCGCGCCACGATCCCCGCCGACACCGCAACCGCATCCACCGTTGCCGCATCCCGCGCCGTCCCCGCCTCGACCAGCCGCGCCCCCGCATTGGCCAGCGCCGCGAAACAGCGCCGCGCAATCGCCTCCTCGGTCTTGCCCGCCACGCCCGGCCGCCCCTCGCCCGCGATCCCCGCCAGCGCCAGCGCCTGCGCGACCGCCGCCCGTGGCACCCCGCGCCCCTCCAGCAGGGCCACCGCCTCGGCCAGCGCGGTTGCCAGCGCAACCGCCACCGGCCCGCCCGCCCCAACGGGCACCACGTCCCAACCCAGCCGCCGCGCCAGCGCCACCGCCTGCGCCGCCCGTGCAGGGGCCACATCGCCCCCCTCCAGCACCATCTCCGCCAGCATCCGCGCCGCAGGCACCAGCGACACGCCCACCGCCCCCTTGCCGCCCGCCACCCCAAGGGCCAAGACCGTGCGCGGTGCCGGCAGGGCCAGATCGTCCCGCAGCGTCAACACCGCCTCCGCTTCGCCCAGACGCGACGGGCCCACGACAGATACCAGCCGCGCCCAATCCGCATCCCGCGCCTCGGCGGTCATGCGACCCGCCTGCACCTCGGCCTCCTGCGCCGTCACGATCCGGCCCAGCGCCGCCACCATCGCCTCGCGCGACGGATCGGCAAGCTGTACCGACAGCCCAGCCTTCAGCGCCTGCCGCACCAGATCGGCCGCCTGTCCTTCGGCCCCCCAGACGGCAACGCGCTGCACCGGTGCCGCCTCCATGCCCGCAACGGCAGGGGGCAGCTTCCGCGCCGCCCGCTCTGCCCGGAAGGACCAGCGCAGACCGGCGCTCTCCGCCGTTTCCCGCAGGTCCTCGAACCCCGCCCGCTCGAATTCCAGCCCCTGCTCGAAGGGCAGAAGCAGCGCCGCCTCCACGCAATCCGCGATCCGGCGCGGGGCAGGTACGCGCTGCGACGCATGGGTCTCCCGCGCCGCCGCCACCGCCGACCGGTATCCCGTCACGTCGCGGAACCCCTCGCGCCGGTCCTCGCTGCGCAGCCATGACCCCGCCTCGGCAAGCGCCCGCGCCGCCGCCCGCGCCGCCGTCACCGGGTCCTCCTCCACCACGCGGTCCACCAGACCCAGCGCGACCGCCTCCGCCGCCCCGATCACCCGCCCCGACAGCATCAGGTCCAGCGCCGCCGCCCCGCCCACCAGTCGCGGCAGCCGCTGCGTCCCGCCCGCCCCGGGCAACAGGCCCAGCAACACCTCGGGCAAGGCAAGCTGCGCCGATGGCTCCGCCAACCGCAGATGCGCCGCCAGCGCCAGTTCCAGCCCGCCGCCCAGCGCCGCACCGGACAGCAGCGCCACCACCGGCTTGTCCAGCAGCTCGATCCGCCGGCACAGCGCACCCAGCCGCGGCACCCCCGCCGCATCCTTCCCGAATTCCCCGATATCGGCGCCGGCCGAAAACAGCCCGCCCTCGCCCCGGATCACCACGGCCAGCGAATTGTCCGCCTCCGCCATGTCCAGCGCATCCGCCAGTCCGCGGCGCACCGCAGAACCCAGCGCATTCACCGGAGGATTGGCCAGCACCACTTCCAGCAAGGCCCCGATGCGCGTGATCCGCACCACTTGCCCGCCCGACGAATCCATGCGCACCGCCACCCTGCCGCCCGTTTGCGGACATTAAGGGGTCAACCGCCGCCCCTTGCAAGGGCGCCCGCCGCACCTACACCGGCAGATTGTCGAATCCCGCCTCGACCGCAGCCTCCTCGGCCACGCGCCGCGCCTCGTCCTCCGCCCCTCCTTCCGCCACATGCCCCGGCATCAGATGCGCCAGCGCATCCATCTCCGCCTTCAGCAGCGCCAGACCCAGCGCCTGCGACGCGGCCATCGCCTCCACCGCCTCGCCCATCAGCCCGGCCATGCCGACCATGTCCTTCTTCGCCATCCCGCCCCCCGTCACGCCGCGCAGGACCGGCAGAAGGGCGTATAGGGCAGCACGTCCAGCCGCTCCTCGCCGATCTCCGCCCCGCATTTCGCGCAATAGCCGTATTCGCCCTCCGCGATCCGCGTCAGCGCCGCCTCGATCATGCGGATTTCCTGCTGCCCGCTGGTGCCCATGCGCTCCAGCACCTCGTCGCCCTCGCGCTCGGTCGCCAGTTCCTCCCAGTCCTTCGCATCGTGCGAATCAAGCTCCGCCTCGATCCCCTCGAGCCGGCCCCGCAGATCCGCCAGCCGCGCCTCGAGCCAGACCTTCCGTTCGCCCACCGATGTCATCCGCCGTCCTCCGCGCTTTTCCATGCCTTCCGCATACACCATTCCCCCGCGGCCGGCCTTGACCCGGATCAAACCGGGAGCTTTCTTCACATTCGTGCCTTGTGATATATTTCCGGAATGCCCATCTGCAGGCCAACCGTCACGGAGACCGCCGATGCATCCCGCTGTCCATGCCTTCTTCGACGAAGCGACCAACACCCTCACCTACATCGTGCAGGAACCCGAGGGCCGCGCCTGTGCCGTCATCGACAGCGTCCTGGACTTCGACTACGCCTCGGGCCGCACCGACACCCGCTCGGCCGATGCCGTGATCGATTTCATCACCGCGCATGGCCTCGACCTGCAATGGGTGCTGGAAACCCATGTCCATGCCGACCACCTTTCGGCCGCGCCCTATATCCAGGAACGTCTGGGCGGGCAGATCGGGATCGGCGAACGCATCACCGTGGTGCAGGAAACCTTCGGCAAGGTCTTCAACGAAGGCACCCGTTTCCGGCGCGACGGGTCGCAGTTCGACCGTCTGTTCCGCGACGGCGACAGTTTCATGATCGGCCAGATGCGCGGCGACGTGATGCACACGCCGGGTCATACGCCCGCCTGCCTGACCTATGTGATCGGTGACGCGGCCTTTGTGGGCGACACGCTCTTCATGCCCGATTTCGGCACCGCCCGCTGCGATTTTCCCGGCGGCTCGGCGGAAACCATGTTCGACAGCGTCCAGCGCATCCTTGCGCTGCCCGACGCCACGCGCATCTTCGTCGGCCACGACTACAAGGCGCCGGGCCGCGACGACTACGCCTGGGAATCGACGGTCGGCGAACAGAAGAGGCGCAACGTCCATGTCGGCGCGGGCAAGTCCCGCGCGGATTTCGTGGCGCTGCGCAACGCCCGGGACGCCACCCTTGCCATGCCGCGCCTGATCATCCCCTCGCTCCAGATAAACATGCGGGCGGGCCACATGCCGGAACCGGAAGAGAATGGCACGAGCTACCTGAAGGTCCCGCTCAACGGCCTCTGACCGGCCCGCCCCACGCACTCCGCCACAGCGCAACAAAGCGCGGGCCCCGCCGTCATCCCCTGTCGGCAACGTCTGCCGCCAATCCGCCCCCCTCTCCGGCTCCTGCCCGACAGCCCCGGCCCGACGCCTCCTGTCAGACCGCTTCAGGCCGATGCCCCCTCTCCGATGCCCCCGCTGCGGCAATCCCGGTTGGACGCCGCCTGTCCGACCGCCTCCGTCTGACGCCTCCTGTCCGGCAGCCCCAGTCCGACGCTTCGTGCCAGACCGCCCCAGTCCGACGCCTCCTGTCAGACTGCCCCAATCCGACATCCTCCTTCCAACGCCCGCTCTCCGACGCCTCCTGTCAGACTGCCCCAGTCCGACACCCTCCTTCCAGCGCCCGCTCTCCGACGCCTCCGGTCCAACAGCCCCGATCCAACAACCCAAGTCCGACAACCCCGGTCCAACTCGCCCTCTCCAACAACCAAAGTGCAACGCCCCCGGTCCAACGCCCCCATCCCGTCCGCCGTCCCCGTCCTGCCAGCCACCCGCGCCCAAGCCAAACCTCCGGCAGAGGCCCGCCAATCCGGCACGGCCCGCACCGCGCAGCACAGCGGACCCGCCCCTGTCCGCCGAGCCCGCATCCGACCGCCTTGCCCTGCTGCCCCGAAATCCATCGGGCCGCGCCGGCCCATAGGCGCGGCGCCCCCGACCACCACCCGCCCCCGGCGGTCCATCGGCCGCGCTTGACGCTCCGGTCGGGGCTTGCGAAACCACGGGCGGACAGGTGGCCAGCCCGGAGGACGGACATGACATTCGACATCGCATGGCTCTGGGGCCTCTTCGGGGGGCTGCTGATCGGGACTGCGGCTGCGGCCTACCTTCTGGTGAACGGGCGCGTCATGGGCGCGTCGGGCATCATCGGCGGGCTGGTGGACGGCACCGGACGCAGCACGGCGGCAGAGCGGGGTTCCTTCCTCGCCGGCCTGATCCTTGTCCCCGCCTCATCGCGCTGCTTGCAGGCGGGGTGGAGACGCATATCACCGGCAGCCTCGGCGTGATCCTGGCCGGCGGCTTCCTCGTCGGCCTGGGCACGAGGATGGCCAATGGCTGCACCTCAGGCCATGGCGTCTGCGGCATCTCGCGCCTGTCGCTGCGGGGCATCGTCGCCACCGTCTTCTACATCCTCGCGGGCGGGCTGGTGATGGCCGGTGCCCGCCACCTTCTGGGGTGGATCTGATGCGCCGCAACCTTTCCGCCTTCCTCTGCGGTGCGCTTTTCGGGGCGGGGCTCCTGCTGTCGGGCATGACCGACACCACCCGCGTGCAGGGCTGGCTCGATGTCTTCGGCGACTGGGACGCGACGCTCGCCTTCGTGATGGGTGGCGCGATCCTGCCCATGGCGGCCGCATGGATCGTCGCCCGCCGCCGCCGCACCGCCCTCCTCGGCACGCCGCTGCCGCTGGAACAGGATGCGACCGTGGATGCCAAGCTCGTCCTCGGCTCCACCCTGTTCGGGGCGGGCTGGGCGCTGGCCGGTCTCTGCCCCGGGCCGGCGCTGGCCTCGCTCGGTTACGGGGGGACGGGCGGGATGCTCTTCCTTATCGCCATGCTCGCAGGTATGGTCGCCGCACCTGCCGCAAAAGCGCGGCTCGACCACATGACCGCCCGAGGATAGACCATGGACATCCGCGCCCTGACCCCGACCTATGCCGTCTCGCCGCAGATCGAACCGTCCGACCTTCCGGCGATCAAGGCCGCGGGCTACACCACCGTCATCGACAACCGCCCCGATGGCGAGATTCCCCCGCACCTGCACACCGGGGAGATGCGCCGTGCCGCCGAAGCCCTCGGTCTGGCCTTCGTCGCGAACCCGGTGATCGGCGGTGCGCTGACCATGGACAATGTCGCGGCCCAGCGGGCGGCGATCGACGCGGCCTCCGGTCCGGTCTTCGCCTATTGCGCCTCGGGCAACCGCTCTTCCGTCGTCTGGGCGCTGGCCCATGCCGGACAGATGCCGGCGGATGACCTGATCGGCATCCCGGCCCGCTTCGGCTACCAGCTGGACCACCTGCGCCCCACGCTGGAACAGCTTGCGCAGGGCTGACGACAGGCCCAGCACCCGCCTCACCGCGCCTCCTCCGTCCCGGTCGGGTCCAGCCGGACCGCCCGCAGCCCGCCCTGACGGCCCAGCCGCCCCGTCGCCACGCGGCGGCCGTCCACCCCTTCCAGTGCGATGCGTCCGATATCGGCCTGCGGCAGCGCGATCTCCTGCCCGGCAGCCAGCGCCAGCATGTCGCCCAGCGGCAGGTTCAGCCGCAGCAGCACCGCCTCCATCCGCACCTGCGCCGATTCCACCTGCGCCACCAGATCGGTGGCAAAACTGCCGTCCGGCGGCACCGGCAGGCGGGGCGGCGGCCCGGCGGCAACATCCGGCAGCGCGAGGATCAGCCTGCCGTCACGCGTCCCGCTGCCCAGCACGGCATCCGCCCGCAACAGGCGATAGCTGCCCTCCTCCATCAGCAGGGGCAGCGCACGTGCGCCATCCGCCAGGGCCGCGAACCGGTATCCGCCCCGCGACAGCCCGCTGCCATCGGCCAGCGCCGCCTCGAACCCTGCCAGCGCATGGTCGATCACCGGCGCCAGCATCGCGCCATCCGTCCGCGTCGGCCGCCGCGACGGTCCCTCGCCCGCCGCCGTCACGGCCCCTGTCGTCAGCGCCTCCACCATCCCTGCGGTCAGCGCGGCGTCCAGCACGATGACCCCCGTCGCCTGCCCCCCGGCGTCGTCCAGCACCGCCACCAGCGCCGGTTCCGGCAGCAGTTCCACCAGTTCCGCCAGCGTCCGCCGTTCCGTCACCACGTCGCGCAGGTCCAGCGCGACGCCCATCTCGTCCCGCCCGGCCCGCGCCACGGCCAGCGTCCATGCCCGCGCCGCCGGATCGACCGGCCCGTCCCGCGCCACCATCTCCTCTGCCAGACGTTTCGCCCGTACCCGCGCCATTCTGCCCGCCATCCCGACTCGCCTCGGCCCCACCTTGCGGCAAAGGGGTTAAGACTGCGTCAAGCGGCCTTGCGATCCAGCCGCAGCGGCAGCGTCACGCGGAAGGCCGCGCCGCCCTGCCCGGGCAGATAGGTGACCTGCCCGCCCAGATTGGCCATCACCTCGCGGCAGATGGCCAGCCCCAGCCCGGCCCCCCCGCCCGCGTCTGGTCGGTCAGCCGCGCGAATTTCTCGAAGATGATCGCCTGCTGCTGCTTGGGAATCCCCGACCCGTTGTCGATGAAATCGACCGACAGCTTCCCCGCCCGCTGCCGCACCGTGATCTTCAGTTCGGGATGCGCCGCGTCGCAATATTTCCGCGCGTTCGAGATCAGGTTGATGAAGACCTGCACCAGCCGGTCCGCATCGGTGCGCACGAAGATGTTTTCCGCCGGAAGGTCGCGGATGATCAGGAAGCTCCGCTCCGGCCGCGTATGCCCCGCCGCCGCCAGCGCACGGTCCAGCATCTGCTGCACATTCGCCACGCCGATGTTCAACTGCACCGACCCGTTCTCCAGCACGCTCAGGTCCAGCAGGTCGTCCAGCAGCCGCGTCAGGCGGATCGCCTCCTCGTGGATGATCCGGCCGTAATTCGCCACCAGTTCCGGCGGCAGGTCGCCTTCGGTCAATATCTCGGAAAAGGCGCGGATCGAGGTCATGGGCGTGCGCAGCTCGTGGCTGATCTGGCTCAGGAAGGCGTCCTTCTGCACCGAAAGCTGTGTCAGCTTCTCGTTCGCCTCGCGCAACTGCCGCGCCGTGCGCGTCAGTTCCTCGCGCTGCGCCTCCAGCTCGGCGGAATATTCCATGATCTGCGCCGTCTCGTTCGCCACGGCCATCAGATCCTCGACCGACACGGTCGCCCGCCCGACGATCTGGGAAATCATCGCATGGGCCGTCGCCGCACCCACCGATCCGGCCAGCCGCCGCTCCAGCCCCGCCACGAAATCGGGCGTCGCATCCGGCAGATAGCCCTCCTTCCCCTGCGCCCGCGCCTCGGCGGCGAACAGCGCCAGCGCGTTCTCCTCGCCCAGGATGCGCTGCGCCATGATCAACAGCGCCTCCGGCTCCGCCCGCCCCCGCGCCCAGCCCTGAGGCCCGCCACCCTCGTCAAAGACATTGACGAAGGCCGCGCCCTGCATCCGCTCCACCGGACCGGGGAAGGTCAGCAGCGAGAACAGGCAGAAGGCCAGCGTGTTCAGCGCCAGCGACCAGAACAGCGCGTGCAGCAGCGGGTCCATCCCCTCCACCCCGAACAGCGCCTCGGGCCGCAGCCAGCCGATGCCCAGCAACCCCTCCGTGAACACGCTCCGCGCCATCACCGCATCCGGCCCGAAGGACGGCAGGTACAGCGTGAAGGCCCAGACCGACAGCCCTGTCACCAGCCCCGCCATGGCCCCCGCCTTGGTCGCCCCCCGCCAGTACAGCCCCCCCACCAGCACCGGCAGGACCTGCGCCACCCCGACAAAGGCGATCAGCCCGATCGCCGCCAGCGCGGCCGACCCGCCCGACATCCGGTAATAGGCATAGCCCAGCGTCAGCACCGCCACGATGGCCAGCCGCCGCGACAACAGGACGATCCGGCGCACATCCCCCGAAATCGCCGCCTTGGGCCGCAGCTTCAGCCAGAGCGGCATCACGATATGGTTCGACACCATCGTTGCCAGCGCGATGCTCTCCACGATCACCATCGACGTGGCAGAGGAGAAACCGCCAAGGAAGACCAGCATGGCCAGCCCCCCCTGCCCCTCGTTCAGCGGCAGGGTCAGCACGAACATGTCGGGATTGGCGCCCTCCGGCATCCGCTCCAGCCCGATCACGGCGATGGGCACGATGAACAGGCTCATCAGCAGCAGATAGAAGGGGAAGGCCCAGCTTGCCCGCGCAAGGTGATGCTCGTCCCCGTCCTCCACCACCATGACCTGGAACATCCGTGGCAGGCAGATCACCGCCGCCGCCGACACGAAGATCAACCCGACCCAGCGGCCCGGCTGCACCTCCCACAATCCGACCGGCGACGCCTCGATCCGCTCGAACACCTCCGCCGGCCCGCCCCCCAGACCCCAGACGACGAAGATGCCCACCGCCAGCAGCGCCACCAGCTTCACCACCGCCTCGACGGCGATGGCCAGCACCACCCCGTGATGCTGCTCCTTGGCATCCAGATTGCGCGTCCCGAACAGGATGGTGAACAGCGCCAGCCCCCCCGCCACCCAGATCGCCGTGGCATCGCGGTTGGGCAGCGCCCATCCCTCCGGCGTCCCGCTGGCAAAGACGCCGAAGGACAGCGTCACCGACTGCAACTGCAACGCGATGTAGGGCGTGGCCGCCACCACGGCCAGAACCGTGACCAGCACCCCCAGAAGGTTGGACTTCCCGAACCGGGACGAGATCAGGTCCGCGATAGACGTCACCCGCTGCTGCCGCCCGATCCGCACCAGCTTGCGCAGCAGGATCCACCAGCCCACGAAAACCAGCGTCGGCCCCAGATAGATGGTGACGAATTCCAGCCCCGACCGCGCCGCATAGCCCACCGCGCCGTAAAAGGTCCAGGCCGTGCAGTAGATGGACAGCGACAGCGTATAGATCATGGGCGACCGCAGCCACCCGATCCGGCCCATCGCCGCCCGCCGCTCGGCCAGGAAGGCCACGAGGAACAGGAAGGCCACATAGGCCAGGCAGGCAAGGACCAGCAGGTTGAAGGGCATGGCCTAGCCCTCTCCCGACCCGCGCCCCTCGGCGCCGGCCTCGTCCTCGGCCCCGATCTCCGACGACAGCCACGGCGCCATCGCCGCCGCCACGGCCAGCACCCCGAACCAGACCGCGAAAAGATACAGCCCGTCCCCCGCCGTGCCCTCCCGCACCGTGCCATCCTGCGCCCAGAGCACCGGCATCATGAACAGCAGCAGGGCGGCAAAGGGCAGCATCCGCGCCGCATCGCGCAGCCGCCGCCTCCGGTAGCTGCCGCGCTTCAGGAACAGCGGCCCGCGCACCCGCCTCATCGCCCCACCAGTTCCCGAACCTGCGCCAGCATGTCCGCATTCGAGAAGGGCTTGGTCATGAACCGGTCCACCCCCGCCCGCTCTGCCGCCTCGCGGTCGCGCCCGGCCCCCTTCGCCGTCAGCATCAGGACCGGCGTGCCCCCCGTCTCGGGATTGGCGCGGATCGCCTCGACCACATCCAGCCCCGAACATCCCGGCAGCATCAGGTCGAGGATCACCAGATCCGGCTTCTGCGCCCGCACCGCCTCGGCCGCCCCCGTTCCGTCACTCATCGACGATACGGTCAGCCCCTCCCGCCCCAGAAGGAAACGGATCGCCTCGGCGATATTGGGCTCGTCCTCGATCAGCAAGACATGACTTGCCATGCACACTCCCCCCTGCGGGTTGCCCCGCCTTCCCACGCACCCGCCCGGTGCACGGGGGCCGGGGCAAGGCCCCGTCCCTCGCCCCGATCCTCTGCCGGGCAGACCCCGGTCGCGCCCGGGGCCGGCCCGGTCCTGCGCCGGGGTATGGCAGGACGATGCCCCGATTCCGCGCCCCGTGTCAAAACCGCATTCGCACCCGCCCCGCCGCCTCAGATCCCCTCCCCGAGGATCGTGGGCTCCCGCCGCGCCACGCAATCCGACCTCGGGCAGATGCGGCAACTCGCCCCCACCCGCACCGGCAGCGCATTTTCCGCCCCGCGCAGGGCCGCCGCCTTGCGCGGCACCAGCAGCATCGCCGCCTCGCGCAACTCGGCCCCGCCCAGCCCCTCGGGATGGCGCAGGGCACAGACCGCCACGGCCGCAAAGCGGCGCGGCACCTGCCCCGCCGTCTCCACCTCGACGACGACCGGGCTGCCGGGCCGCCCCAGCGCCGAATAGAGCGGCCAGAGCGGACAGGCCGCCGCGAAGCGCGGCAGCGCGAAGCCCTCCGCAGGCTTGCGGAACACAAGCGTCCCGGATCCGTCACAGACCACCAGCCCCTCCGCCGCCCCCGCCCGCAACGCGATCCGCCGGAACACCGCCGCCACCGGCACGCCGAACCGCGCCGCCAGCCGCAGCGGATCGTCCTCCACCTCCGCCCGCGCCGCCTCGAAAGACGCCAGCGGCAGCGCCGCCACCTCCGCCGCCGCCCGCGCCAGGAACCCCCGCGCCAGCATCC
>AYNO01000128.1 GCA_000500915.1 Rhodobacter sp. CACIA14H1
TGCGGCGGGGCCAGCGAGACCGGGATCGTCATACGACGCCCGTTCGTCAGAGTGATCTCGATCGTCTCCGCCGGGGCTGGCCTCAAGGCCGCTTCTGGCCGCGTCGTCGTAACGTCCTGCACCACCAGCGGCATGAAACCACCGCACGTCTCGGGCACCTCGATCCTGATACGTTTTTTCGGTCGGGAACAGTGCAGGACTGGGACCGCCACCTTTCGTCCTCAGCCACTCATGCTATTGAACAGAAAATGATGAGCGAGCGAGTGCAGCCTTTATGATCATCTGCGAGTTCTTCCAAAGCCAAGTGTTTGCAGAATTGCACGCCCAACCATGCGACGATGACAAATAATTTTCATCCTTCAATTCTCCAACGATACGGGAAGATCGAGGCCGTGCTCCTTGAGCAGCCGGTGCCTTTTGGCAGCCTTGAGGTCCTCGACCACCATTTCCGCGCACATCTCTTGCGCTGTGATGTGGGGGGTCCAGCCTAGCTTCTCCTTGGCTTTGGTCGGATCGCCAAGAAGCGTCTCGACTTCCGCGGGCCGGAAATAGCGCGGGTCAATCCGCATGACGACCTGGCCGGGTTTGACGGAGGGTGCATTATTGGACGTCACGGCTTCCACCACAGCAACCTCGTCCACACCCGACCCTTGGAACCGCAGGAAAATGCCAAGTTCTGCCGCCGCCCACTGGATGAACTCTCGCACGGAATACTGAACGCCCGTCGCGATGACGAAGTCCTCGGGGCTTGCCTGCTGGAGCATCATCCACTGCATTCGGACATAGTCCTTCGCGTGACCCCAATCCCGGAGCGCATCGATGTTGCCCATGTAGAGGCAATCCTCGAGCCCCTGCGCGATATTGGCGAGCCCGCGCGTGATCTTGCGGGTCACGAAGGTCTCCCCGCGGCGCGGGCTCTCGTGGTTGAAGAGAATGCCGTTGCAAGCATAGATCCCGTAGGCCTCGCGGTAATTCACCGTGATCCAGTAGGCATACATCTTGGCCACCGCGTAGGGGCTGCGTGGGTGGAAGGGGGTGGTCTCCTTCTGTGGCGTTTCCTGGACGAGGCCGTAAAGTTCCGATGTTGAGGCCTGATAGAAGCGCGTCCTCTGTTCCAGTCCGAGAAAGCGGATCGCCTCGAGGAGACGCAACGTGCCGATCGCGTCGACATCGGCGGTGTATTCCGGTGCCTCGAAACTCACCGCGACATGTGATTGTGCGCCTAAATTATAGACCTCGTCCGGCTCGACCTCGCGCAGGATGCGCGTCAGGTTCGAGGTGTCGGTCAGATCGCCATAATGCAGCTTGAGCTTCGGCTCAGAATTGTGAGGATCCTGATAGATGTGGTCGATGCGACCGGTGTTGAACTGGGATGCGCGGCGCTTGATGCCATGGACCTCGTAGCCCTTCTCAAGAAGAAACTCGGCAAGGTATGAGCCATCCTGGCCGGTGATGCCGGTGATCAAGGCGCGTTTCGTCATGTGGTCTTGATGTCCTTCTTGATGAATTGGCCGACCTTTCCGAAGTTCTTCGAAAGGAGGGTGCCGATGCCGCCCACGCCGTGCCGGCGCATGGCGCGGTAATCTTCCCGGCTCTTGCGCAGGATCTGTCCAAGGGAGCGGTTGCTCGCGCCGCCAACCCGCATGCGCACCATCACTTCTGGAAGGTAGCCCAAACGGATCTTACCGCGGACGAGATAGCGCAGCATGGCCTCGTAATCGGCCGCAATGCGAAACTCCGTGTCGTAGAGGCCGTGGCGTTCGAAGACCGATCGCCTGAGGTAGAGCGTCGGGTGCGGTGGCATCCAGCCACGTCCCAGCTGGCCCGGATCGTAGGCGCCGGATTTCCAGTAGCGGATGATGCGCGACGGCTCGTCGGCATCCACATAGACGAGATCGCCGTAGACGCCGTCGATGGAGCTGTCGGCGAAGAGAGCCGCGATATGGGCGACCGTGTCTTCTGACTGATAGATGTCGTCGGAATGCATCAGGCCGATGACGTCGCCCCGTGCCCGCCTGATGCCGCGGTTGATGCCGTCGTAGATACCCCCGTCGCGCACGCTTTCGAGGAAGACGGAGGTTGAGGCATTTTTCTGGATGATGGCGAGCGTGCCATCATGCGATCCGCCGTCCTGGACGATGTGCTCGATGTAGGGGTAGCTCTGCCCCCGCACAGTCTGGAGCGTGTCGAGTATGGTGGCAGAACGGTTGTAGACCGCCGTAACAACGGAAATCCTCATCGTGGAACTCTCTGTGCTGTATTTATGCGCCTAAGGGGAGACGCCCGGGGAGTGGCCGTGCACCGGCGTCGCGGCTAGCAGCCGTTCGGAGCCATCGCGCCAATGTGGCCGACCAGGCGATAGGCGAGGAGGCCGATCCATTCCTTGAGCGCGAGGTTGAGGCTCTCAAGCCCGCCTGCGAGGTCCCAACCCAGCTCGAACTCGGGTTCGGCGCGGTAGTCGACGGGCCAGGGGCGCATATTCCGCCAACCTGCGGCGCAGAAGGTGCCGAGGGCCCTTGGCATGTGAAAGGCAGAGGTGACGAGCACCCAGGGCCGACCGGTACTGGCAAGCTCCGGGGGGAGAGGGCGAGGGTCAGGCGGGCGTTCTCTGCCGTATTGCGCGACCCGCCCTCGAGAAGGATGCGCTCTTTCGCGATGCCGGCCTCCGCGAAGAGGCGCCTGGCCACGGTCGAGCCGCTGGTCTTGTCCCCGAAGACGGCCGCACTTCCCCCGGTGAAGACGAGAAGGGTGTCCGGATATTTCCGGGCCAGTGCCATGCCGGCGACAAGGCGCTCTGCGGCGTCGTTGAGATGAGGAAGGTCGGTCGCCTGCGTGCGTCTGGCATCCTCTCCACCCCCGAGAATGATGATGCCGGCCGGGGTCTCGAGCGCCGGCTTGGCCGGGAACTGTGCCTCCAGGGGGCGGAGGAGGAGGGAGCCGAGAGGGAGACATCCGAGGACCACGAGGAGGGCCGTGCCTGCGCAAAGCGCGAGAAAGCCGCAAGAGGATGGCTTTTTGCTGCGCCTTGCGCGGCCGAGGGCGAGGATCGACCAGCCGAAGAGGAGGAGGAGCCAAGTCTCCGCCTTGGCGAGGAGCCAGAAGGCTTTCGAGGCGAGGAAGAAGAGCGTGTCCATTCCGGGAGGCGAGGGTGTTCGGCGGGGGCTCGGGGAGGGCGACGGTGTCAGGCTCTGGGGCGGCGAGATCGCTTATCGGGCAGTTGGCACGTCGGGATGATAGGGCGTTTGCAGCTAATTCTGTCTAAGCGATTGAAATTTCTTCAATATCCACGAATGACGCAACATAAGGATGCATTTGCTTGGTTTCAGGAAGGCTTCTTACTGCAATTTCCACCAAGGACTTTCCCGGGCTGGATCTTACCATGGCACAAGCTGACCATAGATGCTACGCGCGAGCAACACCGCGGCGTGGGCGATGGCAGCGTTTGTGTTTGAACCCGCTTTGATTGTTGGAGCGAACTTGCCGGACAACGATCCGCTGACCGTCGCGGGCGGAAATTGCACACTGTCTTGAACGTTGGCAGGCGGCGCGTATATACTGTTGGTACATACGAAGTTTGGGCGGCCCCTGAAGAAAGGTTAGAGATCATGGAACGAGGATCCGTCTTCATCACGAATAAGACGCAGGCGGTACGACTGCCCAAGTCCATGCGCCTTCCTGAGGGCGTCACGACGGTGGATATCGTCCGCCGTGGCCGTTCCTGGGTCATCACGCCGACCGGCGAAAGCTGGGCGCAGTGGTTCGAGGGTGACGCTGCCAGCGAGGATTTCATGGATAGCCGGGAACAGCCCGCAGACCAGGAACGCGCGTCGCTGTGATGCTGAGGTTCATGCTCGACACGAATATCTTGATCTACACGATGAAGAACCGGCCAGAGGAAGTCCGTCGACAGTTCGAGGCGCATGACGGGGAGATTTGCGTCTCGAGCATTACGGCCATGGAACTTCTCTACGGAGCCCACAAGTCCCAGTCGGTTCGTCGCAATCTCGATGTCGTGGAGGGGCTGTTGGCGCGCATCGACGTTCTCGATTTTGACGTGACGGCGGCGGAACATGCCGGGCAGATCCGTGCCGATCTGGCCTCAAGTGGTCGACCGATCGGACCATTTGATGTGTTAATCGCGGGCCACGCCCGTTCACGTGGATTGCTGCTCGTCACCAACAACATCGTTGAGTTTGCGCGTGTCGGCGGTCTTCGGCTCGTGAACTGGGTTGCCTGAGTCATTCTTTGTCATCAGAGGCGTTATCAGGGATTTGGGTGGTGCAGGGGGGCTGGGCCTGTGAAAGGCGATCAGCCCGACGTATCTTGAACGCCCGTAGCGGGGCGGCGGAGGCGAATGCCGGGGCCGTCCTCCGGTGTGCCGATGAATTCGATGCCGGCGGCTTCGAGGTTGGCCTTTACGGCCTCTATGTTTGGCCGGTTGCTTTGCGGAATTCCGTCTTCAACTTCCATCCGCTTGATGGTCCGGGCACTTACGCCGGATATGGAAGCTAACTGTTCAACGCTGAGCCTTAACGCAGCGCGAGCCGATCGGATTTGCACGCCTGTGAGCATTGACTTCCCGCACGGAATGGCTCTAAATGGGCCATATGACAAATATAGAGACATCAATGAGCCATTGGCGCGAACATTTTCAACGGCTCGATGGTGCCTATGCTGCCTCCACGATGCGCAGTTATTTCTGCGATGTCGAGCAGTTCGAGATGTGGTGCCAGGCGGAGGGGGTCGACGCGTTTCCCTGCTCTGTTGAAGTCTTGTGCCGCTTCATCGAAGAGGATGGCCGAAGGTCTGCTCCCTCGACGGTTCGCCGCCGGGTCTATGCCATTCGCAAGGCGCATCGTCTCATGCGACTGCCGGACCCCACCCATGACGAAGATATCAATCTCGCGCTTCGGCGTGTGCGGCGCGCCAAACTCTCCCGTCCGAAGCAGGCAAAGGGCATCACGGGCGACATCCTCGAGAAACTGCTCGCCGTTCAGCCCGAGACCCCTTGGGGTCTGCGCGATGCGGCGATGCTTTCGATGGGGTACGATCTGCTGACACGCCGGTCGGAACTGGTGGCGCTTCGGACGAGCGATGTCGTGGAGCGCGGTGACGGGACGCTGCGCGTCATGATCCGCCGAAGCAAGGCAGACCCGTTCGGAATGGGGCGCATCGCCTTCACGTCGCGGCGGACTGCCGACTGCGTGGCACGGTGGCTTGACTGGCGCGGTCCGTCCATCGACCCACTCTTCTGCGGCATTTACCAAGGCAAGCCGATCGACCGGTCGCTCGAGGCCACCTTCGTCAAGCGGCTGATCAAGCAGTCGGCCCGCGAAGCTGGTCTCGACCCAGAGGCGGTTGACGGCTTCAGCGGGCATTCCCTTCGGGTCGAGGGGCCCAAGAACTCCTGATGCGTGGTCACGATACAGTCGCCATCATGCGGGCAGGGGGGTGGAAATCCGTCAACGTCTTGGCGCGCTATCTTGAATTCGCGGAGCACAACATCTGGGAAGCGCAGGCGCCACTCAACCGGTAAGGCGATGCTTGCCCTGGTTGTTATCGGCCCTCAAGCCGACCTGTTCATCGCCGTGGCAGGGGGCGCTACATCAGCAGTCCAGCGTGGCTCTGCTTTTCGACAACAGAGCAGAAGTTTGAACCTCACCAGCCCTTGGCCATCGCGCTGCAAGTAGGGGGCTCGCGTCCAGTAGTTACTGATCTCTGCACATGTTCTCCGCGAATTAACCTGTGGCTGACGCAGGCATGCGGTGGCAACGGCATGCGTAAGACGGCCTCGCCGCCTGCGATGGGGCACGTCGCTCCCATCGCAGGCGAAGCGCCCGGCATTGGTTCGATATTCACGATGTCAACGCTCTCGGCGCTAAGCCAGAGCACTTCGTCAGGGTAGTCAAAAACAAGCTAGGAGGCAAATCTGGTGAGGGATGGGGGATGTCGATCGCAAATTTGAGGTTCGACCCCATACACAGTAACAAAATGTATCATTCGCGCACCACACTTATGATTGCTCGGCGCTATCTTTGGCTTAAACTGGCACCAAGGAGGGTCCAGCAATCATGGCAAAGCAACAGCACGCAGGTCAGAAGAGTGAGCGAAAGACCGTTGCAGGAGACGTATTTGAGCTCGCGCCGGCAGCTGCGCTGAAAGACGTCTTCGGCGTTGCAGACCTAGATGTCCTCAACCAAAAGATGAATGAGATCGTGGGGCTCCTCTGGCTTCCCTCAACTCTCTCAGAAAAGGAGAAGCACGCGAAGATCGTGAAGGCGACAGAGCTCTTCGAAAGTCTCGCCCCGACCGACGGCGTGGAGGCCATGCTCGCCCTGCAAATGGTCGGCACACACGCGGCTGCCATGGAGTGCCTCCGTCGAGCCATGATACCCAAT
Source organism: Rhodobacter sp. CACIA14H1 (assembly GCA_000500915.1). Taxonomy (GTDB): domain Bacteria; phylum Pseudomonadota; class Alphaproteobacteria; order Rhodobacterales; family Rhodobacteraceae; genus Paragemmobacter. The sequence continues at coordinate 6,399 of AYNO01000128.1, forward strand.
CAATTGCTTCCCGCGACGGATAGCAATCTGCGTTCAGCTCAGAAACTGATGGCCCTCTATACCAAGCAGATAGAGGCCCTCAATCGGCACCGCGGCAAGGGACAACAGAAGGTCACCGTCGAATACGTCAACGTCGAACCGGGCGCTCAGGCGATCGTCGGCTCCGTAGAGACCGGTAGGGTACAACCAAGCGCAGGTGGACAGGTTGTAGGAAATCACGGTCGAGAGCTCCAAAGCCCTGCGATCGACATGTCCGAGATGCGCCCTGCCAAGCGCCGCAAGGTAAAGGTCCCCCGCCCGTGAACGCAGCCCATCCGCGGAACACCGTTCCAATGCGCGAAAGCAAACGATGCGGGGCGAAGACGAGGTCAGGGACCCCCTGCCAGTCGCCTGCAGTCTCAGGCAAGGAGCGCTGCAGGATGCACGGCGGCGCCAGAGGAAGCGGCGCGCCGCTTGGCAATCAGAATGCTCTAAAGCACGGCAGTTACTCGGGCGAGAGCAGAGCCTTCAAGGCCTTCTTGAGAGAGGTCATCGAGCTAGGGAAGAAGGGCCTAGAATGATCTGTTGTCCGACCGTCCCCGTTTGCAGCCCTCAGGGACGATCGGCACACTTGACGACGTCAGTCAATGCAGCGCGCAGCGCATTGATGCCGCGCTTCTGCACCCGGCTCACTGAGATCTTCTACGCTTACGAGGCCAACCGTGTGGCAGCAGTCTCCTCGATGTGATGCCCTTTCCGGCCAACGCAGTCATAGGCTTCAAAGCCGGCTGCCAATGCGCTCTCGGTGCTGTAGATGTTCCGGAAGTCTGCGAGCCGCGCCCTTGTCATGCCGGAGGCAAGCTTCTTCAGGTCGAGAGCGCGGAATTCGTTCCATTCGGTCAGGATCACTAGGAGGTCTGCGCTCTCGGCCGCCTTGTATGGATCGTCTGACCAGGTCACGCCCGGCAAGAGCGCCTCGCCCTCGTGCCGTCCCTTTGTATCCACCACCCTCACCTTTGCTCCTCCACCGATGAGCGCGGGCACAATCGTGAGGGATGGCGCATCCCGCATGTCATCCGTGTTGGGCTTGAAGGTCACACCGAGGACTGTGATCGTCTTTCCGTTGAATGACCCATCACATAGGTCGCGCAGCTTCTCGACCATCCGCTGCTTCACGGCGTCGTTCACACGGATCACGGTTTCGACGATATTCTGCGGCGCTGCATGCTCCTGACCGATACGTGCGAGCGCCTGAGTGTCCTTCGGAAAACAGGACCCACCATAGCCAGGCCCCGCATGGAGGAATTTGTTTCCGATCCTCCCATCAAGGCCCATGCCCTTGGAAACTTCCTTGACGTCGGCGCCCACACGTTCGCAGAGCGCGGCGATCTCGTTGATGAAGGTGATCTTCGTCGCGAGGAAGGCGTTGGCTGCGTACTTGATCATCTCTGCCGACTCGAGATCCGTCGTGATGATCGGGAAGTCGCGCAGGTAGAGCGGCCGGTAGATCTCCGCCATGACCGCTGCCGCGCGCTCTGACTGTACCCCGACAACCACCCGATCAGGCTTCATGAAATCGTCAATCGCTGCGCCCTCGCGGAGGAACTCCGGGTTGGAGGCGACATCGAACTCTGCCGCCGGATTAGCCGCCCGGATCACCTCGCTCACTTTGCGATTGGTCCCTACAGGGACGGTCGACTTCGTGACGACTACCGCATAGCCGGTCAAGGCGTGCGCAACCTCTTCCGCAGCGGCCATCACGTAGCTCAGATCGGCATGCCCGTCTCCGCGACGGGTCGGCGTCCCTACGGCGATGAAGACAGCGTCCGCACCGTCGACGGCCGGTGGGAGGTCTGTTGTAAAGGACAGCCGCCCAGCTGCAACGTTCTTCGCCATCAGAGCGTCGAGGCCAGGTTCATAGATCGGCACCTCGCCCCTGTTCAGTTTTTCGATTTTCTTAGGGTCCTTGTCGACGCACACCACATCGTGCCCGAAATCCGAAAAGCAGACGCCCGAGACGAGGCCGACATAGCCGGTCCCAATCATGGTGATTTTCATATTGCTGGGTCCTTGCGGTCAGGCTTCGACGAGCGTGGGCAGGATGCCCTTGAAATAGTTAATGGTCCGCCCGAGCCCCTCATCGAGGGCAATCTTGGGCTCCCAGCCGAGAAGTTCCCTCGCCTTGCTGATATCGGGCTTTCTCTGCTTCGGATCGTCGGAGGGCAGGGGCATGTCGATCAGAGTGGAGGAGGACCCCGTCATCGCGATCGTCTTCTCTGCCAGTTCGCGGATGGTGAACTCGCCCGGGTTTCCGAGATTGATCGGGCCCGGGATGGAACGATCCGTCTCCATCATCCGAAGGAATCCCTCGATTAGGTCGTCGACATAGCAGAAGGAGCGCGTCTGCTGACCGTCGCCGTAGATCGTGATGGGCTCTCCCCGCAGTGCCTGCACGATGAAGTTGGAAACAACTCGACCATCTGCATGATGCATGCGCGGCCCATAGGTGTTGAAAATCCTTACGACCTTGATGTCGAGGTTATGCTGGCGCCAGTAGTCGAAAAAGAGAGTCTCTGCGCAGCGCTTGCCCTCGTCATAACAGGAGCGCGTGCCGATCGGGTTCACATTCCCCCAGTACTCCTCGCGCTGTGGATGCATGGATGGGTCACCATAGACCTCACTCGTCGACGCCTGGAAGATCTTGCATTTAAGTCGTTTGGCGAGCCCGAGCATGTTGATCGCGCCATGCACAGAGGTCTTCGTCGTCTGCACCGGATCATGCTGGTAATGGATCGGCGAGGCAGGGCAGGCCAAGTTGTAGATTTCGTCGACCTGCACATAGAGCGGGAAGGTCACATCATGCCGAATGAACTCAAAGTTCGGATGCGCGTGCAGATGTTCGATATTGCGCTTGGTCCCCGTGAAGAGATTGTCTGCGCAAATGACTTCATGGCCCTGTCCGAGGAGCCGGTCAATCAGATGCGATCCGAGAAATCCTGCCCCGCCGGTTACGAGTATGCGCTTGCGACTGTCGTAAAGACGTCCCACCCTTAGTCTCCAGTATTTTTGAGGAAGCTACTTAACCTTCAAAGACTTCTCACGGATGAGAAGTCTTATCGTGTGGAAGTACCAAGCTTTGTAGAAGGCGTAGTGGAAGCCTGCTCCACCATCGAAGAAACCGCGTTTCACGTGCAACTAGACGACATTCCTCTTGCATCTGTCTGCAGGAAGAGCTTTGCCATCGGTCTTGTCGACCAATCACCGTCCGACATCGATGCCGAGTACGTCTCGGATCGCTGTGACCACGTCCGTATTCGTCCGCCGCATGTAGGCCTTTACTTCGTGGAGCTTCATGTCCACCAGGTACCGGTACCAGAAACCCTGCAAGACGTGGAAAGCGGTGCCTTCCCTCCCATCGAGAAACCCGAGCCGAAGTACATAGCGATAGAGGAAATACATGAATGCCCTAACTCCAACGGGCAGGCGGGCGTAGACTTTTTCCTTGACCCAGCGCTTCATGCCGACCTGCTGGCCACTAATGAGAGCCGCCACGGTCTCGCGCTCCCTGAAGCCATACTCGAGGTTAAGAAGGTCGACGACTTCACGTGATGCGTAGAGGTTGTGCTTCTCCGTCCACCAAGTCAGCGAGTTGCGATTGTCGTCGACTATCTCGCCCTTGAACTCCGCAATCTCGCCGTCGACGAGGATATGCTCGTCCATCCAACGGTTTTCGCAGCGCCCGTGGCCATGCCGGAACAGACGCAGGACGCGGATAGGGAAAAGGCCTCCCCACCGAATCGGGCGTCCGAGAAAGGTCATGCGGCGCGCGATGTGGACACCGCCGATTACGGGAGAAAGGCCGTTGAGTTCGGTCTCAATCTCAGAGGCAAGAGCCTCCGTGACAACTTCATCGGCATCGAGGCGGAAGACCCACTTGGTATCGGAGGGCAGCTGATCGAGGGCCCAATTGAACTGCTGCGCCTGTGTCACGAAGGGATGTTGCAGAACTTCTGCCCCTCCCTGTCGCGCAAGCTCTACAGTACGGTCCGTCGATCCACTGTCGACTACCACGATGCGATCTGAGACCGAGGTAACAGACGCCATCGCACGCGCGATGTGCCGCTCTTCGTTCTTCGTGAGAATGACGACGGTAAGGGTCACGTGGGGTCCGAGATCAAGGAATAGCAGTGGGAGGCGAAGGCCTGAGAGGAGACGTTATCAAGCTCCCATGCGCATCTTGGAGAACAGGCGCTATCGGGCGAAGACACGACGGGCACATGCTTCCGACCACGATGTGTCCGCCAGACAAGTTCGAAACATCGCGCAGTGAGCGCCAGATCTTGACCGCTCCGTTCAGCTTGCCGGCCACGATGTTGATAGTCACGTATCTCGTCTCCCCACTGGGCGTGCCGGATTGCCGGCAACGATTGAGCGTGAGGCAACATCTTTAACGACTACGGCGCGGGCACCGAGTATGGCGGCGTTGCCTATCGTAACGCCCGGGCCCACAAAGACGTCCGCACAGACCCAGACATCAGCACCGATGGTAATCGCGGGCTTGGTGAGGGGCATGGCCTGGTCGCGCCAATCGTGGCTTCCGGCGCAGAGATGGGCGTATTGCGAGACCGTGGTTCGATCGCCCAGCCTAATTGGCCCCAGCGCATAGATGATCGCATGATCGCCCACAGCGCAGCCATTGCCCAGCGTCAGGTTCCAGGGCATCATAATGTGCGCGGTGGGATAGACATGCACTTCGCGCCCCACCCTCGCGCCGAAGGCCCGCAGCATTGCGCGCCTCCAACCCCAGAGCGGGCGGGGCGACAGACGGAAAAGTGGTGCCGCCAGCGCCCACAGCATTCGGCCCGCTTGTTCCCGGCGGGTCCATTTCCTAGCCTGCCGGTTGGCGGCCACGTCGATGCGGGGGGTGCTTCCGGTCATGACGAATAAACTCCAGCAGAGGGGTGCCCGCGCCGCACTGCCACGGGCGCTGTCTGGAAGAAGCGAACTTACCCTTCCGGCTTGCCGGTGATCTAAACATTACTCAGCCTGCGGTGTCTTTGCGGTAGAGGGTTGATCCAGCGCCGCATTGGTACCTCGATTGCAAAATGGACCCCCGCACTCGCGGTAATATCCGCCAGCAGATACAGTTGCTAGTGGCGGCTATGTCTTATTAATACCAGCACTCA
>AYNO01000129.1 GCA_000500915.1 Rhodobacter sp. CACIA14H1
GCACCCCCCCGCGCTCCACAACGACGTCGCCCATTTTACAGCGATGTCGCTTTTGTCTGCCAACCGTCGCGCCAACTTGTCCGTCGGCCACGCAATCGGGCAGATAGGGGCAAACCTTCTTCTCCGGAGTCGCCCCCATGAAAACCCATGTCAAAGCCCTCGTCGTCGGCGGCGGTGCCGTCGGCAACGGCATCGCCTATCACCTCGCCAAGGCGGGCTGGGACACGATGCTGGTGGAACGCGACGAACTGACCGCAGGCTCCACCTGGCACGCCGCAGGCCTGCTCCCGCTCTTCAACATGTCCTACGCGACGACCCACATCCACAAATACTCGGTCGATTTCTACAAGGGGCTTGAGGCGGAAACCGGCCTCAACCCCGGCTTCTACGTGGTGGGCAACCTGCGCATGGCGCAGCGGCAGGAACGCATGGACGAATACATGCTGTATTCGTCGGTTGCCGAAACCGCAGGCGTCTATCACGAATTCCTGACACCGAAGGAAATCAAGGACCGCTGGCCCCTCGTCCGCACCGAAGACCTCGTCGGCGCACTCTACCACCCGCAGGACGGCTACATCAATCCGGCCGACGTGACGCAGGCCATGGCCAAGGGCGCACGGCAACTCGGCGCCACGATCGAACGCAAGATCCAGGTGAACGGCTACCGCTGGACCGGCTCCGAATGGATCGTCTCCGTCACGCGGATGGAGGACAAGGGCGGCAACCTCCTGCCCACGGAAGAAACCTACGACATCCACGCCGAACATGTCGTCACCGCCACCGGCAACCACGCCCAGCGCACTGCGCGGCTCCTCGGCATCAAGATCCCCGCGATCCCGGTCGAACACCAGTACATCGTCACCGAACCCGACCCCGCGCTGGTCGAATGGCGCAAGACCAACCCGCAGCACCCCGTCCTGCGCGACGCCGACGCCAAATGGTACGTCCGCGAAGAACGCGGCGGCTGGATCCTCGGCCCCTACGAACGCAACGCCCCCGCCCGCTTCCTCTATGACGTGCCGGAGTCCTTCCGCGCCGACCTCTTCCCGCTCGACCTCGAACGGATCGAGGCGGAATACATGTCCATGATCCACCGCCTGCCCAGTTCGGAAACCGTGGGCCTCAAGGACGATTACAACGGCCCGATCTGCTACACCCCCGACGGCAACCCGCTGGTCGGCCCCGTCCCCGGCCTGCGCAACATGTGGATCGCGGAAGGCTTCTCCTTCGGCATCACCGCCGCAGGCGGCACCGGCTACTACCTCGCCCAGATGATGACCCAAGGCGAAGCCGAAATCGACATGGCCTCCCTCGACCCCAAGCGGTACGGCAACTGGATGACCACCGAATATGCCGCCCGCAAGAACGAGGAATGCTACGAACACGTCTTCATCCTGCACCACCCGGACGAGGAACGCGAAGCCTGCCGCCCCCTCCGCACCGCCCCGGCCTATGACCGGCAGAAAGAGATGGGCGCACAATTCGGGCAGGTGAACGGCTGGGAACGCCCCAACTACTACGGCCCCAAGGACGCCCCCGCCAGCTTCGACCATGACGGCCGCTCCTTCCGCCGCGGCACATGGTGGCCCTTCGCCGAAGCCGAAGCGCAAGCGGTGCGCAACACCGTGGGCATCATCGACGCCTCGGCCTTCACCAAACACCTCGTGCGCGGCCCCGGCGCCACGGCCTTCCTCGACCACTTCACCTGCAACAAGCTGCCGAACGTGGGCCGGATCAACCTGACCTACGCGCTGACCGACCACGGCACGACCCGCACCGAATACACCATCGTCCGCCTGAAAGAGAACGAGTACTACCTCATCTCCGCCGGCGCATGGACGGCCTATGACGCCGACTTCCTGATCAAGTCGGCCGAGGACTGGATGGCCAATGGCGGCGGCTACATCGACGTCCACGACATCACCACGCAATGGGGCGTCTTCGCCCTTGCCGGCCCCAACGCCCGCGCCCTGCTGAAGGACATCGTGAAAGACGCCAACCCCGACACCGTCCTGTCGAACAAGCGCTTCCCGTGGCTCTCCTACCGCGACATCGAACTGGGCATGTGCCCCGTCCGCGCCGTCCGCGTGGCCTACACGGGCGAACTCGGCTGGGAACTCCACTATCCCATCGAATTCGGCCGCTACCTCTGGGACCTGATCTGGTCCGTCGGCGAAAAGCACGGGCTCAAGGGCGTCGGCGCCCGCGCGCAGAACTGGCTGCGGCAGGAAAAATCCTACCGCGCCTTCGGCAACGAACTGGGCCGCGACGCGACCCCGCTGGAAGCCGCGCTCGACCGCTTCGTGGACCTGTCCAAGGACTTCCGCGGCAAGCAGAAGATGCTGGATACCGGCATCCGGTCGAAATGCGTGACCCTGCTGATCGACGGCCCCTCCGACGCCGACCCGTGGGGCAAGGAAGCCATCCTCCTGAACGGCGAAAAGGTCGGACGCCTCACCTCGGGCGGCTGGTCCGTGGCCTTCGGCAAACAGATCGGCATGGGCTATGTCCGCCCCGATCTGGCCGAGCCGGGCACCAAGCTGAAGGTCAAGATGCTGCGCCAGGAATGGGACGCCGTGGTGACCGAGGACAGCCCCTTCGACCCCTCGAACGCCCGCATCCGCATCGACGGCTGACCCGTCCAGAACCGCAACGAAAGGGCCGGAAGCACCCGCTTCCGGCCCTTTTTCCATGAATCGCAAACCTATCCTTCTGGTATTTTAACGACTCTTCCCCCCCCACCCTCAACATCCCCGCAGCACAGCCGTCTTTCCCCTCGGGACCATAGTTCCTTGTGCAAGTCCGTTCGGGGAAGAACCATGACGACAAAGACCAGCGATACCGCCGCCAACCTGACCGATGCCGGCTTCGTCTCCCAATTCTCGCTCGCCCCCGTGCTGGACAGCCTGACCAACCCCGTGATGATCGCCGACCCGGACATGGTCATCCGCTTCGCCAACGAAGCCGCCTACCGCATGTTCGAAACGATCGAGGACGACATCCGCCGCGACCTCCCGCATTTCGTGGCGCGTGACGTGGTCGGCAAACCCATCGACCTCTTCCACCGCAACCCGGCCTACCAGCGCCGCCTGATGTCCGACCTCGCCCAGCCGCATGACGGCAAGTTCACGATCGGCGGCCGCCGCCTCGCCTTCCGCGCCATTCCCCACCGCAACGCGCAGGGCAAGGTGACGGGGCTTTTCGTCGAATGGCAGGACATGACCGAAAGCACCGAATACGCCCGCCAGCTCGAAACGCTGATCTCCTCGATCAACCGGATGGCACAGGACCACACCGAAGGCCGCATCCACGAATATATCGACACCACGCCCTTCAACCCCACCTATGCCGCCGCGACCGAGGCGATCAACCAGATGGTCCGCGACCACATCGCCACCAAGCGCAAGATCATCTCCTGCGTCGAAGCCTATGCCCGTGGCGAATTCGGCTACGCGCTCGAACGCTTCACCGGCGACCGCGCCTTCATCAACACGGCCATGGACGGGGTCCGCGACGCCTTCCGCCACACCGTCAGCGAAATCCAGGCCATGTCGCAGGACATCGTCGATGGCCGTCTCGACCGCAGCATCGACATCGCCTCCTTCCCCGGCGAATTCCGCCTCGTCGCCGAGGCGTTCGAACGCGCCTTCTCCGGCCTGAACCGCACGCTGTCCGACATCGGCAGCCAGGTGCAGACCTCCACCGCCACCATCGCGCAGATCGCCTCTTCCTCGCAGGCCCTCGCCATGAACGCCCAGATCGCCAGCGCCTCGGTGGACGAAATCTCCTCCTCCGCCGAAGAAACCGATGCGCAGGTCCGCGCCAATGCGGGCAGCGCCAAACTGGCCAGCCACCGCGCCTCCTCTGCCTCTGCCGCCACGCGCGAGGGGCAGGAAAAGGTCATCGGCATGGTGCAGGCGATGGAGGCGATCCGCGCCTCCTCGGACGACATCGCCAAGATCATCAAGGTCATCGACGAAATCGCCTTCCAGACCAACCTCCTCGCCCTCAACGCGGCTGTCGAGGCGGCACGGGCCGGCCAATACGGACGCGGCTTCGCCGTCGTCGCGCAGGAAGTCCGCAACCTTGCCGGACGCTCCGCCCGCGCCGCCCGCGAAAGCGGCGACCTGATCGAGGATGCGACCTCCCGCGTCGCCTCCGGCGTCGCCATCGCCGATGACACGCGCCGCGCCTTCGACCGCATCGCCCATGACATCGCCGAAGTGGAAACCCTCGTCGGCACCATCGCCTCGTCGGGCGACGAACAGGCCCGCGCCGTGGCCCAGATCACCAAGGCCATCGGCGAGGTGGCGAATTCCGCCACCGCCACCAGCGGACAGGCCGAACAGCTCGCCTCCGGCGCGGCAGAGCTTCAGGCCTCCTCGAACGCCATGCGCGACTCGCTGGCGCAGTTCCAGCTCCGCAAATCCGCCACCCCGACCGGCGGGCTGGATCTGGCGGGCCTGCCTGCGGACCTCATGCAGCAGATCAGCGCCATGCTCGGCAACAATGGCATCGCCGCACCCGTGGCACGGCGCGCATGACGCCCCCGCGCCCCGGCCCTGCGCCGGGGCGCCAGCCGATTCGTCCCCCGTGCCGGAACGCGGTTAACGCACCCCCGTCCGTTAATCCGCCGCCCGCTGCGTGCTGACAGTTTGCGGCACAGAACGCGGCACAACATCCGGCACAGCCGATGCAACCCCAACCCGTTGGAAAACCGCAGAATTAACGCAGCGTGCGGCAGACAGCCCGTGTCAGACCGCCCCACCCCCGACAAACGCCGCCCATTGCGCTTCGTTACCGTCGAAGACGTTGATATCCACCTCGCCCGCCACCCCGGGAATCAGGCCGGTCGAGGTGTATTGCCAGAACGTCCAATGCCGGCCGCCATAGACCTCGTCGGGATGCGCCGCGACGGACCGCAGCCAGAACGGATAGTTCCCCACCCGCCACATCTGGTTTTCCTTATAGAAATCGACGGTGGAATAGATGATCGGCCGCTTGCCGTAATGCGCCTCGACGATGTCCAGAAAGACCTTCGCCTCGGCCCGTATCACCTCGGGGGCGCGGCGGATGGTGCAGGTGGGCGAAAACGGCGTCCATTCCATGTCCAGCACCGGCGGCAGCGCATCCGCGCTGCGCGGCACGTTGCGGATGAAGAACGCCGCCTGCTCCGCCGCCGGACGGCAATGGTAGAAGAAGTGATAGGCCCCCCGCGGCACCCCCGCCCGCCCCGCGCCGCGCCAATGGTCGCGGAACATCGGGTCCAGCAGGTCGCCGCCCTCCGTCGCCTTGATGAAGGCGAAGTTCACCCCGTTCTCCCGCGCCGTCCACCAGTCGATTTGCGTCTGGAACCGCGACACGTCGATGCCGTGGACAGGGTGCCCCTCCGGCCCCCTCGGCCCGAAACTGGCAGGGTCCGCATCCCCGAAATTCGCCTTGCTCAACCGCAACTCCGGTCCGCCACCCGCGCCGGAAGGCGCAGGCGCAGGCCCGCCGCAGGCCGCCAGAAGAACCGAGAATAACACTGCAAGGGCAAGGGGATGACGCATCGGACGACCTTTCCTGATCGCCCCACTATGCCAGCCGATCCCCCCTCTTGGCCACCCGCTTCTGCGCCGAACCCCTAGCGCAGGCGGCCCGTCACCTTGGCCACCCACCAGCGCGTCCCGACCAGCAGGAACCGCCAGTCCGACAGGAATTCCGGCGGCTTCCCCTCGATCGCATGGCCGACGAACTGCAAGATCCAGCCGACCACGAACAGCAGCGCCGCCAGCTTCCACAGCCCCGCCACAAAGGGCGCCAGCAGGAACAGCACGATCGACACCACGATCATCGGAATCCCGATGCTGTGGGTCAGCTGGTTCCAGCGGTTCTGGTGGCTTTTGGCATATTGCTTGATCCAGTCATCCCAAGACCGTCCTGCAAGCATCGGAACTCCTCCCTGTACGCTACGACCGGTACAGGATAAGGCCGCCCCCGCCACAACCTCAACGTTCAAGCCGCGCCCGGCCCGCGCCGGGACGCAACGTCACGATGCCCGCTATTCCGCCGCCACCGCAGGCGCCGCCAGCTCGTCCCAGCAGGCCAGCGCATGGGCCGCATACATCAGCGCCGGCCCCCCGCCCATCTGGATGCACATCCCCAGCACATCCCCCAGCGCCTCCCGCGTGGCACCTGCCTTCATCAACGCCTCCACATGGAAATTGATGCAGGGCTCGCAACGTTGCGAGATGGCGATCCCCAGCGCGACGTATTCCTTTTCCATTAACGAAAGCGGTCCATTCTCCTTCACCGCACCGGACAGCGCGGCGAATCCCGCCGCCGTTTCGGGGATCAACCGGTTCATCGCGCGGATTTCCCGCCGCATGTCCGAAATCTTTTCCTTGTAAGCCATGCTGCATCTCCTTCTGATGCAGCCATGGACCGGCAGCGGGCCGGCCCGCCTTGATCCAGATCAAATATATTCAACTTCTTGAATGTTATGCGAAGCGGGCCGGATCCAGCGCCGCCACCAGCCCCGCCGAAAGCTCCGTCTGCCGCCCCCCGATCAGGTCGGCCACCAGACGGCTCGCCGCCGGACAGGTCTGGAATCCATATCCGCCCTGACCGGCCAGCCAAAAGAAATCAGGCACTTGGCGGTCACGCCCGATCACCGGAACGCGGTCCGGCGAAAAGGTGCGCAGCCCCGCCCAGTTGGAAATCAACCGCGTCACGGGCTCCGTCACCATCTCCTCGTACCGCGCCAGCCCCTCGGCCAGCACCATGTCATCGGCCCAGGCATCATGCGGCTCCTGCGGGTCCTCCTCGGCAGGCGACACGATCAAGGCGCCCGCATCCGGCTTGGCATACCACGCCTCCCCCGCGCCGAAGATCATCGGCCAGCGGCTGATATCATGCCCGCCCGGCGCCGGAATCCGCGCCATCGACCGCCGCAGCGGACGGAACCCCAAAGGCCCCACCCCGGCCATGACGGCCACCTGATCCACCCAGGCCCCCGCCGCATTGACCAAAACGCGCCCGGTGAATTCCCCTTGCGGCGTAACGACTTGCCAGCCCTCGCCGCCCCGCGACACCGCGCTCACCCGCGCCCCCGTCACGATCTGCGCGCCCCGCCCCTTCGCCTCGCGGGCAAAGCCCTGAAGCAGCAGGTCCGTGTCGATGTCCCAGGCATGGTCCGCCACGGCGGCAAAGGCCACGACATCGGGATTCAGCACCGGCACCACCTCCCGCGCCGCCGCGACGGAGATTTCCTCCAACTGGAAATCCCGCACTTCCGCGTCAAAAGCCTCGCGCTGGTCCGCCTTCGCCACGCTCATCAACCCCCGCGGCGACAGCACATGCTCCGCCGCCCGGAAATGCCCTTCCGATGCCAGCGACAGCTCCACCACGGCAGGCGCACCATAGCGCGGCTCGTACAGCGCCGCACTCCGCCCCGAGGCATGGTGCGCCAGCGCCCCCTCCGCCTCCAGAACCGTGACCGACCCCAGTTCCGACAGCCGCGCCGCCGCCGAAACGCCTGCGATCCCGCCGCCTATGATGATGAAATCGCTCATGCTTCCTCGATCCTGTCCGTCGCGGGCGGGGGCGCGGGGAACAGCGCCGTCAACCGCGCCCGCAGCGCCGCATCCATCGCAAACCCCGCCGCCGCCAGCGACGGCGCAAGCTGCTCCGCATCCCGCGCCGATATCAACGGTATCACCGGCGCGACGGGACACCCCATCACCCAGGCCACCGCCAGCGTCGCCGGATGCACCCCGACCTCCGCCGCCAGCGCGGCCAGACCCGCCGCCGCCTCATGCATCGCGGGCGGGGCATAGCGCGCCCGGTACCGCGCATCCTCGACCAGCCGCCCGCCCTGCCCGCCGGCATATTTCCCGGTCAGCAGCCCCCCGCCCAAGGGCGAATAGGCCCTGACCGCGATCCCCTGATCGGCGCACATCGGCAGGATCTCCACCTCCGCCTGCCGCTTCACAAGGTTGTACATCGGCTGGATGACATCGACCCGGCTCCCGAACCGCGCCAGCACCGCCTGCGCCTTCATCACCTGCCAGGCGGCGAAATTCGACACCCCGATCCGTGCGATCCGCCCCGCCTGCTGCCACTCGGCAAACAGCGAAAACGTCTCGTCCAGCGATGTCGCAGGATCAAAACGGTGCAGATACAGCAGGTCCACCCGCTCCACCCCAAGCCGTTGCAGACTCTGGGAAAACTGCGCCGCCAGATTGGCCCGCCCCGCGCCGCCCTCGTATCCCACCTTGGTGGCGATCCGGACCGCGTCATCCCCTCTGGCGAACCGGCCCAGCAACCGCTCCGACGCCCCGTCGGTATAGCCGAAAGCGGTATCGAACTCCACGATACCAGCTGCCCGCGCCATGTCATACATGGCCCGCGACGCGGCCTCGTCGGCCCGTCCGCCGAATTGCATGCACCCGAAGGCAAGGGGGAAATCCGTCCTCATGCCGCCCTTCCTGCCACGCCCCGCCCCGCTTGGAAAGGCGCTCAGCGACACCTGCCGGACCGCCCCGCCAGAATGACGGGAAAACCCCCGCCGCCACCTGACAGACTGCCGCACCGCACCGCCACAGGGTAGGGTGCGCCATGGCGCACCCTACGCGGAAAGACAAAGGGGCCCGCCGGTCGGCAGGCCCCCCGAAGTCGTATCCGCAAAGGATCAGGACGGGATTTCGCCCGTGATCCCCTCGACATAGAACATCATGCCCAGCAGGTCGCCATCCGGCGCGGTGGCGCCTTCGGCCAGCCATGCCGAACCGTCCTGCTTGTTGATCGGGCCGGTGAAGGGGTGATAGGTCCCCGCTGCGATGGCATCGCGCATCGCCTCGGCCTCGGCCTTCACATCCGCCGGCACGGCATCGGTGATCTCGCCGATCTCGACCTCGCCGCCCGCGATCCCTTCCCAAGCGTCAAGCTGCGCATAGGTCCCGTCCAGCAGCGCACCCACGCGCTTGACGTAATAGGGCGCCCAGTTGTCGATGATCGACGACACGCGCGGCGACGGCTTGTATTCCGCCATGTCCGACGCCTGACCGAAGCCGATCACGGCCCCGTTGGTCTTGGCAGCCTCGGCCAGCGGCGCAGTGGAGTCCGTGTGCGACGCGATCACGTCCACGTCCTGATCGATCAGCGCCTTGGCCGCATCGGCCTCTTTCGCCGGATCGAACCAGGTGAAGGCCCAGACGATGGACAGTTCCACCGCCGGGTTCGCCTTCTTGGCGTGCAGGTAGTAGCTGTTGATCCCCATGATGACTTCCGGGATCGGGAAGGACGCGATGTAGCCGATCTTGTTCGTCTTGGTCATCTTGCCCGCGATGTGGCCCTGCACCGCGCGGCCTTCGTAGAAGCGCGCGTTATAAGTGGACACGTTCGCATGGTCGCGCTTGTAGCCCGTCGCATGTTCGAACTTGATGTCCGGGAACTTCGCGGCGACCGCATTGGTCGGGTCCATGAAACCGAAGGAGGTGGTGAAGATGATGTTGCAGCCCGACAGCGCCATCTGGGTCAGCACGCGCTCGGCATCCGCGCCTTCCGGCACGTTTTCCTGCCACACGATCTCGACCTTGTCGCCATAGGCTTCCTGCACGGCCAGTGCGCCCTGATGATGCTGGAAGGTCCAGCCGCCATCCCCGATGGGACCGACATAGACGAAGCCCGCCTTCACCTTCTCCAGCCCCTGCGCAAGGGCCATCTTCCCCCCCAGCATCGAGGCGAAGCCCAGCGCGGCGCCGCCCTTCAGGATCGTTCTTCTCTTCATTTCTTGCTCCCGGTTGCGGGGTCGGCAGCGACCCCGGTTGAATTGGCCTCAGCGCGAGGCATGGAAGTTCTGGCCCAGCGAGGCCGGCGCGTTCAGCGCCGCCTTGCCCTTGCCAGAGGACATGATGACCAGCACGAGGATGGTTATCAGATACGGACTCATCGACAAGTATTCCACAGGTATAGTCGCACCGGCCGCCTGCAGATTAAGCTGAAGGACGGTGATGCCGCCAAACAAATAGGCACCCAGCAGGACCCGCCACGGTTTCCAGCTGGCAAAGACCACGATCGCCAGCGCGATCCACCCCGCGCCCGCCGTGATCCCGTCGGTCCATTGCGGCACCCGGATCAGGCTGACATAGGCCCCGCCCAGCCCCGCCATCGCCCCCCCGAACAGGATGGCCAGCACCCGGATGCGCACCACCTTGTAGCCCAGCGCATGGGCGGCATCGTGGCTTTCGCCCACCGCCCGCAGGATCAGGCCGATGCGCGTGAACTTCAGGACGGCCCAGACCCCCGCGACCACGGCGATGGACAGATAGACCACCCAGTCATGGCTGAACAGCACCGTGCCGAAGAAGGGTATGTCCTCCAGCGGCCCCAGCGGCACATCCCCCGTCGCGGGCGGCTTGATCCCCACATAGCCCTGCCCGATCAGCGACGACAGCCCCAGCCCGAACAGCGTCAGCGCCAGCCCCGTCGCCACCTGGTTGGCAAGGAAGACCTGCGTCAGCACGGCAAAGACAAGGCTCAGCGCCGCCGCCCCCAGCGCCCCTCCGGCAAAGCCCAGATAGGGATTTCCCGTCCCCACCGCCGTGGCAAAGCCGCAGATCGCGCCCATGATCATCATCCCCTCGACCCCGAGGTTCAGGACACCCGCCTTCTCCACCACCAGCTCGCCGATGGCGGCAAGGATGATGGGCACCGACGCCACCATCAGCGACGCGATCAGGACTTCCGGAACGATCCCGCCGAAATTCATCACGCCACCTCTTTTCTGGTGCCAAACCGGATGCGGTAATTCGTCAGCAGGTCAACGGCCAGCAGGAAGAACAGCAGCATCCCCTGAAAGGCCTGTATCGCCGCGGCCGGCAGCGACAGCATGAAGGACGCAAGCTCCCCCCCGATATAGGTCAGCGCCATCAGCAGCCCCGCCAGCAGGATACCCACGGGGTTCAACCGGCCAAGGAAGGCCACGATGATCGCCGTGAACCCGTAGCCCACGTTGAAATCGATGCTGATCTGCCCCGACGGCCCCGCCACCTCGAACAGCCCCGCCATGCCCGCCAGCGCACCGGAAATCCCCATGCACAGGATGACCAGCCGCGACGGGCTGACCCCCGCGAACCGCGCCGCCTTCGGCGCCTGCCCCGCCAGCTTGATCTGGAAGCCGAGGATGTGCCGCTGCAACATCACATAGGCCGCGATCACCACGACGAAGGCCATGATGACCCCCCAATGCATCCCCGTCCCGGGGATCAGCTCGGGGTTGGACATGGCCGGTATCTGGCTCAGGTTCCGGCTGCCCGGAAAGCCGCCGCCCTCGGGATTGCGCAGCAGGCCGATGGACATCGACGCAAGGATGTTCTGCGCCACATAGACCAGCAGCAGCGACACGAGGATTTCATTCGTGTTGAACCGCGTCTTCAGGATGGCCGGGATCATCGCCCACAGCCACCCGCCGAACACCCCCGCCACAACCATCAGCGGAAACACCCAGCGCGTCTCGACCGGGTAGAGCGCCAGCCCCACCCCGGCGCCGAAGATGGCGCCCAT
>AYNO01000130.1 GCA_000500915.1 Rhodobacter sp. CACIA14H1
CGCACCGCAGCCTCGTCCAGCGTCGCGCCATCCACGGCGTCGATCACCTCCACGGGCACGGGCGACTGGTGCCGCAGCGCCGCGACATGGCCACGCCGCCCTTCCGCCCGCGCCAGATGGATCACAAAGCCCGCCACCCGCATCGCTCAGGCCTCGCGCAGGCCATCGGCATTCGCAAGGAACCAGCGATAGGTGCCTTCGATCCCCTCGCGCAGCCCTGTCCGCGCCCGCCAGCCCATCGCCGCCAGCCGCGACACATCCATCAGCTTCCGAGGCGTCCCGTCCGGCTTGCTGCTGTCAAAGACCAGCCGCCCACGGAAGCCCGTCACCTCGGCCAGCATCCCGGCCAGTTCACGGATCGACACATCCTCGCCCGTGCCCACGTTGATATGGCTCAGCATCGGTTGCGTTTTCGCCTCATAAGCCGCCCGGTCGAGGTTCATCACGAAAAGGCTGGCTTCGGCCATGTCGTCCACATGCAGGAATTCCCGCCGTGGCGTGCCCGTGCCCCAGACCACCACCTCGTCCCGCCCCTCCTGCACCGCCTCGTGGAACCTGCGCATCATCGCGGGCATCACATGGCTGTTGGCCGGATGGAAATTGTCGCCCGGCCCGTACAGGTTGGTGGGCATCACCGACCGGTAATCCGTGCCGTGCTGGCGGTTGTAGCTTTCGCACAGCTTGATCCCCGCGATCTTGGCAATTGCATAGGGTTCGTTCGTCGGCTCGAGAACGCCGGTCAGCAGCGCCTCTTCCGCCATCGGCTGCGCCACGGCGCGGGGATAGATGCAGGACGATCCAAGGAACAGCAGCCGCCGCACGCCGGCTGCAAAGCTCTGGTGGATCACATTGCATTCCATCATCAGGTTTTCGTAGATGAAATCCGCCGGATAGCTGTTGTTGGCATGGATGCCCCCCACCTTTGCCGCCGCAAGGATCACCGCATCCGGCCGCTCTGCCTGCAGGAACCCGCGCACTGCCGCCTGATCCGTCAGGTCAAGCTCGGCCCGGCTCCGCGTCACGGTGCCCACACCCTGTGCCTGCAACCGCCGCAGGATCGCGCTGCCGACCATGCCCCTATGGCCCGCCACAAAGACCTTCATCCGCCTCTCCTTTCGCCCCCGCCTCAGGCGCGGCGCACGGCGACGTAATTCGTCGTCGAAAAGAACTCGTCCCGTTCACGGTATCGGCCCAGCCGCTGCGGGCCAAACGGCGTGATCCGGAACAGGTCGAACCCCGCTTCCGTGAACAGATACCAGAAGTCACGGAAATAGGTCCGCGTGTCGATATTCGCGCCGCCGAACTCGAACTGCACGGCCCGCACGGCGGACAGGGCCCCCCCGAACCCCTGCAACGCTGCCAATTCGTGCCCTTCGATATCGATCTTCACAAGGTCGATCGCCCGCCCGCCCAGCGCATCACGCCAATAATCCTCGATCCGCAATGTGCGGATGACCTCCTGCTCCGCAAAGGGGATCCCCAGATGGTCCAGCCTGCGCATCGACAGGCTGGTCAGCCCCGAACCGGGCGCGTTGGAATAGATCGGCGCCTCGCCTGCACGGTCCGACACGGCGAACGGCACGACGGTCACACCCGACCCCGCCCCGAACCGCGCCCGCAGCTTTGCGATGTTCACCGAAGACGGTTCGAACACATGCAGGTCCAGCGCCGGAAACCGCGCCTTCAGCCCCGCCGAATAGTCCCCGACATTGCCGCCGATATCCAGCGCCAACCGTGGCGTCCCGCCCGCCAGTCCCGCAAGCACAGCAACCTCTCGCGCGATGGAATGCGACCCGCTGCCCTTGCCCTGCACCTTGCAGGCCAGTTTCTCCACCCCGGCCGCCAGCGCGAGCATCGCCCCCTTCATCGCCCTACCCTTCCAGCGAAACGGGCAGATCCAACCCGTGCTCCTTCAGCAGCCGGTGCCGCCGCGCGGTCTTCAGGTCCTCGGCCACCATCTCGCGGCACATCTCCTGCGCGGTGATCTGCGGCGTCCAGCCCAGCTTTTCCTTCGCCTTCGCCGGATCGCCCAGCAGCGTCTCCACCTCGGCCGGCCGGAAATAGCGCGGGTCGATCCGCAGCACGACCTGCCCGGGCTTCACCGCGGGCGCATGGTTCGACGTGACCGCCTCGACCACGGCCACCTCGTCCACGCCCGCCCCTTCGAAACGCAGCCTGATCCCCAGTTCGGCGGCACTCCATTCGATGAACTGCCGCACCGAATACTGCACCCCCGTCGCGATCACGAAATCCTCGGGCGCGTCCTGCTGCAGCATCATCCACTGCATCCGGACATAGTCCTTCGCATGACCCCAGTCCCGCAGCGCGTCGATGTTGCCCATGTACAGGCAATCCTCCAGCCCCTGCGCGATATTGGCCAGCCCGCGCGTGATCTTGCGCGTCACGAATGTCTCGCCCCGGCGCGGGCTCTCGTGGTTGAAGAGGATGCCGTTGCAGGCATAAAGCCCGTAAGCCTCGCGGTAATTCACCGTGATCCAGTAGGCGTACATCTTCGCCACCGCATAGGGGCTGCGCGGATGGAACGGCGTCGTCTCGCGCTGCGGCACTTCCTGCACCAGACCGTAAAGCTCCGAGGTGGAGGCCTGATAGAACCGCGTCTTCTTCTCGAACCCAAGGAAGCGGATCGCCTCGAGCAGCCGCAGGGTCCCGATGGCATCCACGTCCGCAGTGTATTCCGGCGCCTCGAAGCTGACCGCCACATGCGACTGCGCACCAAGGTTATAGACCTCGTCCGGCTCCACCTCCCGCAGGATGCGGGTCAGGTTCGACGTATCCGTCAGATCGCCGTAATGCAGCTTCAGCTTGGGGTTCGGATTGTGCGGGTCCTGATAGATGTGGTCGATCCGACCGGTGTTGAACAGCGACGCCCGCCGCTTGATCCCGTGCACCTCATAACCCTTGTCCAGCAGGAACTCCGCCAGATAGGACCCGTCCTGCCCGGTGATCCCGGTGATGAGTGCGCGTTTCATTGCTTGTCTTCCGTGCTGGCAGTCGTGGCCCGAACGAGCATCCTAGTAGCCGCTTGCTGGATCATTCGCAAAGGCAAACACCAGAAAGCGCACCACTAACGCGGTGTGGCGCCGCCCATGCGGGCAAGGCCAGTATGGACATCGAACGGCTAGACCTTTAGCAGTCGAGGTCGGATGGCAGGCAACGAGTAGATCTCCATGACAGGTGCAAAGGACGACCGGAAGGAGTTCGCGGAATTCCAACGGGCAAAGGCGCTCGAACTGGGCGAGGACACAGCGGTATTCGAAGCATCGAAGCAGCTGATCATCGACCTGAACCGTCATGCCTATGCCTATCAATGGACGTGGTTTGGCGTTCCGATCATCCAGTTGCCGGCCGATGTGATGGCCACGCAGGAAGTCATCTGGGCGTTCAAGCCCGATGTCATCATCGAAACAGGCGTCGCGCGCGGTGGGTCGGTCATATTCATGGCGACGCTGCTGCAGGCGATTGGCGAGGGCAGCGTGATCGGCGTGGACATTGATATACGTGCGCACAACCGGTCGGCGATCGAATCCCATCCCCTGGCCGGGCGCATCCATCTCGTCGAGGGGTCCTCGGTTTCAGAAGAGACCCTGGCAAAAGTTCGCGCCCTCATCCCTCCGAACGCGAGGGTGATGGCGGTCCTCGACAGTGACCATTCCTATGACCACGTCCTTGCCGAATGCCGCGCTTACGGTGACCTCGTGACGGAAGGCGGCTACTTGATCGTTGCGGACACGATGGTCGGACACCTGACCGAAGAAGAGGCGCCGAAGGATCGCTCCAAGTTGTGGTCGCGCGGCAACGAACCGCTTTCGGCCGTCAGGACCTATCTTAGTGAAACCGATGCCTATGAAGTCGACCCTGTGATGAACGGCAAGCTCGTCATGTCGTCGTCTCCGGGCGGCTACCTTCGGCGCGTGAAGGCCTAAGCGGTGGGAGCGGAGTACATGGCTTCTCCTCGGCAGGTATGCTGCATATGCGGATCGCCCAGACTGGAAGAGATGTTCGCATCCCGCGGGATCGGATTTACACTTGCGCAGCGGCCAAATGACCTGACCCTGACCTCGGCTGCACTGTGCCTCGAATGCTCGCATGTGCAGACGCCGCCGCTGGAAGACATCGCGTCGTATTACGACACGGGATACAGCTTCCAGCTGAGCAATGCGGAAGAGGACGACATCTACTCGGTACAACCCGACGGGGCCTGCCTGTTCAGATCACAGCACCAAGCCGACTCCGTAGAACGGCTCCACGAACTGACCGACGGGTTGAAGATTCTGGACTATGGCTGCGGCAAGGCGCGGACATTGTCACTGCTGGTGGGCAAGCACCCGGGGATCGTTCCCTACACCTTCGACGTCAGCGACATCTACTGCACCTTGTGGGACAGGTTCGTGCCGAAAGCCAATCAGGCGCCCTATTCGCTTCCCGACGGGTGGCAGGGTGGGATGGATCTCGTGCTTTCGTTCTTTGCGCTTGAACATAGCGCCGACCCGTGCGGTTTCGTCCGCCAGATCGCCGAAGTCGTACGTCCGGGCGGGAAGGTGCATGTCGTCATCCCCAACATGTACCGCAACATCAGCGATCTGGTCGTGATCGACCATGCGCAGCACTTCTCTGGCGCCTCACTGCGGCGACTGTTCGAGGGCGCGGGTTATACCGATGTGGTCATCGACGACACGACGCATCGTGCTGCCTTCATCGTGATCGCTACACGACCAGAGACGATGACAGAAGGCATCTTCCGCAGCGAGGAGAACCTTGAGCCGATCCTTAAGGGCGCGCGCGACGTTGCCCATACCTGGTCGGACATAGCGGCACGCATCGCTGATTTTGAAGAGGATCACCCGGATGGACCGGCAGTCATCTATGGCAGCGGCGTGTACGGGATGTTTGTGGCGCTGACTCTTCACGACCGCAGCCGGATCAAAGCGTTTCTGGACGCGAATCCCTATCGACAGGGGCGGGATCTTCTGGGGGTGCCAATCCTTCCGCCGGATGCGGTTCCCCAAGATGCGGGCATCGTCTATGTCGGGCTGAACCCCAAGGACGCGCGCAGCATCATCGAAGGGGTCGCAGCCCTGCACCGTCGCCCCAGAGAGTTCTTCTTTCTATGAAGCCGGAAGAGAACATACCTGTTCTGATCGCGGGTATTGCGGGCGCTTCACTCGGGACGGAGATCGCGAAATCGTTGCGGGCCGCGGGCGGCTATCGCGTGATCGGGTGCGACATCAACCCCATGGCCTATGGTCATTTCGACAGCCGCTTTGACGCGACATTCGTAGCCGACCCGGACAGCTACATCGAAAGCGTTCTGGCCATCGCTATAGCACGGGATGTACGTGCCATCATACCCGGAGGCGAGGCACCGGCGAAGCTGCTAGCCGGCGCGACGGATCGGTTCCATGCGGCGGGAATCGCGCTTGCCCAGAACGACCCAGAGGTCGTCCGCATTGCCGGCGACAAGGGCGCATGCTTTGCCCGTCTCGCAGAACTAGGCATCGCAATTCCTGTCACCCGCGCGATTGCCCTTGTTGCCGATCTGCAGGACTTTCCGATGCCCTGCGTGGTCAAACCGTCGAAGGATTCGGGTGGAAGCAGCTTTGTCTTCTTTGCGCGAAGCGTGGACGAGGCGGCGGTCTATGTAACTTATCTGCTGCGGAACGGACTGTCGCCAATCGCACAGGAGTACATCCCCGAAGAAAACGGCGAGTACACGGTCGGCGTCCTCGCAGATCGGAGCGGGAACACGCAAGGCGTCATCGCGTTGCGGCGTGTCTTCAACGCGAAGCTTTCCGTCATGTCGCGCGGCAAGGACTATCTGATCTCGAGCGGGTATTCGCAGGGAAGGATCGAAGCGTTTCCGGAGATATGCAGCGCGGCCCGCCAGATTGCCGAGGCGATGGGCAGTCGCGGCCCGCTGAATGTACAGGGGCGGGTCGACGGGCAGGGAAGGTTCATTCCATTCGAGATCAACCCGCGATTTTCCGCAAGCACACATCTACGAACTCTGGCCGGTTTCAATGAGTTGGACCATTTCCTGAGACATCTTCTGGGCCTCGCGCCCAAAGCCGGGCTAGCGGTCAAGGCTGGCTGGTATCTGAGGAGTCTGGATGAGGTTTCCGCCGATGTAGGGGCCGGGGCGGGCCTGCGATGATCCGGTGGATCGTCGAGGGAAAGCTTGGCACCGGTCCTGCGGAACAGTCCACACCCGCGGACGCGATACGTATCGATGTGCGGCATCTCCTCGACGCGCCCGGGAATGACCCTGCCTCGATCGAAGCCCTGATCCGGCAGGGCGTGGCGGCCCTGCATGAGCGTCGGACCGTGCTTGTTCTCTGCGACTTCGGCGTCTCGCGCAGCAATGCCATCGCTGCGGGCATTCTTGCCAGATACAGGTCGATCCCATTCACGGCTGCGATCCGGCAGGTGATAGAACGCACCGGGGAAACGGAGATCAAGGTTTCGATGATTGAAACCGTGCGGCGCGTGCTTGGGGAAGAAACCCTGCCGAAGCGTGGTGGAAGGATAGCCGTAACAGGCGGGACCGGAATGCTGGGTAGTGCGGTCATCCAGAAACTGGGCGACCGCGCGGCTGCGTTCCAGGGGAGAAGAGACTTCGACCTGAAAGACTCGCCCGCGCTTCTGGCAGCCCGGCTGCACGAAGAGGGCGCTTCAACGGTTATCCACCTCGCGCATCCAAGGATATTCTCGAACAACAATGCGTTGGGCGAAGCCTTGCATATGCAGAAGAACGTGATGGACGCGGCCGTTGCAACGGGGGCAACCTTTGTTCTGGTATCTTGCAGCGCCGTCTTCGGCAAGACGCCCATGCCCTGCAAGGTGCGGCCGGATGCCAAGCGGCGACCGTCCGAGATCGTGGGGATCATCAAAGCATTGCAAGAAGAACTCGTGGAATGCGCGGCGACGAGCCGCAGCCTCGAGACGCGGGTCGTCCGACTTCCGGCGCTATACGGGGCGGGATGCGCGAGGCCCAAATTCATCAGCAACTTCCGCGATGCAATCCTAGCGGGTCGTCCCGTCCGGACCCATCGCTTTCCACAGGGTCCGGCGCAGCTTGAACTGCTCCATATCGCGGATGCTGCCGCTGGCATCGTGGCGATAGTCGAGCGCGGGACGGCAGAACGCTACCACCTGGGGAACAGCCATGCCGTCGTAACGGCGTGGATTGCCGAGCTGTCGTCGCAAATTCTGCAGCGGCCTCTCATCCACGAGGAAATCAGCATCGAACATTCCGGTTTCGTGCCGTTGCTCGACTGGGAGACGACGCACGAAGAACTGGGATGGGTTCCGTCACGGGATTTTGCGGCAGAACTGCCTGCAATTCTGCAGGCCTACCCCATGGTTGACCCCTGACGCATGTCGCGGGGCCCCGTCCGGCACAAAGCCGCGCAGTTAGGGGTCAGAGCAGCCTTTCGATGACGGAAACGACCCTGCCGATGTCTTGATCCGTAAGGTCGTGATAGCTGGGCAGGTTGATTGCCCGCGTGGGAATGTCCCATGCGTGGCCATTGCCGCCGACATCGTCGAACATCGGCAGAGAAGATAACGGGTGGAAGAACACCCGTGCATCGATGTCCGCCGTCTTGAAGGCTGCCTGCAGGTCTTCGCGGGTGATGCCAAGGTCCCTGTCGAAAACGACAGTCGGCATCCAGCTTCCATTCTCGGTTCCCGGCGGCTCGGGGTTGAGGGCGACACCCTGATGCAGTGCGAGCCGAGATCGGTAGGCCTGCAGGATCGCCCGCTTGCGCGCTATGAGGTCCTCGATCCGTTCTACTTGGGCGAGACCTATCGCGGCCTGAATGTTGGACATCTTGTATTTGAAACCCACCTCGTCCGGCCAGAACTGCCGTGTCTGTCCCCGCGCCCGACCGTGGTTCGAAAGCGTCAGCACCCGCTCAAAAAGCGCGGGATCAGAGGTGACGAACATCCCGCCTTCGCCTGTCGTCAACGTCTTGGTGCCGTGAAATGAGAACGCCCCGAACCGCCCCATCGACCCGGCCCGACGCCCCTTCCAGACCGATCCGATCGCCTCGGCGGCATCCTCGATCAAGGCGATCCCGTGCCGATCCGCGATGTCCTGCAAATGGTCCATGTCGCAGAGGTTGCCATAGATATGCACCGCAAGGATGGCCTTGGTCCGCGGCGTGATCGCAGCTTCCACCCGATCCGGATTAAGGCACCAACTGACAGGGTCGATATCCACAAAAACCGGCGTCGCCCCCAGATGCACGATGGGCGCAGCCGAGGCGATCCAATTCGTATCCGCAAGAATGACTTCATCGCCGGATCCGATACCCAGCGCGGCCATACCCATGTGCAAGGCACCCGTGCAGCTTGACGTCGCGATGGCATGGGTCACGCCCAGATGAGCGGCAAAGGCTGCCTCGAACTTGACGATGTAATCATAGCACCGCTCGCCCCAGCCGTTCCGGGCGGCATCCGTCGCATAGGCGACCTCAAGCTCGGTGATCGAAGGCTTGGTATAGGCGATCCGATTACTCATCCCACCCGCACCTCCGGCACCGCCGTGACACAACGCGTTCCCTGAGCCGCGAGGTCGGCCAGTTGCCGCCTCACCTCATCCGCGATGTTCCACGGCAGGATCACCACATAATCCGGACGCCGCTCCGCCAGCACCGAAGGCGGCAGGATCGGGATGTGGCTACCCGGCATCAGCTTGCCCTGTTTCGACGGTGCCGCATCGCAGACGAATGGCAACAGGTCCGGCTTCACTCCGGCATAGTTCAACAGCGTGTTCCCCTTCGCCGCCGCCCCATAGGCCGCAACCGTCTTCCCGTCGCGTTTCGCATCCAGCAGGAACCGCAACAGCCCGTCCTTCACCCCATCCGCCCGCGCCTGGAAACCGGTATAGAACGCAGCCCCGTCCATTCCCCGCCGCCGCTCTTCTTCCAGAACTGCCCGCGCGCTATCCGTCTCGGCATGCGACGCCCCCACATGGCATCCGTATACCCGAAGGCTCCCGCCATGCGTCGGCAATTCCTCGATGTCGAAGACGCGCAATCCCGCTGCGCCGAAGATCCGCGCCACCGTCAGCGCCGAAAGATACGAGAAGTGTTCGTGATACACCGTATCGAACTGGCAGAACTCCACCAGCCGCATCAGATGCGGGAATTCCAACGTGATAACCCCCTCGGGCTTCAAAGCTGCCGCCAGACCCGCCGTGAAATCGTTGATATCTGGCACATGGGCATAAACGTTGTTCCCCGCGATCAGATCAGCGGCCCGTCCCTCATCCGCCAAGCGCCGCCCCAGCGCCGCACCAAAGAACTCCCGCAGCACCGGAATACCCAGCGCCTCTGCCGCCGCGGCCGTGCTGGCCGTCGGCTCCACCCCAAGGCAGGGCACACCTGCCGCCACGAAATTCTTCAGAAGGTAGCCGTCATTGGACGCTACCTCGATCACATGACTTTCCGCACCCAGCCCGAAACGCGCGATCACCAGCGTGGCATAGTTCGCCGCGTGATCCAGCCACCCCTTCGAGGTGGAGGAGAAATAGGCGTATTCCGCATCGAAGAGCAGATCCGCCTCCGTGAAATCCTCGGTCTGCACCAGCCAGCAGGACTCGCAAACCCGCAACCGCAACGGAAAGGTCATCTCGGGCGCGTTCAACCGCTCCGGCGCCAAGTAGGCGTTCGATGGTGGCGCATGCCCCAGATCCAAAAAGACATGTGGCAGAGGGGCCTTGCAATGGCGGCACAGGGGCAAGGTCATAGGCGGATCGGCTCCAATGCATCCAGACCGGGAAAGGCGGCATCACGCGCCGACATCTCCGTTACGCCAAGCGGCCAGTCCACCGCAACCCTTGCATCATCCCAGCGCAATCCCCCCTCATGCGCCGCGCTGTAGGGGGCCGAATGGAAATACAACATCTCCACATCCGGGGTCAGCGTCTGGAACCCGTGGGCAAAACCCTCCGGCACGCAGATCATCGCCCGGTTCTGGTCATCCAGTCGCTCCGCATGCCACTGACCGAAAGTCGGCGATCCCTCCCGCAGATCGACGATCACATCGAAAATCGCCCCCCGGATGCAGCGCAGAAGCTTCGTCTCCGCCATTGTCGGGCGCTGGAAATGCAGCCCACGCACCGTGCCCTGCGCCGCGGTGAAGGACGTGTTGCACTGCACCCATCCAGTCGCCAGGCCATGCGCCGCGAATTCCTCGGCACAGAACAGCCGGGCAAAGAACCCGCGCGCATCCCCGCGCGGCTCCAATTCCACCCGGAATGCCCCGGACAGCGGCAGTTCCGTGAATCTCACGCACCACCTCCGAAGTCCGCGATCTGCGCCTGCACCCTCTCCGCCGGATCCGCCCCTGCCGCCACGTCCCGATACCAACCCACTGTTTCTGCCACCGCCCGCGCGAAATCCCACCGCGGTTGCCAGCCCAGCACCATCCGCGCCCGCTCAATCGACAGCGCCAACTGCCCCGCCTCATGCGGTGCATTCGGGGCAGTCGCATCCGTCCAGTCCCCGGACCAATGCGCCCGCGCCGCCTCTACCAAGGCTCCCACACTGCGCTGATCCGCAGGCTCCGGTCCAAAATTGAACCCGGTTTCAAACCGCATTGCCTCCGTCCCCGTCAACCGCTCGGCCAGCATCAGGTACCCCTCCAGCGGGTCCAGCACATGCTGCCAAGGCCGCACGGCATGACGGTTCCGCACCAACAGGGGCGATCCCACACCAAAAGCCCGCGCCAGATCGGGCAGGATGCGGTCCTCCGACCAATCCCCGCCCCCGATTACATTCCCGGCCCGCGCCGTCGCCAGCCGCACCTCGGACCCGGCGAAAAGTGCCTTACGCCAGCTTTCCGCCACCAGCTCCGTCCCGGCCTTCGACGCGGAATAGGGATCATGCCCTCCCAGCGGGTCGGTTTCCCGATAGGGATGCTCCCACTCCCGGTTCTCATAGACCTTGTCGGTCGTCACCACGACCACCGCGCAAGGCGCATCCAGCGCACGCACTGCCTCCAGCACATGCGCCGTGCCCATCACGTTCGTGGCCCAAGTCTCCAGCGGTTCGCGATAGGACCGCCGCACCAAGGGCTGCGCCGCCAGATGCAGCACGACCTCAGGCCGCACCTCGAGCAGCCGTGCCGTCACCAGACTGCTATCACGGATATCGCCGACAACATGGTCCATCCGCCCGGCCAACCCTAGCTGGTCAAACAGCGCAGGCCGCGTATCGGGCGCAAGGGCAAGGCCCGAAACCGCCGCCCCCCGCGCCAGCAGCATCTCGCACAGCCAGCTTCCCTTGAACCCGGTATGCCCGGTAACCAAAACGCGCCTGCCCGCCCAGAACCCCATGCCTCAGGCCCAGATCTTCCAAGGGGC
>AYNO01000131.1 GCA_000500915.1 Rhodobacter sp. CACIA14H1
ACCAGCCGCCCGGGAAAACGCAGCTGCGATATCGCGTACCCCGTGCAGGCCGACATCAGGACCACCAGAACGGTCGTCCCGACCGAGGTGACGGTAGAGTTGAAATACCATGTCGGCAGTCGGGAGTTGACGATGGCAAAGACGAAATTCTCGACCGTCGGGTCGCTGGGCCAGAGTCCGAATTCCTTGACCGTCGCCTGATCCGTCCGGAGGCTGGTGACGATGGCCCAATAGACGGGAAAGAACCAGATGAAGGCCGCAAGAAGCGTCAGTGCCGTCAGCAGCAGCCCTGCGGGCGACCGCCGCATGTAGCCCAGCGATGTGGACTGGCTGGTCGGGGTGTCGCCGCTCATCTCTGCCCCCGGATGCGCAGTATCTGGTATTGCAGGACCGAGAAGGCCACCACGATCACGAAGAGCGCCAGCGCGATGGTCGCCGCATAGCCGCCGGCGTTTCGCTGGAAGGCCGATTCATAGACATATTGCACCAGCACCATCGTGGCCTGCGTCCGCCCGCCGATGGCAAAGAGATAGACCTGGTCGAAAATCTTCAGTTGCAGGATCAGCTGGATCGTCAGGCACAGCACCGTGATCGGCCAGATCAGGGGCCAGGTGATCCGGGTGAACATTTGCCACCGCGTCGCCCCGTCCAGTGCGGCGGCTTCATAGAGGTCGCGCGGGATGTTCCGGAGCCCTGCAAGGAACAGCAGTATGGAAAAGCCGTTGGTCCACCAGATCGTGATGATGGCGACGCCCGGCATGAACCACGGGATCGTGCGCCAGACGTTGACGTTGCGGCCCATGATCCAGTCGATCGGGCCTTGCAGCATCCCGAACTGCACATTGGTCAGCCAGTCCCACAGGACATAGACCACCGTCACCGGCAGGATGAAGGGCAGGAAGAAGGCCGCAAGGACAAGGCTTTGCAGCCAGCCCGACAGCCGCGCCACCATCAGCGCGATCAAAAGCGCGATGGCCGTGCCGGGGATGACGGTCAGCAGGACGAAATAGGCGGTGTTCTTGACCGCCTTGTAGAAGACGGGATCGTTGAACATGCGGATGTAATTGGCCAGACCGACAGACTTGCCCTCGCCGATCAGGGGGGCGTCGGTGAAGGTCAGCATCACCATCTGGATCGTCGGCCACACGAACAGCCATGCGTAGATGGCGATGAACGGGCCGGTCAGCAGATAGGCAACGATCAACTCGTTGCGGCGGTTTCGCAGCATGTCGCCCCCGTCAATTCCACCCCTTCGGGGTCAGGTGCGGCAGGCCCCGCGAAGGGCCTGCCGTCCGCCGGTGTTACTGCAGAGCGTCCAGCGCAGCCTTCATCTCGGCCACGGCGCTGTCGGGGTCGGTCTCGCCATTCATGGCGGCGGTAAAGGCATTCCCCGCCGCATCGAACAGCGCCGACGCCACGCCCGCATGGACGGACTTCGGATCGAACACCTGGTTTGCCGTCAGCTTGGCATAGGTCGCCTGCGGCTGCATCGCCTTGTAGTCGGCCGTCTCCGTCACGGCCTTGTTGGCCGGAACGTGGCCCGCCGTCGCCCAGAACAGCGAATTGTCGGACATGTACTTGATCACCTCCAGCACCGCAGCGTGCTTTTCGGGCGAAGCTTCCTTGCCAACATTGTTCGGGATGGCGAAGGCATGGCTGTCGGCATAGGTGCAGGGACGGTCGAACAGGACCGGCAGCTCGATCGCCCCCCATTCGAACAGCTCGCCCTTGGCGTGCAGGTCAGCCATCGTCGGCACTTCCCAGACACCGTTGATCATGAACGGCGATGCGCCCGACGTGAACAGCGCCACAGTGGCCGGATAGTCGGTGTAGCTGGGCGTATAGCCGTTCGCCACCCAGTCCGAGATGACCTTGACCGCGTTGGACAGTTTCTGCGCGTTGTCGCCCGGGATCCAGTCGCCATCGCTGCCGATGCTGCCATTCTGCTGGCACAGGAACGAATAGATCGTCCGGAAGGCGAAGTTGCCGTCCGCCGTCACCTGCACGATGCTGTTCTCGTTCCCCGCATCCTTCAGCTTCTGCAGGGCAGCGGTAAAGTTGTCCAACCCGTCAAGACCGGCGGGAAGCCCGTCGGCACCGATCAGACCCGCTTCGGCCAGCTTGTCCTTGTTGTAGTAAAGCACGATGGGATGCGTATCGAAGGGCACCGCATATTGCTTGCCGTCCACGTTCACCGCGTCCCAGGTCTCGGCGGCAAAGCTGTCCGCCGACAGGCCCATCTTGCCCATGTCATCCGCGGTGATCTCGGTCAGCGTGCCCTGGCTCACGGCCAGCGGAATGCGCGAGGCATGGTAGGTCATGATATCCGGCCCCTCGCCCACGGCGGCCGAGGTCTGCACCTTGGTGTAGAACGGCACGCCCCAATCCAGCGTGGTGGCCTGGATTTCGATCTTGCCGGCATTGGCGGCGTTGAAATCCTCGATCAGCTTCTTCATCCGCACGCCGTCACCGCCGCCGAGGAAATCCCACCAGACAACGGTTTCGGTCGCCATCGCCATCGGCGCCGAAAGTGTCGCGGCCAGCGCGGCCGCTCCGAACAGTCGTTTCATTCTTCCCTCCCATGATGTCGGCCGAAGGCCCGCGCCCTGCTTCATCCCGGCGGACCCGAGGGCGCCACGGGCCGGTCCTTTGCGGTTCTCCGGGCTGCGTTCTTCCTGACGGTCTCCTCCACCATCCGGACAGCCCCTCCGCTGGTTCCAGCCTACGGAAGCGTGCAGGCGCGTGTCAACAGATTTGCAGATATGTATCGGTTTGTAGGATACCTTACCCCGTCATTCCACAGGCAGCGCCGCCGCGATGGACAGAAGGGCATCCGTCAGCGTGGTCCCTACGGGGTCCAACCCCGCACTTTCCCCCATCAGCCGGAAGGTCGTCGCCACCAGCGCCCCGCGTCCCACCCGCCGCTCGGCGATCAGCGCGGCAGGCTTGTGGCACCAGCCCACCACCAGCCCTGCATGGACCGGCCCGCCATATTCCCAGGTCCGGAAGCCGGTCAGCACATGGCGGGGAATCACCCTGTCATAGGCAAGATCGACCAAGGGCCCGCCCGGCAGGGCGGCCAGCGGCCCGTCACGCCGCAGCCATGAAAAGCCCGCGATCCAGTCCCCGCGCCAGATCGTGCCGTGGCGGGGATGAAGCACCATGTTGGGCATCATCGCCTCTTGCGACAGGGGAATTCCGGGCGTGTCATCAACCACCGGAATGAAGGGCTGTTCGCGGCGCGGGGCATCCGTCCGCAGCCGTGGCCCCGCCGAACCATCTGCAATCAAAAGATATTTGGCACCA
This sequence comes from Rhodobacter sp. CACIA14H1, assembly GCA_000500915.1. Taxonomy (GTDB): domain Bacteria; phylum Pseudomonadota; class Alphaproteobacteria; order Rhodobacterales; family Rhodobacteraceae; genus Paragemmobacter. The sequence goes on from AYNO01000131.1 coordinate 3,307, forward strand.
CCCTGCATCCGGGCGATGTCTTCCGCCGTCAGCCCCCGCGCCACTGTCACCGCCGCACGGTCAGGGTCCGTCACCGTCAGGCCAAGCGCGCGCAACCACGCGGCCACCTCCGGGTCATCACTGCCGACCGCTGGCTGCCGCCCGAAATCGGGACGTGCCAGAAGCGCGACCGACAGCTCGTTCACCGCAAGAACCGCCCCGCCTGCGACAAGTTCCAGCGTCAGCGTCACCACACGGTTCGCGCCACCCTCCGGCATGGCCAGCGACAGGGCTGCAAGCTCTCCCACCGAAAGCGCCCCGCAGGCGGGAACGGGAATCACCCCGCCCTGCCCCTCCATCCGCCAGCGCAATTCGGCAGGGGGCAACGCCTGCCCACCCGTGGCGATGGACAGCGCCACTTCCAGCCTCTCGCCCATCCAGACCGAATGCCGCGCCGGCTTCGGCACGATCACCACATCCGCGTTGATCGTGGAGAAACGGCCATGGAACAACCGTTCGTTCCGGTTCATATCCAGAAGTCCGTTAGACTCCCAATGCACATCGGTAAACTCGGTGATGACATAGCCCTGTATCGGCGCATGGGCACGCATCGACTCGATCTGGTACTTCAGATTTGCGAACTGGTAGCCCTGCACGGCGGCAATGAACCCGTCGAAGTCGCCAAAGACGCGCGACAGTCCAAGCTGGGTGAAACGGTCCTGCACACCATGGGGATAGGCCACTCCGTCACCCCATGTCCCGCCTGTCTCCATCCACCACGGCTCCGCGCCGCCGATCCGCACCTGATCCGGATGCGGCAATCCCCAGACCCCGAACTCCGACACCACCAGCGGCTCGTCCCCCCGCCTCTGCGCATCGCCGTAGGGGGAATAGGTCCACGCCGCCCGCCCGGCGAATTCGGTCGTCAGAGCATCCCATTCCTCGCGCCGCTCCGGCACCGACCGGTAGTAATGGAAGTCGTCGATATCGGATTTCACATGGAAATTCCCGTGGCAGGGCGAATTGTCCACCACAAGCCGCCCCGGGTCCCGCTGCTTCAGCCAGTCGTAAGTCGCGGCCAGCCAGGCGCGGTGCGACGCATCCTCGCAAAGCCGCGTGCCCCAATCCTCGTTGATCAGCGTCCAGATCACGATGCAGGGATGGTTGCCATCGCGGGCGATGATGCCTTCCATCGTCTCCTTCATCCGCTGCGCCGAGTCGGCAGTGAAGGTGGCAACGTTGGGGATTTCGGTCCAGATCAGCAAACCCATCCGGTCCGCCGCCTCGTAATAGCGGGGATCGGGTATCTTGATGTGTGTCCGCAGCATGTTCAGCCCCAGCTCCCGCGCCTTGCGGAACTGGTCCTCGATGAAGGCCACCGACGGGGGCGTGCAGATTCCCTCGGGATAGTAATCCTGATCCAGCGCCGCCCGCATGTAGAAGGGCTTTCCGTTCAGGAAAAACTGCCCGCCACGGTTCTCGAAACTGCGGAAACCGAAGCTGTGCCGCGTGTCATCGGTCGCCACCCCGCCCTGCAGCAGCGTGACGCGCAACGCATAAAGCTGCGGCGACTCCGGCGACCACAAACGGGGCCCAGCTACCGAAAGCTCCGCCTCCGTGACCAGTGCCGCCAGCGCCACCTCCGCCGACGCCACTTCCACCCCGTCCGGGTCCAGCACCGCCAGCCGCGCCACGGCGCCCGCCGCCGCTTCCGGCACATGCAGCGCCACGCCGACGCGCCCGCCCACCTCGGCCCTGATCGCGGCACGCGTCAGATGGCAGGGATCGCGCAGTTCCAGAACCACGCCCTGCCAGATGCCCCCGGTCGGCCCGTACCAGCTCTGCTTGCCATGCGGGATTTCCGCGAAAGACGCTTCGGGATGGGTTGCATCGGGCAGCAGGCAGTCCACCTCCACCTCGTTCTCGGCCCTCAGGACATGCGCGGGCAGCACGCAGTCGAAGGGCAACCAACCATTGTCGCAGCCCCCCACGACAACACCGTTCACCCGCACCTCGCAGATATGACTGACTGCACCGAAGCGCAGCACCGCCTGCCCGCCCCCCTCCGGCATGGCGAAGCGCCGCCGATAGACAGCCCGCCCGAAGCTGTGCCGCAGATCGGCGAACTGCGCCTGCCACGGTCCCGGCACCGTGGCCATCCGCCAAGGCCCCGATTCGTGCCGGAAGTCCCATGCCCCGTCCAGCGAAAGCCGCCGCCGCGACCCCTCTGCCCCGTCCCGCATCGCGCCCCTCCCCGGACTCAACCCGTTTTGCCTTGCATAACAGTCCTCCGGATTTGACCAAACCAGAAAAGCTGATACACACGGCGAAACCACCGAAAGGCTGCCTGATGAGCCGGAATTTCCTGATCGTGGACCCGGAAGAGGGGATCGAAACGCTGAAGGCGCTCGCCTCGCCCGTACGGGTGGGGATCATGAAGCTTTTGCATCAGGAAGGCCCGATGAACGTGAACGCCATCGCGGCCGCGATGGAAATGCCGCAATCCAGCATCTCCGCCAATGTCCAGTCGCTGGAGGATGCGGGCCTGATCCGGACCGAGACGCAGCGTGCCAAGAAGGGCAACCAGAAGATCTGCCACCCGCTGTTCGACGAGGTGCTGGTCATGTTCAAGAAGGACATCTCCGCCACCTCCGACAACGTGATCGAAGTGGCGATGCCGCTGGGCCTCTACACCTCCTGCGACGTCACCGCGCCCTGCGGCCTCTGCTCCACGGCCGGCATCATCGGACTGCTGGACGTGCCCGACACCTTCCTTGATCCGGGGCGCATGACGGCGGGGCTGATCTGGTTCACGCGTGGCTATGTCGAATACAAGTTCCCCAACAATACCAAACTGTTGAACAAGCAGGTCACAGCCGTCGAATTCTCGATGGAACTGTCGTCCGAAGTGCCCGGCACCGCCGCCGACTGGCCGTCCGACATCACCTTTTCCATCAACCATATCGACATCGGCACATGGACATCGCCGGGCGATTACGGTGACCAGCGCGGGGTCTATACCCCCGACTGGTGGAAGCTGAAGGGCAGCCAGTATGGCAAGCTGAAATCCGTCCGCGTCACCGCCGAAGGCACCTACGTGGACGGGATGAAGATGTCGCCCGTCTCGCTCAAGGACCTTGATCTGAACCAGCACAATTCGATCCGCTTCCGCATCGCGGTCAAGGACGACGCCCGCCATCCCGGCGGCGTGAACATCTTCGGGCGGGGGTTCGGGAACTACGATCAGGACATCATCATGCGCCTGACGACCGAACGGTAGCGCCCCAAGCCCCTTGACGTTCATTCCGGTTTCCTGATGTATATCTGCATTGTAGATACCAATGCCGCCCCCGTGCAGGGCGGCAGCGTCAGGGAGGGATGCGGGAATGAAGGCCAATGCGATTGCCCACCGGGATTACACCGTCGCAAGGATCGATGACCGGGTCTATTCCGCCTTCCTCGAACATCTGGGGCGCGCGATCTATACCGGCATCTACGAACCCGGCCACCCGACCGCCGACAAGAACGGGATGCGCGGCGACGTGGCCCAGCTGGTGCGCGACCTGAACATCCCCTTCGTCCGCTATCCCGGCGGCAACTTCGTGTCGGCCTACAACTGGGAAGACGGCGTCGGCCCGCGCGAGAACCGCCCCGTACGGCTGGACCTCGCCTGGCACACCTCCGAATCCAACCAGGTGGGCGTCCACGAATTCGCCGACTGGTGCGACACGGTCGGCACCCAGATGATGCTGGCCATCAACCTCGGCTCGCGCGGGCTGGACGAGGCGCGGAACTTCGTCGAATACGTCAACGGCCCCACGGGCAGCTATTGGGGCGACCTGCGCAAGAAGAACGGCCGCGCCGACCCGTTCAACTGCCGCCTCTGGTGTCTGGGGAACGAGATGGACGGTCCCTGGCAGGTCGGCCACAAGACGGCCGAGGAATACGGTCGGCTCGCCAACGAAACCGCCAAGACCCTGCGCGCCTTCGACAAGTCGCTGGAACTGGTGGTCTGCGGGTCGTCCAATTCGGACATGGCGACCTATCCCGAATGGGAACGGATCGTGCTGGAGCATACCTATGACTCCGTCGATCACATCAGCCTGCACATGTACTTCGCCAACCGCGCGAACCACACGGCGAACTACCTTGCGCTGAACCACAAGCTGGACCGCTACATCGAAACCGTGCAGTCCACGATCAACCTCGTGAAGGCCAACAAGCGGTCCAGGCATCAGGTCCATATCAGCTTCGACGAATGGAACGTCTGGTATCACTCCAACGAACAGGACCGCGCCATCCTTGCCGGAAACGAAGGCTGGCCCCATGCACCCCGCCTGCTGGAAGACGTCTATAACTTCGAGGACGTGCTGCAGGTCGGCTGCATCCTGAACACCTTCATCCGCCGCTCGGACATCGTAAAGATCGCCTGCATCGCGCAGCTGGTGAACGTCATCGCCCCCATCATGACCGACCCGATGGGCGCGGCGTGGCGGCAGACGATCTATTACCCTTACTACTTCGCCTCGATCTTCGGGCGCGGCACGGCGCTGAACCTGTCCGTCACCTGCCCCGGTTACGATGCGGATGTGGCCGACAACGTGCCCTATCTGGACATCGCGGGCGTGCATGACGAAGACGCCGGGACCGTCACCTTCTTCGCCGTTAACCGCCACGCGACCGAGGTGCTGGACCTGTCCCTGTCACTGCAAGGCTTCGGCGGGACGGCGCGGGTGATGGATCACCAGATCATCACCCACCCCGACCTGCGCGCGGTGAACACGGCCGTCAACCCGATGAACGTGGCCCCCAAGGCCGGATCGGGCGCGAAGGTGGAGGACGGGGCGGTCAAGTTGGGCCTTCCGCCCTTCTCCTACCAGATGATCCGCGTCAGCCTGCGCTGATCATTCCCGCAGCCAGACCTGCATCGGGTTCGGGCCACGATTGCACCAGATGTAATAGGGGACGGCCGTCAGGATCGTCCCCTCCTCGCCCGGCGGGTCGGTGCGGTAGAGGTTGTCCCCGAACCCCGCTGCATCCGACGCCAGGGCAGCCGCCTCGACCACGGCCACCCCGCCCAGCAGGTCCGCACGGAAACGCGATGCCAGCACCGCCCCGCGCGGCAGGCGGATAAGGTGCAGCGGATGGGCCTGATCCTGCCCTTCCGCGCAATAGACCAGCGGCCCCCGCCGCAGCGCCACGCGCCCCGCATCGGCCCTGACCTCGGGATGGGCATAGACCCGCTCGACAGGCATCGGCAGGTCCAGCGTCACACGGTCCCCCGGCTGCCAGACCCGCCGCAACCGCACATATCCGCGCTCCGGCACCACCGGCACTTCTGCCCCGTTCACCGCCAGCCGCGCAGCGCGGCACCATGACGGGATGCGCAGCGACAGCGTGAACGCCGCCGCCCGTTCGGGCGTGACCGTCACCTCTACCGCCCCGTCCCACGGATAACCCGACCACTCCTCGATCCCGACACCGACTCCGGCCACCTGCACCCGCGTGGCGGCACCGCCATAGAGGTGCACCGCCACCTCATCCGCGCCCAGCCCGAACACATACCCCCCGACCGAAGCCACCAGCCGCGCCACGTTCATCGTGCAGCAGGGGCAGGGATGCCATTCCCAGCGGTGATGCGATCCGTCACTCTCCAGCTTGTTGTCGTAAAAATATGCCTCGCCATCCCGCGACAGCCCAGCCAGCGCGTTGTTGTACAGCGCAAGCTCCATCAGGTCCGCGTACTGCCCGTCGAGGTCGAGGTTCAGCATCCGCGCCGCCCAGAACACCATCGCCACACTGGCACAGGTCTCGGCATAGGCGGTGTCGTTGGGCAGGTCGTAATCCTGCGTGAACCCCTCGTTCCGCGCCGAAGGACCGAAGCCCCCGGTCACATACATCCGCTTTCGCGTCACATCCTGCCACAGCACCTCGCAGGCCCGCTTCAGCCCCGTATCGCCATGTTCCGCGGCAAGGTCGGCCATGGCCGAATACATGTACATCGCCCGCACCGCATGACCGACCACCTTGGTCTGTTCGCGCACCGGCAGATGCGACTGGGAATACTCATGGGTTCCCTGCCCGTAGCCCCCCGCCTCCTCTCCCCGCGCCTCGCGCTCCAGATCGAAGTAATGCGGCTGCGCCCCCCGTTCGTCGATGAAATAGGTGGCAAGGTCCAGATACTTGCGCTGCCCCGTCGCCTGCCACGCCTTCACCAGCGCCAGCTCGATCTCCTGATGCCCGCAATAGCCCCGCTTCTGCCCCGGCCCGCGCCCGAAGACTGTGGCGATATGGTCCACATAGCGCTCCATCACCCGCATCATCCGGTCGCGGCCCGTGACCCGCAGATAGGCCACCGCCCCCTCCAGCAGGTGCCCGGCATTGTACAGTTCGTGATTGTCCCGCAAATTGGTCCAGCGGTTCTGCGGCTCGCGCTCCAGATACCAGCAGTTCAGATACCCGTCCGGCGCCTGCGCCCGTTCCAGATCGTCGATGATCGCCTCGATCTGCGCCTCGACCACCGGATCGCGCCGGTGCGACAGGGCATAGGACGCGGCCTCGACCCACTTGCCGATATCGCTGTCCCAGAAGATCTCGGTCGAAAACCCGTTGGCAAAGGGCGGGATGGTCAAGGGAGGCACCGGCTGCGGCAATTTCAGCGACCGCAGCATATTGTGCCGTTCCATCTGCCGGTGCTGGCTGGGGATCGTCCGCGTCAGGACGGTCTCCAGCCGCTCCGCCCAGAAACCGCCACTGACCTGCACCTCCGAGAACGGCACCGAAACAAACCGTCGCATGGCCTTCCCCGCTCGCCACCACCCGCACAGCACGGACCCGGCCAGACTACCCGACTCCGGCGCCGCCCACCAAGCCCCGCCCTCGCGCCCGTCTTCGCATCACGCGACGGGCAAGGCAGACGCAACGCCGGATGGCCACCCCCGACCCTAAGGGATCTAGGCGCCGCCGAAGCGCTTCGAAACAAAGCGGAAATCCTCGGCCACTCCTGAAACGCATTCGTAACGGGCAAGTGGCGGAGGAGGTGGGATTCGAACCCACGGTGGGGTTCCCCCCACGTCGGTTTTCAAGACCGGTGCCTTAAACCGCTCGGCCACTCCTCCGACGCCCCGCTCGTAGCGGAGCCTGTCCGATTCTGAAAGGCCACGTTCCGGCCCGTTTTCCGCCAACCGCCGCCCCTGCCCTTTCCAGCCGCTTTCCCGCGCTGTATGATCCCGCGCAACGTCCGGCGGTGATCCGCCGGATGGGAGGCAAAAGGTCCGGCACAAGACAAGGGCCGGCATCGGAAACAGCGTGGAACCAACACGCGGCAGCGGGGCGAAGATGGCAGGACTTCCCATGGGGCGCACGGCGCTCGTGATCTCGGCGGTATTGGTGCTGGCGGCGTGCCAGCCGGGGCAAAGCCCCTTTGCGCGCAAAGCGGACAAGGCCGGTTCCGGCACCGCCGTCGCCACCAGCGCCAGATCGGTCACGCTCGTGGACCGCGATGTCGAGGCGCCCGAAGTCTTCCAGGTCACGGACGAGGCGCTCTGGGACGGCCGCCCCTCGCTCGGCGGGGTCTGGGTCGCCTCGGCGGATGCGGTCGATCCGGAACGCGTCATCCTGCGCAACCCCGCCAACGGCAAGTTCGTCATCGGCGCCCTCTTCAAGCGCGAGGCGTTCAACCCCGGCCCGAAGCTGCAGATCTCCTCCGACGCGGCCGAGGCGCTGGGCCTGCTGGCCGGACAGCCCGCCAAGATCAGCGTGACCGCCCTCCGCCGCGAAGAGGCACC
>AYNO01000132.1 GCA_000500915.1 Rhodobacter sp. CACIA14H1
GAGACCACTGTGGCTGCCGAAAAGGAACACAACATCCATGTCGGCAAAGGCGCGACCAAAGAGCAGTTCGTGAAGTTCCGCACCGAGCGCGACGCAACACTTGCGATGCCGAAGCTCATCATCCCGTCGCTTCAGGTCAACATGCGCGCGGGTGAGGTTCCGACCGACAAGGACGGCCGCCCGATGCTGAAAGTGCCCCTCAACGGTCTGTGACAGCTGCGACCAGCCGCCGGACCAACCCCGCAAGCTTCTGCCAGAGGATCAAGAAATGCAGAATGTCACCCATATCTCGGCCGATTTCGCGATCAGCCCCCAGATCACCACCGCGCAACTGGCCCAACTCAAGGCGGCAGGGTTCACCACTGTCATCTGCAATCGACCGGACCATGAAGAAGGTGGCCAACCGACATTTGCCGAAATCAAGGCGGCGGCCGAAGCAGCCGGTCTTGACGCCCACCACATCCCGATACGTCCGGGTCAGGCAACTGAGGCCGATGTCGCAGCCTTTGATACCGCTGTGACGACGGCCAAAGGCAAGGTGCTGGCCTATTGCCGGTCCGGCGCACGTGCGCAGAGCCTTTATGCTGCACGGCCTCGCTGAGGGCGTCGACTGATCCCCCGACGAATGTTCCGTCCCTGAACGCGTTCACGAAGAAAAAAGACCTGTCCCATGTCCACGAGCTCCGCCGCACGTTACCTTCCGATCCTGCAATGGGGCCGTGGTTATGACCGCCATGTCTTGACGAACGACCTGCTGGCAGCGGTGATCGTCACGATCATGCTGATCCCTCAGTCGTTGGCCTATGCGCTTCTGGCGGGGCTGCCGCCCGAGGCTGGGCTTTATGCCTCGATCGTGCCGATCCTGCTTTACACGGTGTTCGGCACATCCCGTGTCCTTGCTGTCGGACCGGTTGCCGTGGTGTCGTTGATGACAGCCGCCACGATCGGACAGGTGGCTGAGGCGGGGACTGCCGGTTATGCCGTAGCTGCCCTGACGCTTGCCTTCCTGTCTGGCGGGATGCTGCTGGTGATGGGTTTGCTTCGTCTGGGGTTCCTGGCGAATTTCCTATCGCATCCTGTTATCTCGGGCTTCATTTCGGCCTCGGGCATCCTGATTGCGGCCAGCCAGATCGGCCCGCTGACCGGACTGAAGGCGGAAGGCCATGCACTCTTCCCGCAGCTTGCGTCACTCTTGGCGCAGTTGGGCAAAGTCAGTCTGGCGACCTTGGTCATCGGAGCCTTTAGCCTTGGTTTCCTGTTCTGGGTTCGTCGCGGTCTGAAGCCCCTCTTGCGCCGGATCGGCATTGCGGCGCGCCCCGCCGACATGCTGGCGAAAGCCGGGCCCGTGGTCGCAATCGCAGCATCCACCTTTGCAGTCTGGTGGCTTGGTCTTGACAACGCGGGTGTGGCGGTCGTGGGTGCCGTCCCGCAAAGCCTACCTCCGTTCACGCTGCCATCCTTTGACCTGTCGCTGATACAAGCGCTTCTCCTCCCTGCAGCGCTGATTTCCCTGATCGGCTTCGTGGAGTCGGTTTCGGTGGGTCAGACCCTTGCTGCCAAGCGCCGCCAGCGGATCGATCCCGACCAGGAACTGGTCGCGCTGGGCGCGGCAAACATCGGTGCATCCCTGACAGGTGGCTTTCCCGTGACCGGCGGCTTTGCGCGATCGGTCGTGAATTACGATGCCGGTGCCGCAACGCCTGCAGCGGGTGCCTTCACCGCAATCGGTCTTGCCCTTGCCGCACTCTTCCTCACGCCGCTCATTCACTTTCTGCCAAAAGCAACCCTGGCGGCCACCATCGTCGTTGCGGTGCTGAGCCTTGTAGACCTGTCGATCCTGAAGCGCAGTTGGGGCTATTCCAAAGCAGATTTTTCGGCCGTCGCAGCAACCATGGCCGTCACGCTGGTCGTCGGTGTCGAGGCGGGCGTATCCGCGGGGGTCCTTCTGTCGCTGGTCCTCCACCTGTACCGCACCTCGCGGCCTCATGTGGCTGAAGTAGGGCGTGTTCCCGGGACCGAGCATTTCCGCAACATCCATCGGTTCAAAGTCGAAACGGACCCGACGGTCTTGACCCTCCGCGTCGATGAAAGCCTCTATTTTGCCAATACGCGCTATCTGGAAGACGTCATCCTGAAACGCGTTACGGGCGACAGCGCGCTGCGACATGTGATCCTGATGTGTTCGGCCGTGAACGAAATCGACCTGAGCGCACTGGAAACGCTGGAGTCCCTTGATCACCGCCTGCGCGATATGGGCGTGACGCTCCACTTCTCCGAAGTGAAGGGACCGGTCATGGACAGACTGCAAAAGACAGAGTTCCTGACCCATCTCGGCGGCAAGGTCTTCGTGTCCCAGTTCGAGGCCTTCTGCAAACTCACTGGACGCTGTGCTTCGCGCGACCTAAGTGGACACTCACAGGATCATATTTAACACTATGTTAAATGTTGCGTCTGAGCCTAAGTTGCAAACCTCTACAATACGCCGTTGTGCCCAGTCTTTCTTTGGCGTCTTTGCCATGCTTGCTTTCGTCTGAACCCTTTCGGCCTGAACGTTCAGTCATGACAAGGATTTGGTACGCTTTCCGTACCCCCCAGTCATTCTCTCGTTCCTCCGTGCTCGACTACTGGCCGGTGGCTTTGCCACTCGGTTTTCTGTCGCGGAGTGCAAGGCGATGGAGTGTTCCTGCCTTGTGCTGTTCGAGGGCATTCTGTGCAGCCTGCCACTCGCTGGCTGTGATGGCGCGGGCGATGCGCTGACGCTGAGCTAGGGTCAGGACCCATTAAACGGCTTGAGGCTGCCCTTCCTGCGTGATTCAAGCTCCCGAACTGACGGGGGTGAAGATGAGCAACCTTTTCTGGCTGACCGACGAGCAGATGGAGCGGTTGACGCCGTTCTTCCCGAAGAGCCACGGCAAGCCGCGCGTGGATGACCGGCGCGTATTGAGCGGGATAATCTTCATCAATCGCAATGGGTTGAGGTGGTGCGACGCCCCGCGTGAGTAGGGCCCGCCGAAGACGCTCTACAACCGTTGGAAGCGGTGGGGGGACATGGGCGTCTTCGCGCGGATGATCGAGGGACTGGCCTCCGAGAGCGGCGATCGGAAGACCATTATGATCGACGCGACCTACCTGAAGGCGCACCGCACGGCTTCGAGCCTGCGGGCGAAAAAGGGGGGCCCGACGACCAGCGCGGGCGTCTGATCGGGCGCACGAAGGGTGGCTTGAACACCAAGTTGCATGCCGTCACCGACGCCAAGGGACGGCCCCTGAAGTTCTTTATGACCGCGGGCCAGGTCAGTGACTACACCGGAGCCGCCGCCCTGCTGGGCAGTTTGCCTGCGGCCGAGTGGATGATCGCCGACCGGGGTTATGACGCTGACTGGTTCCGAGAAGCGTTGAAAGACAGAGGGATACGCCCCTGCATCCCCGGCCGGAAGTCGCGCGGCAAAGCTGTCCGCTACGACAAGCGCCGCTATCGCCGACGCAATCGCATAGAGATCATGTTTGGTCGCCTGAAAGACTGGCGCAGGGTCGCAACCCGCTATGACAGATGCGCCAAAACCTTCCTATCCGCTGTCGCCCTCGCCGCAACCGTCATGTTCTGGCTTTGATGATCAATGAGTCTGGACCCTACGGTCTGGTATGCTTGGAAGCAGGGAGCATCGGAGCGGGCGACCGATTCCCGGCGATAACGCGCAGACTTTGGTTCGTGAGCCGTGCCGTGAGGGCGCGGTTTCGGCCATGAACGCGGCCATTCCCGGATCGATGCAGCCGAACATCACGGGTCTCCGTCCTGAAGCGCGACCGAAGCAGCCTCGACCCTGCAGGACGGATCGGTGCGGAGGCTGTCCGGTCCGGAGATGATAGCCAAAGTCGCCAGATAGACGACGCCCGAGATCATCAGGGCAGGATAGCTGGTGCGCTGTGCGCTGCGGATCGTCTGCGTCATGCGATGGCCCTCCGTTCCGCGGTCCGGCCTGCGCGCATGGCCAGCACGCCCGCCCGCAGGGCCAGATCGTCGCGCAGCGCCAGGGCGAGGAGTGTTGATCGGCGCGCAATAGTGACCCCGCTACCGGGGTGATCGGCGTCCAAAAGGGACCCCTCCTGCGGGGCATGGGTCCATAGTCCGCCCGGGGAACATTCGGGGGACGTCTTGCGGGATGCTGGTTGTGGAGACGATAGCGAAGATCAGGCGCATGCACTTCGGTCAGGGCATGGGGATCAAGACGATCTGCCGTGAGCTGAACCTGTCGAAGAAGGTTGTGCGGAAGGTGGTTCGGTCCGGGGCGACCGAGTTCGGCTACAAGCGCACGGTTCAACCGCGACCGAAGCTGGGCGCCTGGCTGGGCGAACTGGACAGGCTTTTGGCGACCAATGCCGCCCGTGCGAGCCGTGAGCGGCTGACCGTGATGCAACTTTTCGAAGAGCTTCGGGGGCTCGGGTATGAGGGCGGCTACGATGCCGTTCGGCGCTATGCCTCGACCTGGAAGCAGGCACAGGGATCGGGCACGGCAGCCGCCTTCGTGCCGCTGACCTTCGCGCCGGGAGAGGCCTACCAGTTCGACTGGAGCCATGAGGTGGTGCTGATCGACGGCGTCACCGTGACGGTGAAGGTAGCCCATGTCCGGCTCTGCCACAGCCGGATGTTCTTCGTCCGTGCCTACCCGCGCGAGACGCAAGAGATGGTGTTCGACGCCCATGACAGGGCCTTCGCCTTCTTCAAGGGCACCTGCACGCGCGGAATCTACGACAACATGAAGACGGCTGTGGATGCGATATTCATAGGCAAGAACCGGGCCTACAACCGCCGCTTCCTGCAGATGTGTGGCCATTATCTCGTGGATCCGGTCGCCTGCACCCCGGCGTCGGGCTGGGAGAAGGGACAGGTCGAGAGCCAGGTCGGCACCGTCCGCCAGCGCTTCTTCTCTCCTCGCCTGCGGGTGAAGAGCTTCGAGGAGCTGAACGCGCTTCTGATCGACAAGTGCATCGCCTGGGCCAAGGCCAATCCGCACCCAGAGATGACAGACAGGACCGTGTGGGAGGTGTTTGAGGCGGAACGCGCGCAGCTCGTGCCCTATGCCGGTCGCTTTGACGGCTTCCATTCCGTGCCGGCGGCCGTGTCCAAGACCTGCCTCGTGCGGTTCGACAACAACAAATACTCGGTGATGGCCAGCGCGGTGGGGCGGCCGGTCGAGATCCGGGCCTATGCCGAACGCATCGAGATCCGGCAGGACGGCCGTCTTGTCGGGGATCACCCCCGCTGCTTTGGCCGGGGTCGGACCATCTACGATCCGTGGCACTATGTGCCGGTTCTGGTGCGCAAGCCCGGTGCGCTGCGCAACGGCGCGCCCTTCAAGGACTGGGTGTTGCCCGGCGCCCTGGAGAAGGTGCGCCGCAAGCTGAATGGCGTCGATGACGGCGATCGGCAGATGGTCGACATTCTTGCCGCCGTGCTGACCGAAGGCCTACCCGCGGTGGAGGCCGCTTGTGCCGAGGCCATCGCGCAGGGCGTCCATTCCGCCGATGTCACCCTTAACATCCTGGCACGCCGTCGCGATCCAGCGCCGCCGCCCTTGCTGCTGACATCACCCGCGCTGCGCCTTGTCCATGAACCCGTCGCGGACTGCGCCCGCTATGACCTGCTGCGGAGGGCTGGATGATGGAGCGTGCCGAGATCCTTGCCGCGATGGCCGACCTCAAGCTCTTCGGCATGCGGGCGGCCTACGACGAACTGATGGCCACGGCCGTCCGGCGGCAGCACGAACCCCAGAGGGTGGTCAGCGACCTGCTGGCCGCCGAGATCAACGAGAAGAAGGCGCGCTCGGTCAAATACCAGATCACCGTCGCCAAGCTGCCCTTCGCCCGCGAGATCGAGGAGTTCACCTTCGACGGGACGCCGATCAACGAGACGCTGGTGCGTGATCTGGCCCGAGGGGAGTTCCTGAACCAGCAGCGCAATGTCGTGCTGGTCGGCGGGACCGGCACGGGCAAGACCCACATCTCCGTCGCCATCGCGCGGGCCGTCATCCGCAACGGAGCCCGCGGCCGCTTCTTCAACGTCGTGGATCTGGTCAACAAGCTGGAAGCCGAAGCCCGCGCCGGGCGCGCCGGGCGGCTGGCCGAACACCTGATGCGCCTCGACTTCGTCGTCCTGGACGAACTGGGCTATCTCCCCTTTGCCCAGTCCGGCGGCCAGCTCCTGTTCCACCTGATCAGCAAGCTCTACGAACAGACGTCGGTCATCGTCACAACCAACCTTGCCTTCGGCGAATGGCCGACGGTCTTCGGCGACGCCAAGATGACGACCGCGCTGCTCGACCACCTCACCCATCACTGCGACAACGTCGAAACCGGCAACGAAAGCTGGCGCCTCAAAACCCGCGTCTGAGCCCGGCTGAAACGCTGGCCCGAGACGGCTGCGCAAGCTGGAAAGCTACGCCGCCTCGGGCCAGCTCCCGCTCCGCCAGAGGGGTCCCTTTTGGACGCCGATCAGGGGTCCCGATTGGATGCCGATTGACAGACAGGCCAGGGGCCGAAGCCACTGGCCACGTTGATGTGCCCCGTGTAGCCCAAATCGACGAGGTCGGCCCGCCATGGCGGAGTTCGCGCTGCATTGAGGGGCGGGGGCGGCCGTCCGCGATCGGCCCGTTGCGCAGGTCAGGGGAGGGTCGGGCTTGTATCGGCCATTGGGCGGGCGGGCCTCCCCCTGTCACCGCAGTCACGGCCCCGACCGTGTGCTGCCGGACGGATGGCAACAGTGCCACAGAACTATCGTGAGACGGTTACCGGACGGCCATCGGTCCGTTACGCCCGCCCTCCACAGTGGTGGTGACAACAGCCGGAGTCCGTCATGCCCCAACGTCCCATCCTCGGTGCCGCCCTCGATCACGCCAGCCTCGCGGCGCATCGCGACTGGCTGCTGGAAGCCCCGCGCGACCTTGAACTGCAGGCCTTCGTCGATGCCGAGGTTCTGGATGGCGACTGGTCGGGCCTTGCGACCGAGACGCTGCGCATCCTCGACGGGCATCAGGGCCGTCTGGGTATCCATGGGCCGTTCTGGGGTTTCACCATCGCCTCTTACGAACCGGAAGTTCGGCGTATCGTGACACGGCGTTTCCAGCAGGCGCTGGACGTCTGTGCGGTTGTGAAGGGAACGCATGTCGTGATCCATTCGCCCTTCACCACATGGGGATACAATCACCGCGGCCTCTATCCTTCGGATGCTTCGCGCCTTGTGGAGGCAGCCCGTGACACGCTTGCGCCTGTGCTGAAACGCGCGGCGGACATGGGCGTGACCTTCGTGCTGGAGAATATCGAGGATATAGAACCCGCCGACCGCGCCGCGCTGTGCGACGCGCTGGGTTGGCAGGCCCTGGAACTGTCGGTGGATACGGGCCACGCGCATTACGCCCATGTCTCGACAGGTGCGCCGCCGGTGGATTATTTCATCCGTGCTGCCGGGGCGCGGTTGGGCCATGTACATCTGCAGGACGCGGACGGATACGCGGACCGGCACTGGCAGATCGGGCATGGCACGATCCTGTGGCCGTCGGTCTTTGCCGCCATTGCCGAAACGGGGGCCAACCCGAGGCTGATCCTCGAATTGCGGGACAAGGGGGGTGTCATCCCTTCTGCCCGTCATCTTGCGGCGCTGGGTCTGGCGGAATGAGCGGGCTGAAGTTCATCGTCCTGTCGGACCTGCATCTGGGTCCTGTCGGGGCTGCCGTGAACGGACTGGACACCGGCGCACGGCTGTCAGAGGCAGTGGCCGTCATCAACCGCGATCATGCCGATGCGGAATTCGTGCTGGTTGCGGGCGATCTTGCCGACCGGGGCGAAGAGGCGGCCTATCACCATCTGCGGGACCGCCTGTCGCTGTTGTCCGTTCCGGTACACCTGACCTTGGGAAACCACGACGACCGCGCGGCATTTCTTGCCGTTTTCGGACCGCAGCGGGACGATCCTGCAGGGCGTGTGTCACGCGTTCTGGATGCCGGAGGATACCGGATCATCCTTCTGGATACGTCGGAACCGGGTCTGGTGGGCGGGCGGTTGTGCGACGGGCGGAAGGCTTGGCTTTCCGACCGGCTGGGCGAAGCACGCGACAGGCCGGTGATCGTGGTCCAGCATCACCACGCCAACCCTTTGTCCCTTCCGGTTGACACCATCATCCTGGAAGAGGCGGATGACTTCGTTGACATCCTGTCCACGCACCCGGATGTGCGCGGCGTGATCGCGGGGCATGTCCATCTGCCCACATCTTCCTTCTGGCGCGGCATTCCGATGACGACCATTGCCGGATCACATTACTCTGTCTCACCCCATGTTCCCGGTGTTCCCGGCGGGCAACGCCAGTTCGAGGGCCCTGCCCAGATGGCTGTCGTGCTGGCCGCGCGGGACGGGGTCACGGTCCATTTTCAGGACCATTCCGAAAGGCACCTTGTATTGGCACCCGGCCTGTTTGGCTGAGCCGTGAACCGAACGGACGACCTTGCCGCCGGTGAAACATCGGCGGCAGGGTCGTGCCATTTTGTCGTCATGTAATTGATATTGTTATTAAAATTTCAAGATCGCGTTGTCTTTCTGTGACCGAATCCCCCGACAAGGGCGACGCGCTGCGATGTCCGCAGCCCACCCATACGGAGACAGGGACGATGACCCAGAAGCTTGCAACCGCTGCCGTGCTGGCACTGGCCGCCACTGCCGGTTCGGCCTCGGCCGAGAAGATCAAGTTCGAATACTGGTATGGCCTGACCGGCGACCTTGGCGCAGTCGTGGCCGAGACCTGCAACCGCTTCAATGCCTCGCAGGACCAGTACGAGGCCGTCTGCGTCGGTCAGGACGGGTACGAGAAGGCCGTCCAGAACGCCATCGCCGCCTTCCACGCACAGAAGCACCCGACGCTGCTGCAATCCTTCGACGCGGGCACCGCCGACCTGATGCTGTCGGGCGAGTTCTACCCCGTGCACAAGCTGATGCAGGACACGGGTGTGACGGTGGACTGGGCGGATTACTTCCCCGGCATTGCCAACTACTACTCGGCCTCGACGGGCGAGTTCTTCTCGATGCCGTGGAATTCGTCCACGCCCGTCTATTACTTCAACAAGGCGCATTTCGAGAAGGCCGGCATCACCGAAGCCCCGGTCACGTGGGAAGGTCTGGAAGAGGCGTTCAAGGCGCTGAAGGCGTCGGGTCAGGCTTGCGGCATGGCCTATGCGCCGTCGTCGTGGATCGACCTGGAACAATTCTCGATGTCGCACAACATTCCGGTGGCGTCGAATGACAACGGCTATTCGGGGCTGGATACCGAGCTGCTGTTCAACACCACCTTGCACGTCCAGCACATGGAGAACATCCAGCGCTGGATCAACGAAGGCTATGCCGCCATCCGTACCCAGGCGGCGGGCAAGACGGCGCGCGACAGCTTTGTCGAAGGGGAATGCTCGGTCTTCTTCTCGTCCATCGCGGACCACAACACGATCCACAAGCTGGCGCCCGAGGGGCTGAGCTGGGACGTCCAGATCATCCCGACCTATGAGGGGGTGGAACGTCACAACACCGTCGTCGGCGGGGCGTCGCTGTGGGTTCTGGCCGGAAAGTCCGACGAGGAATACAAGGCGGCAGCCGCCTATCTGGCCTTCCTTGCGACCAAGCCGGAACAGCAGTTCCTGCTGGAAAACTCCGGCTACATCCCGGTGACCAAGTCCACCTATGACGCGCTGCTGGCCGAAGGCTTCTACGCCAAGGAGCCCTTCATCAACCGCGACATCGCCATGAAGTCGCTGACCTGGACGGAACCCACCAACCTGACCAAGGGCCTGCGTCTGGGCGGCATGATCCAGATCCGCGCCGAATGGACCGCCGAGGTCGAGGCCGCGCTGGCCGGTCAGAAGACGATGAAGGAGGCGCTGGATACCGCCACGGCACGCGGGAACGAGATCCTCGCCCGCTTCGCCAAGACCTACGAAGGCAAGACGTTCCCCTGAGCCTGCCTTCGTCGGCGCGGCGGTCATCCCCAGTCGCCGCGCCACCCTTTCCCTTCCGGAGACCGACATGCGTCGCGCCCATTTCAAGACAAGCTGGATCGTCGCGGCCCTTCTGGCGCCGCAACTTCTGGTCATCTTCATCTTCTTCTACTGGCCCTCTGCGCAGGCGCTTTATTGGGCCTTCACGCTGGAACAGCCTTGGGGCGGCGGGAACACATGGGTCGGCTTCGACAATTTCCGCGCGGTGCTGTCTGATCCCTATTACTGGGGATCGGTCCGTGTGTCGGTGATCTATGCGCTGGCCACGACGGCGCTGGCCATGGGCATGGCGCTGACGCTGGCGCTGTTCGTGGACCGCCAGCTTGCCGGATACCGCGCTTTCCGTGTCGGGCTGATCTGGCCTTATGCGGTGGCGGCGCCGGCAGTGGGTTTGGCCTTCCAGTTCGTCTTCAATCCGGGCGCGGGCATCTTTTCTTATGTCAACACGCTCTCTCCCGGACTTTGGGACCCGTCGCGCTACCCGTCGCAGGCGATCCTGACCATAATCGTCGCGGGGGCGTGGAAGCAGGTCGCCTATAGCTTCGTCTTCTTCCTTGCCGCGCTGCAATCCATCCCCCGCAGCCTGACGGAGGCCGCCGCGATGGATGGTGCGCGACCGATGCGGCGGATGATGGACCTGCAACTGCCGCTGCTGACGCCCACGATCTTTTTCCTGATCGTCATCAACATCACCGACAGCTTCACCGACAGCTTCGGCATCGTTGACACGCTGACGGGCGGCGGGCCGTTCCGGGCCACGGACCTGATGGTTTACAAGATCTATGCCGACGGCTTCCGGGGCTTCGACTATTCCGGTGCTGCGGCGCAATCCATCATCCTGATGCTCCTCGTCATGGCGCTGACCTTCGTGCAGTTCCGCTATGTCGAACGGCGCGTCCACTACAGCTGAGGGCGCCATGATCGAACGCACACCCATCCTGAACGTCCTGACCCATGTGATCCTGATTTCGGGTCTGGTGATGATCCTGGTCCCGATCTGGCTGGCCTTCGTCGCCGCGACCC
>AYNO01000133.1 GCA_000500915.1 Rhodobacter sp. CACIA14H1
GACGATCCCGAGCCCCAGCAGCAGGCCGAAATTGGCCTGCCAGCCGAAGGATTCGTCCAGAACGCCCCCGATCACGGGGCCGATCATCGGGACAATGGACATGCCCATCGTCACATAGCCGATCATGGATGCGGCCTGCGCATCGGGAACGATGTCCCGAACGACTGCCCGAGACAGAACCATGCCCGACGCGATCACGGCCTGTGCCATCCGGAAGACAAGGAATGTGGTCGCATCCGGTGCGATCAGGGTCCCGACAGTTGCGATCAGGAAAATCCCCAGCGACCCGAGCAGGACCTTCCTGCGCCCGAAACGGTCGGAGATAGGCCCGATGAGGATCTGCATTATCGCGGACAGCGCCAGATAGAGCGCCACGGACAATTGCATCAGGGCGTATGGAACATCGAACCATGCAGCCATGCCCGGCAGCGACGGCAGGAAGATATTCATCGTCAGCGCGGAAAGCCCCGCCATGAGGATGAGTGTCGCAATATGCGGTGGCGACCGTCGGTCAAGGAAGCGGGAATTTGTCATGCGCAACCGCTAAGCCTGCCCGAAGGCGGAGTCCAGTCGCGCCCATGCACAACTCTTTGTGCTCAGCTCCAGCGATGGAAGATAAAGAAGGCCCCGGCCGCGATGAAGGCAAAGCCGATGGCGTGGTTCCAACCCAAGGGTTCCTTCAGATACAGCACCGAGAAAACCGCAAATACCGTCAGGGTTATTATCTCCTGTATCGTCTTCAACTCCGCGGCCGAGAAATGTCCGTGTCCCAGACGGTTCGCAGGAACCTGCAGGGCGTATTCGGGCAAGGCGATCAGCCAGCTTGCAAGGATGACAAGGATCAGCGAGGCGGATTTGTATTTCAGATGCCCGTACCACGCGAAGGTCATGAAGATGTTCGATGCCAGCAGCAGGCCGATGGTGACGACGGGAACGGGGATCTGCGACATATTGGCCTCGGTTCGCTGATGGGGTCACGGTGCTGTTCGTCCGTCCCAAAGCCGTGCGGCGCGGCGCATTTGGCGTCAAGGGGTTGCATGGGATTTCTGCATTTGCAGATTTGCGAATTGCATGTCTGCTTCTGCCAATATTTTGCAAATTTGCCAGGTTCCGTTTTGTCGCCTCTGCTCCGGTCGCTATGTTTCGCCGAAATCGGGGGGGAGAGCGCCCATGAAGGATATTCTGCAGGAACTTGAGGAACGCCGGAACGTCGCACGCGCCGGAGGCGGGGCAAAGCGCGTCGAGGCACAACATGCCAAGGGCAAGTTGACGGCGCGTGAACGCATCGAACTGCTTCTGGATGAAGGCAGCTTCGAGGAATTCGACATGTTCGTGCAGCACCGCTGCACGGATTTCGGGATGGAGGCGACTAGACATCCGGGCGACGGCGTCGTGACAGGATGGGGCACGATCAACGGCCGCATGGTCTATGTCTTCTCGCAGGATTTCACCGTTTTGGGCGGGTCGGTTTCGGAAACCCATGCGGCCAAGATCTGCAAGATCATGGACATGGCGATCCAGAACGGCGCACCTGTCATCGGCATGAACGACTCGGGTGGCGCCCGTATCCAGGAAGGCGTCTCGTCCCTTGCGGCCTATGGCGAGGTGTTCCAGCGCAACATCCTTGCGTCTGGCGTGGTGCCGCAGATTTCGCTGATCATGGGGCCCTGTGCCGGCGGCGCGGTGTATTCCCCCGCCATGACCGACTTCATCTTCATGGTGAAGGACTCGTCCTACATGTTCGTCACCGGTCCGGACGTGGTGAAGACCGTGACGAACGAGGTGGTGACGGCCGAGGAACTGGGGGGCGCGTCCACGCATACGAAGAAGTCTTCGGTTGCCGACGGCGCATATGAAAACGACGTCGAACTGATCGCGGAAACGCGGCGGCTCTTCGACTTCCTCCCGCTGAACAACCGCGAGAAGGCGCCGGTGCGACCCTTCTTCGACGATCCGGCACGGGTGGAAATGTCGCTGGATACGCTGGTGCCGGACAATCCGAACCAGCCCTATGACATGAAGGAACTGATCCTGAAGATCGCCGACGAGGGCGATTTCTTCGAGATCCAGAAGGATTTTGCCGCCAACATCATCACGGGCTTCATCCGGCTGGAAGGGCAGACGGTGGGCGTGGTGGCGAACCAGCCGATGGTTCTGGCCGGTTGCCTCGACATCGACGCCAGCCGCAAGGCGGCGCGGTTCGTCCGGTTCTGCGATGCGTTCGAGGTGCCGATCCTGACGCTGGTGGACGTGCCGGGCTTCCTGCCGGGAACGGGTCAGGAATATGGCGGCGTCATCAAGCATGGTGCGAAACTGCTCTTCGCCTATGGCGAGGCGACGGTGCCAAAGGTGACCGTGCTGACGCGCAAGACCTATGGCGGGGCCTATGTGGTGATGTCGTCCAAACACCTGCGCGGGGATTTCAACTATGCCTGGCCGACCGCCGAGGTCGCCGTGATGGGCGCGAAGGGCGCGGTGGAAATCCTGTATCGCAGCGAGTTGGCCGACAAGGACAAGATCGCGGGGCGCGTGAAGGATTACGAGGACCGCTTCGCCAACCCCTTCGTGGCCGCCGAGAAGGGCTTCATCGACGAGGTGATCATGCCCCATTCCACGCGGCGTCGCGTGGCGCGGGCCTTCGCCTCGTTGCGGACGAAGAAGCAGAGCAATCCCTGGAAGAAGCACGACAACATCCCGCTGTGACCATGCGCCTCCGTTCCCTCGTCCCAGCACTGGCCGGACCCGTCCTTGCGGCAGCGATGGCTGCCGCCGAGGACGGCTCCCGTGTCGTCGGGGGCAGTGGAGAGGCCGTGCAGGTCCCGTCGGGCCAGACCGTGACCTTGCAGGATGTGGTCTGGAACGTGCCGGGGCCGGAGGGGATGACCCTGCGCTTCCGTTTCGTGGCGCCCGCCATCGCCGATGGTGGCGGTACCGATTTCGAGGCCGCGAGTGCGGACATGCAGCACCTCTGCGACAGCTATGCCATCCCGCGCCTTTCGGAGTTCGGCGCGGGACCCGCGACGGTCGTGATTTCGCTTTCGGCCGCGCCGGTGGAATTCGGCGCCGCCGCGCCGGACATCCGGCAGTATTTCGAAAGCTATTCCGTCGTTGACGGACGATGCGAATGGGAGATGTTCTGATGTCGGCCGACGGCCTGAAATTGCTTGCCGTATCGGCACTTGCTGATGTAGCAGGGCCACAGGCCGACAACTTGGCATTGTCTGCATGTGCTTCGCCGGGTTTTTCGGCTATGGTGCCTGCAGGCCGAACCCAAGCGGCCTATGCCTCGCATCGGGGGCGGGCGTGCAACTCCTTGCGCGACCCTGCCCTCCAAGAAAATAGGAGTAGAGGATGTCGAAGAGCACGAAAACCCTTCTGGCCCTGTGCATGGTCGCGTTTGTGGCTGCCTGCGCTGCGAAGGAAGAAGAAGTCGTCTATGTGGATCAGCCGGTTTCGACCGAGCCGACCTACACGGGTAAATACAAGTAACGGATTTGGGCGGGCCATCGGGGCGGATGCGCCCCGGCCCGCCCTTATTCTGTCTGACGCATGGTTTGACCTTGCGCGCCTGATCCGGCATGACGCCCGCCTTGGCACAGAAGGGGGCATTCCATGCTGAAACACCGCGGCTTTCCCGGCCGCCTTCCCGGCACCGATTTCCAGTTCACGATCCGCCGCGCCAACAAGAAGGAGGGCGCGACCAAGATCGTTCGTCGTGAACGGTTCAAGGACAGGAAACATGCCGACCGCATGGCCGACCAGGGCTTCATGGCAGCCCTCTGGGCGCAGTTCGGCGAAGAACCTTTCGAACGCGGAAACCTGGACGCCGGCCGACTGAGTTGGCTTTTCGGACGTGAGGTCGTGCCCGCCGAAGACCCGTTCGACCCCTGCTCTTACGAGGCACTGCTGCGTATCGACCGCAAGCGGGCCGAGGCAAGCTTTCCAGAGGTATTTGCCCCCGATGCGCCGGATTACGGCTTCGAGGACGATGGCGTCTGGGACGGAGAGGACGACTGAGCATGTTCCCGCCGACCGGATGCCTGTTTCGGCAAGGCTTCGCCAGCGACCCGTCGCAGGCCAAGAAGACCTTTGCGCCGCGGTGGTCGGACGGTCATGGTTCAAGACGTGCCGCATGGTTGGCAGAACCTGCGGCACACTGCCCCGATGGGAACCCTTACCCTTCCTTCCGGCCGACCCTGCTTGCAGGGCGGCCGGTCCTTTCGGGCAGCGCGTGCGCGGCGCAGCCCGACGATGCGCACGGTTTTGCCGATCACGTGACCGTGCGGCTGTCCGGCCACTTATTTTCCTTTATAGATGCACCGGCTGCGGTATCATCGCACCCAATCACAACCCTGAGAGGCAACGAGCCATGCGTAAGTATTTTGTCATTCTCGCCCTTGCGACCACGACCCTCGCGGGCTGCATGCAGACCCCGACCGAACGCGGCATGGCCGGCGCCCTTGCAGGTGCGGCTATCGCCGACGCAACGGACGAGAACATGGTTGCAGGGGCCGCGCTCGGTGCGCTGGCCGGTGCTGCGTCCTGCGGTCTGCCGGGCCTGCCGCCCTGCCGTCGCTACTGATCTGACCGCCGTCTGCGGACGGCGCGACACGACCATCACAGGGCCATCGGGGCGTCTTGCCCCGGTGGCCCTTGTCATTTCCGCGCCCCGGCCCGGGCGCGGTGGAAGGGGAGAGAGATGTTCAAGAAGATCCTGATCGCCAACCGGGGCGAGATTGCCTGCCGCGTCATCAAGACCGCCCGCAAGATGGGTATCAAGACGGTGGCGGTCTATTCCGACGCGGACCGCAACGCGCTGCATGTCAAGATGGCCGACGAGGCGGTGCATATCGGCCCGCCGCCGGCGAACCAGTCCTATATCGTGATCGACAGGATCATGGAGGCCATCCGCAAGACCGGCGCCGAAGCCGTGCACCCCGGCTACGGCTTCCTGTCCGAACGCATGGACTTCGCCGCCGCGCTGGAAAAGGAAGGCGTCGTCTTCATTGGCCCGCCGTCACCCGCCATCGAGGCGATGGGGGACAAGATCACCTCGAAGAAGCTGGCGAAAGAGGCCGGGGTGTCCACCGTCCCGGGCTATATGGGCCTGATCGCGGACAGCGAGGAGGCGGTGAAGATTTCCCGCGAGATCGGCTATCCGGTGATGATCAAGGCCTCGGCCGGCGGCGGTGGCAAGGGAATGCGGATCGCCTGGAACGATCAGGAGGCAGCCGAAGGCTTCCAATCGTCGAAGAACGAGGCGGCGGCGAGCTTTGGCGACGACCGCATCTTCATCGAGAAATTCGTCACCCAGCCGCGCCATATCGAGATCCAGGTGCTGGCCGACAAGCATGGCAACTGCGTCTATCTCCACGAGCGGGAATGTTCGATCCAGCGCCGGAACCAGAAGGTGATCGAAGAGGCGCCGTCGCCCTTCCTCGACCCCGCGACGCGCAAGGCGATGGGGGAACAGGCCTGCGCGCTGGCCAAGGCGGTGGGATATACCAGCGCGGGGACGGTCGAGTTCATCGTGGACGGGAGCCGGAACTTCTATTTCCTCGAGATGAACACGCGCTTGCAGGTGGAGCATCCGGTGACGGAGCTCATCACCGGCGTCGATCTGGTGGAACAGATGATCCGCGTGGCCAATGGCGAGCCGCTGCCGTTCAAGCAGGAAGACCTGAAGATCAACGGCTGGGCGATGGAAAGCCGCCTCTATGCCGAAGACCCCTACCGGAACTTCCTGCCCTCCATCGGGCGGCTGACACGCTATCGCCCGCCGGTCGAAGGCAAGACGGCAGGCGGCGGGATCGTGCGGAACGATACCGGCGTCTATGAGGGCGGCGAGATTTCGATGTTTTACGACCCGATGATCGCCAAGCTGTGTACATGGGGCGAGACGCGGGAAGCGGCGATAGAGGAGATGCGTCTGGCGCTGGACACCTTCGAGGTGGAGGGGATCGGGCACAACCTGCCCTTCTGTTCCGCCGTGATGGACCATCCGCGCTTCGTGTCGGGCAACATCACGACGGCCTTCATCGCCGAGGAATATCCCGAAGGCTTCCAAGGGGTTACACTGGATGCACCGATGCTGCGCAAGGTGGCGGCAGCGGCGGCGGCGATGAACCGCGTGGCGGAAATCCGGCGGACCAAGATCACCGGAACCATGGACAACCACCAGCGTCGCGTCGGCGATGACTGGGTCGTCAGCCTGCAGGGCCAAAGCTTCCCTGTCACCATCGCGGCGGACAAGGCTGGCTCCACCGTAACTTTTGCGGAAGGCACGGCGCATCGGGTCGAAAGCGACTGGACGCCGGGGCAGCCTCTGGCACGCTTGACGGTGGATGGCGAACCCCTTGTCCTCAAGGTCGGAAAGGTGCCGATGGGCTTCCGCCTGCGCGTCCGGGGGGCCGAGGTGAAATGCTTCGTCCGCACCCCGCGCCAGCACGAACTGTCGCTGCTGATGCCCGAGAAGCTGCCGCCCGATACGTCGAAATTCCTGCTCTGCCCGATGCCCGGTCTGGTCGTGAAGATCAACGTGGCCGAAGGCGACGAGGTGCAGGAAGGGCAGGCGCTTGCCACAGTCGAGGCGATGAAGATGGAGAACATCCTGAAAGCCGAACGGCGCGGCGTGGTCCGGAAGATCAACGCGGCGGCGGGGGCGAGCCTGAAGGTGGATGACGTGATCATGGAGTTCGAGTGACGCCATGCCTGCGCGTCAGGTCAATCGTCCCCTCACCCTGACCCTCTCCCCCGGGGGGAGAGGGAACCGCCCCACGCTTCCGGCGTGGCGCAAGGGTCCGGACGGGGCGACCCTCCCTCTCCCCCCGGGGGAGAGGGGCGGGGTGAGGGGGTCAGCCCCCAACGCCGCGCCCCGCACCCTGCAGGATCTCCTGCCGGCGGAGCGGGAACTTGTCGATGGCATGCGTGATCTCGCGCACTTCCCATGGCAGGGGTTTCCGGATCACCGGTTTCAGGTCCTTGTCCAGAAGCACGAGCGAGAAGCCGCGGGGGCGCAGCTTCTGGCGCACCTCGGTCCGGGCGTCGGGGTCGGTATCGGTGATGACCACGACATCCCGTTCCGCCAGCTGTCCGGCATCACGCGTGATGAGTTCCATCTGCCGAATGAAGTTGGGATCGTTCGGGCTGTCCGCGAAGACGACGACCGGCCGCTTAACATACATCAGGTCGGACCAGACGATATCGGCTGCCGGAACGGGCACAAGATCCGCGCTGACCTCTGCCTCCTGCGCGATGGCGGCCAGCGGAAGAAGCACAGCAAGAAGCGCGGTTCTGAGCAAGTTCATTCGGTTCCCCTTTGCCCGCCAATATAGGGCAGAGGACTGAAAACCCAAGGGATATGCCGGACGGCCCACTCCGGCGTGATGGAAGGAAGAGAGATGTCGGAAGACCTGTCGAAATGGCGCGCGCTGGCGGCGAAGGAGTTGAAGGGGGCGGACCCCGAGACGCTGACCTGGAACACGCTGGAGGGGATCGCGGTCAAGCCGCTTTACACTGCCGCCGATACGGCCGGGCTGCCGCAGATGGGCGAATTGCCGGGGGTGGCGCCCTTCACGCGGGGCGTCAGGGCCACGATGTATGCGGGCCGTCCCTGGACGATCCGGCAATATGCGGGGTTTTCGACGGCCGAGGAGTCCAACAATTTCTACCGCAAGGCGCTGGCGGCGGGGCAGCAGGGGGTTTCGGTGGCCTTCGACCTTGCCACCCATCGCGGCTATGACAGCGACCATCCGCGCGTGGTGGGCGATGTGGGCAAGGCGGGCGTGGCCATCGACTCGGTCGAGGATATGAAGGTCCTGTTCGACGGCATCCCCCTGGAAAAGATCAGCGTGTCCATGACGATGAACGGGGCGGTCATCCCGATCCTTGCCAATTTCATCGTGACGGGCGAGGAGCAGGGCGTTCCCCGTGCCGCGCTTTCCGGCACCATCCAGAACGACATCCTGAAAGAGTTCATGGTGCGGAACACCTATATCTATCCGCCCGAACCGTCGATGCGGATCATCGCGGACATCATCGAATATACCAGTCGCGAGATGCCGAAGTTCAATTCCATCTCGATCTCCGGCTATCACATGCAGGAGGCGGGGGCGAACCTCGTGCAGGAACTGGCCTTCACGCTGGCCGACGGGCGGGAATATGTCCGCGCCGCGCTGGCGCGGGGGATGGATGTGGACGATTTCGCGGGGCGGTTGTCCTTCTTCTTTGCCATCGGGATGAACTTCTTCATGGAGGCCGCCAAGCTGCGTGCGGCGCGGATGCTGTGGCACCGGATCATGGAAGGGTTCGGGGCGAAGAAGGCGTCCAGCCTGATGCTGCGGACGCATTGCCAGACATCGGGCGTGTCCTTGCAGGAGCAGGACCCCTATAACAACGTCATCCGCACGGCCTACGAGGCGATGGCGGCGGTGCTGGGCGGCACGCAGTCGCTGCACACCAATGCGCTGGACGAGGCGATTGCCCTGCCCACGGAATTCTCGGCCCGGATCGCCCGGAATACGCAGCTGATCTTGCAGGAGGAGACGGGGGTGACGAAGGTCATCGATCCGCTGGCTGGATCCTATTACGTCGAAACCCTGACTGCGCAGCTGGCCGATGAGGCGTGGCAGCTGATGGAGGAGGTCGAGGCGATGGGGGGCATGACGAAGGCCGTGGCCTCGGGCATGCCCAAGCTGCGGATCGAGGAGAGCGCGGCGCGGCGGCAGGCGATGATCGACCGGGGCGAGGAGGTGATCGTCGGCGTCAACAAGTACCGCAAGGACAAGGAAGAGCCGATCGACATCCTCGACATCGACAACGTGGCTGTGCGCGAGGCGCAGATCGCACGGTTGAAGGCAACGCGGGCGGCCCGGGACGAGGGGCGCTGTCAGGCGGCGCTGGCGGAACTGGCACGGCGGGCAGCAGAAGGCGGCAACCTGCTGGAAGCGGCGGTCGAGGCCGCGCGGGCAAGGGCATCAGTCGGGGAGATTTCTGACGCGATGGAAAAGGTGTTCGGGCGGCATCGGGCCGAAGTGAAGACTCTGGCGGGCGTCTATGGCGCGGCCTATGAGGGGGATCAGGGTTTCGCCCAGATCCAGAAGGATGTGGAATCCTTTGCCGAGGCCGAGGGGCGGCGTCCGCGGATGCTGGTCGTCAAGATGGGGCAGGACGGCCACGACCGGGGCGCGAAGGTGATCGCCACGGCCTTTGCCGATATCGGCTTCGACGTGGATGTGGGGCCGCTGTTCCAGACGCCCGAGGAAGCCGCGCAGGATGCCATCGACAACGACGTGCATGTCGTCGGCATCTCGTCGCAGGCGGCGGGGCACAAGACGCTGGCGCCGAAGCTGGTGCAGGCGCTGAAGGATGCGGGGGCGGAGGATATCCTTGTCATCTGCGGCGGGGTGATCCCGCAGCAGGACTACCAGTTCCTCTATGACCACGGGGTCAAGGCCATCTTCGGGCCGGGGACCAACATCCCGGAAGCGGCGCGGGAAATCCTAGACCTGATCCGTCAGGCGCGGGGCTGACGCGGGTGACACGCGCCCCGGGCCGGACCCGGGGCCCGTTCTTCCGGTAAGGCGAAGGTCCCGGGTCGGGCCCGGGACGGGGTTGGCCTAAAGATCCACGCCCGGCGCTGCATCGGCGGGCGGTTCGACCGGCGGCGCGTCGGGTTTGCGGCGGATGATGATGTCGCCGTTTTCCAGCATCTCGGGCATCTGGTAATTGGTCATGTCGTCCACAAGCGCCATCAGCCTTTCCAGCGCGGGCGCCACCGTGGGGCCAAGCTGTTCCAGCGCCTTGCCCATTTCGTCCAGCGCGGGTTCCATTTCCTGACGGAAGCCTTCGAACAGCAGGGCAAGGCCCCGTTCCATCAGGCCCGGACCTTCCCCCTCCTCCGGCGCGGGGGCGGGGGAGGTTTCCTGCGACAGGGCCGGCAGGGGCGAAAGGGCAATCAGCAGGGCAAGCGCGGCGTGTTTCATGGGGCAGAGATGGGAACGACGGGCGCGGAATCAACCAGGGCAAGGTCCAGCGTGACGGGAAAATGGTCCGAGGCATCCAGCAGCGCGGCCCAGAGCGCGGGGTCCGCGGCAATGGCGGGGTCGTCATGCGGATGCCATATGCGCCAGCGCGGGGCATGGGCGCAGAGATCAGGCGAGATCATGACGAAATCCAGCAGCGCATCGAACCAGCGTTCCTGCGGCGCGATGTAGAAACGGGCCGAGGACGGTGCCACCCCAAGACGCTGTGTGATGGCCATGACGGCATGGGGGTCCTGTAGCCGCAGGCGCGGCGGTCCGTCGAGGCCGAGGACCACTTCCACGCCGGAATGGCCGAAGAGCTTCTCGTATTCGTCCAGCCCCGGACCGTCGTTGAGGTCGCCCAGCACCACGATGCTGTCTCCCGCCTCCAGATGCGTGACGACGCGCTGGCGCAGCCAGAGGCATTGGGCAAGCTGCTTGCGGCGGTTGTCGATGGCGATGCTGGTCAGTTCCGCACCGTCCCTTGCGCCATGCGGGGCCTTGGATTTTGCATGGACGCCGATCAGGCGCAGGGTCCGGCCCGCGAAGGTGACGGCCAGTTCCAGCGGCGGCTTCGAGAAGCGGATCACCTCGCTTATCCCGTCGGCATCGAGGTCATAGCGGAAAGCGGTATCGAAGCGCGGGGCGTCATGGCTGCCGTGCCGCGTGGCCGGTTCGCCTTGCGGGTCGTGGCGGACGGCGAGGCGGTCAGGGTCGTAGAGGAAGGCGACTTCCTGCTCTGTCTCTGACGGGAAGCCGATGATGGCCTTGCGGGCGCGGATGCCGGCGCTGGCGGCGAACCGTTCAAGGGCGCGGGTGGTGGAGCGTCTGCTGCCGGTATCCGGTGCTTCGATCACCATGATCCCGTCCGCATCCAGCGCCGAGAAGACCCTGCGCAACGCCGCCAGTTGCCGGTCGCGCGTGATGCCGTATCGCGCCGAGGGTTGCGCATCGTCCTGGGGACGCCCTGCATCGTCGAACAGGGCGTTGAACCATTCGACATTGTA
>AYNO01000134.1 GCA_000500915.1 Rhodobacter sp. CACIA14H1
ACAGCCCGCTGCAGCGCCCGTGCTTCTTCCACTGGTAGAACGCCGCCCCCGCGCCGCCAAAGACATCGGCCTGCGCTGCCGTCATGCTGCGCGGGGGGTCACGTTCCACCGTCCGGCAATGGCTGGGCCAGCCCTCCTCGTATTGCGGCCAAAGGCCGTGCAGCACGAAATCCACCCCGCGCCCCGCATCGCATTGCGGATCGTCCCGCCCGTCCCCTTCCGCCGCGCACCAGTTGGCCGACCAGGACAGGGCCGCGACATAATAGTCGAACTCCCCCGCCCGCTCGCCTTCGGCCCGCGCGGCCCCCGCGACCAGCAGGGCCAGCAGCACCGCCACGATCACACGCATTTTCCCTTCCCCTCCACGGCAAAACCCACTATATGCGCCCCTGCACTTCCCCGAAATCGCGGAATGGCGGCCCCGGCCGCAGCCGATTTCCCGGCCCGAGAAAGATATTGCAAGGAGCCATCCGATGACGAAGCCGCTCATGGCCAAGGCCACCGCCGTCTGGCTTGTGGACAATACCACCCTGTCCTTCAAGCAGATTGCCGATTTCTGCGGAATGCACGAACTGGAAGTGCAGGGGATTGCCGACGGCGACGTGGCAACGGGCGTCAAGGGCTTCGATCCGGTGGCCAACAACCAGCTCGACGCGATCGAGATCGAGAAGGGCCAGCGCGACCCGCTCTACAAGCTGAAGCTGAAATTCAACGCGGCTGCGGTGGGCGAGGAAAAGCGTCGCGGTCCCCGCTACACGCCCCTGTCCAAGCGTCAGGACCGCCCTGCCGCGATCCTGTGGCTGGTGAAGTTCCACCCCGAGCTGTCGGATGGCGCCATCGGCAAGCTGGTCGGGACGACCAAACCCACGATCCAGTCGATCCGCGAACGCACGCACTGGAACATCAACAACATCACGCCGATCGACCCCGTCGCGCTGGGCCTCTGCCGGCAGTCGGAACTTGACACGGCGGTGCAGCAGGCCGCCCGCAAGAAGGCCGCCGAAGGCACCGTCATGTCGGATGACGAACGGCGCAAGCTGGTGTCCACCGAACAGTCGCTGGGCATGTCGTCGGAACCGAAGATGCCCTCCTCCATCGCGGGGCTGGAAGCCTTCACCCTGTCCGAGCGGGAAGAGAAGCCTGCCGATTTCTCGGATGCGGAAAGCTTCTTCAACCTGCCCCAGAACGACGACGACGAGGACGAGGACGAAGACGACCGCCGCTGATCGCCACGGGGCCGACCCTCCGTCCGTTGACCGCAAAGGGCAGGCCACCGCGCCTGCCCTTCTGCATTTTCCGGCCCCCTTGCGGCCGTGTGCCGTCCTGCCCGTCCGTTACGATCCGGCAAAGCCGCCGTGCGCTGCGTATGTACAGTTTGCGGTACGGAATGCGGCACAGGGCGCGGCGGTGGGCGCGGCACAGGATCGGCGCTTGCGAATCCGCCCCCCTGCGCCTATATCACCCCCCGAGAGGTTGGCGCGGGCGAGCGCCTCGCCAACCCGGTCAGGTCCGGAAGGAAGCAGCCGTAACGAGCCCCGCTTGGGTCGTTGTCCAGCCTCTCACCCCCCCCTTCAATGCCGGAACGGATGCCGGCGCGGTGCCGGATCCGACCTGTGCGGTGGAACCGGACGGCAGGGAAGTGGCCCGCCTCCGCCAACATGGCATCCGCCGCGCACCGAAGCTGCGATGCGCGGAGATTCGTTTTGAATCAAGCCGTTGCCCGCAGCTTCTGCGCCGGAGGCGGGGCATACCCTCCCCGACGCGAGGTGCGCAGTCCCAAGCCCGCCATCGCCTCGGCCAGCCGCACGGCGCAGGACACGCCATCCAGCACCGGCAGCCCGTGTTCGGTGGCAAGCTGGTCCGCCAGATCGGCCATCCCCGCACATCCCAGAACGATCGCCTCGGCCCGGTCCTCTTCCACCGCCCGCCCGATCTCGGCACTGATGCGGGCGCAGGCGTCCGAACCGGCATGTTCCAGCTCCAGCACCGCCACCTCGGATGACCGCACCCGCGCACACCGCACCGAAAGCCCGTAACGGTGCAGGTTGTGCTCCAACGCCGGCACCGACCGCGCCAGCGTCGTGACGACCGAGAACTTGTTGGAAAGCATGGCGGCGAAGTGATAGGCCGCCTCGCCGATGCCGATGACCGGCCGGTCCGTCAGGCAACGCGCCGCATCCAGCCCCGTATCGTCGAAACAGGCGATGATGACGGCGTCGAAGGCCGGGCTGGTCTGGATCGCGTGCAGGAGTCCCGGCACGCTCAGTGCCTCGTCGTAGTAACCCTCGATCGACACGGGCCCGTGCGGCGGGTTCACCGCCACCACCTCGGTCCCGCTGCTGGCGGCGCGGCGGGCAGCCGCCCCGATCTTTTCGGTCATGGAGGCGGTGGAATTCGGGTTGATCACAAGCAGGCGCATGTCACAGTTCCCCGCCAAGATAGGCGGCCTTGATACGGTCATCGTGCATCAGGTCCTTTGACGGCCCCGACAGGACCACCTGTCCGGTGGACATCGCATAGGCGCGGTTGGAAATGGACAGCGCCATGCGGCTGTTCTGTTCCACCAGCAGCACCGAAACGCCTTCGTCGCGGCTGATCGCCACGATGGCGCGGGCGATGTCCTGCACCAGCTTCGGCGCGATGCCCAGACTGGGTTCGTCCAGCAGCAGGAGCCGCGGCTTCGCCATCAGCGCCCGCCCGATCACCATCATCTGCTGTTCGCCCCCCGACAGGGTGCTGGCCTGCTGCGAATAGCGTTCTTTCAGGCGGGGGAAGCGGTTCAGCACGCTTTCCAGCGTCCGCTCGATCCCCTCCTTGTCGGTGCGCGTGAAGGCGCCCATCAGCAGGTTGTCCTTCACGCTCATCAACGGAAAGACGCGCCGCCCTTCGGGCACCATGGCAATGCCACGGCGCACGATCTCGGCGGCGGGACGGCCATCGATGCGGTCGCCCATATAGCTGATGGAGCCGGACTTGATCTTCCGCAGCCCCGTGATGGCACGCAGGATGGACGACTTGCCCGCGCCGTTCGCCCCGATCAGGGCGACCGTCTCGCCTTCGTAAAGGTCGATCGACACGCCTTTCAGCGCGTAGACATGGTCGTAATACAGTTCGACATTGTCGAAGCTCAGCATCTTCTTGGCAGGTTCTGCCTTCGGTGCGGTCTGGGTCATGGCTTACATCCCGATGGCAGCGTCTTCGCTGCCCAGATAGGCTTCGATCACGCGCGGATTGGCCTGGATTTCGGCGGGCGTCCCCTCGGCGATCTTTTCGCCGAAGTTGATGCAGACGATCCGGTCCGAAATCTTCATCACCGCAGGCATGTCATGTTCGACCAGAAGAACCGTCAGGCCCCGCTCGTCGCGCAGGCGGCGGACAAGGTTGACCATCCGCATCGTCTCGTCATGGTTCATGCCGGCGAAAGGCTCGTCCAGCAGGATCACGTCGGGATGGGTCGCCAGACCGATCGCCATGCCAAGGGCGCGCAGATGCCCTTGCGGCAGGTTCGACGCCATCTCGTTCCGTATCGCCTGAAGGCCGAGGAAATCGATGATGTCATCGGCGGATGCGGCAAACTCCGCCTCGTCGGCCTGTGCCTGCCCAGTCCCGAAGAAGAAGCCCAGCAGCGATGCCTTGGAGCGCAGGTGATGGGCGACGATGATGTTTTCACGCACCGTCATCGACTTGAAGATGGTGGTTTCCTGAAAGGTCCGCACCACCCCCATGCGCGCCACCTTGTGCGGCGGCAGGCCGGAAATGCGGTTGCCTTTGTAGATCACCTCTCCGGTCGTGGGCGTGACGAAGCCCGCGATCTGCTTGAACAGCGTGGACTTGCCCGCCCCGTTCGGCCCGATCACCGAAAGGATCTCGCGCGGGGCGACGTCGAAGGTGACGTCGTTGTTGGCGGTCAGCCCGCCGTAGCGTTTGGTGACGCCCTTTACTTGCAGGATCGGCGCGGTCATTTGCGGCCCCCTTTGCGGTCAAGCAGGCTGAGAACACCGTTGGGAAGCACCAGCATCAGCGCGATCATCGTGCCGGAATAGATCAGCAGCTGGTATTCCTTGGCGATCGACAGCAAATCCCAGCCGAAATACAGCAGAAGCGTTCCCAGCATCGGCCCGAAGACAGAGCCAAGCCCGCCGACGAAGCAGTAGAGCATGAAGTTCACGCTGTCCTGCACCACGAAGGACGAGGGGTAGATCGACTGCGAGATGGCCACGAAAATCGCCCCCGCCAGCCCGCCGAAGAAGGACGAGATGGCATAGGACAGAACCCGCAGCATCGCCGTGTTGACGCCGATCGAGGCCGAGAGCTCCTCGTTCTGCTGAAGCGACCGGCACAGATGGCCAAGGCGCGAATTCACGATGCGCCACAGGACCAGATAGGTCAGCACCATCAGCACGGCGGCCATCAGGTAGAAGGCCAGCTTCGGGTTTTCCAGCGTGGCGAAGTCGGGGATGATCGTCAGGCCGAACAGCGACAGCTCGCCCGGCAGCGGGATCGAGGTGATCCCCTTCGCGCCGTTGGTGACGGGCAGCGCCAGCGCGGTCAGGCGGGCCACTTCGGTCAGCACCAGCGTGACCATGGCGAAATAGACCCCCCGCAGCCGCAGGATCGGCAGCCCGATGACGACCGAGACGAGGGCGCAGAACAGCCCGGCCACGGGCAGCGTCACCCAGAAGCTGACGCCATACTGCGTGATCAGGATGGCCGAGACATAACCGCCGGTCAGGGCATAGGCCCCCTGCCCGATGTTGATGCGCCCGATGTAGAAGGTCAGCCACACCCCCGCCGCCGCGACCGACAGCAGCGCGACCGAGGTCAGCGTATAGTAGAAGTCCCAGCGCCCCGTCAGGTTGATGAAGACCGGGACAAGGACGAAGACAGCCAGCAGGAAGGCAGCGATGCCAAGGATACGGGGATTGGACATGGAACGGCTCCGCGCCACGAATTGCGTTTGATCGGTCATCGGATCAGCCCCACGGCTTGCCCATCAGGCCCTGCGGCCGGACGGAAAGGAAGACCATCAGCGTGACGAAGATCGCCAGATAGGTGACGTCGCCATAGGCGGCCAGCACGGTCAGCCCGATGGATTCCATCATGCCAAGGATGAACCCGCCCGCGATGGCCCCGGAAATCACCCCCGCGCCGCCGATCATGATCATCAGGAACGCCTTAACCGAGGCAGGCCCGCCCATGCCAAGGTTGATGCCGGTGATGGTGACCAGAAGCCCGCCGACCAGACCCGCCAGCATCGCACCCAGCGCGAAGCCGATCATCGAATAGCGGTCCACGTCCACGCCCATCAGTTGCGCGGCCATCCGGTCCTGCGCCAAGGCGCGCATGGCGCGGCCGGTGCGCGAATACTGCATGAACAGGATGAAGCCCACGATCAGCGCCACGGCCAGCGCCGCGATCAGGATGCGGTCATAGGGCATGATCAGGCGCATGTCCCAGTTGAACACGCCGTTCACGATTTTGGGCACGCCGCGCTGCTTTTCGCCGAACAGAAGCAGGATCACCGCATCCAGAAAGAAAGCGATCCCCGCCGCAAGCAGCATGGTGGATTCATCCCGCTTCGACTTGCGGATGACGGGTCTGAACAGGAATTTCTCGATCAGCGCGCCCATCACGGCAAGCACCACCGCCGAGGCGATAAGACCCACGATGAAGGGAAGGCCGAACTGGGCGACGACCGTATAGGTCACGAAGCCGCCGAAGACATACATCTGCCCGTGCGCGAAGTTGAGCACGTTCATCAGCGAAAAGATGAGGGTGAGGCCAAGGGCGATCAGGGCGTATTGCGCACCCAGATACAAGCCGTTGGCAAGGATCTGTTCCATCGGGATGGTCCTTTGCGAAGGTGGGTCAGGACCCGGTCCGGGACACGAAGACCGGGTCCTGCGTCAGACACTGTCGGCGCGCGCGGGTCAATCGACCTGTGCGACGAACAGCGTCTCGAACTTGCCGTCCTTGTATTCGTTCACCACCAGCGGCACCGAAACCTGACGCTTCTGCCCGAAGGAAGACGTGCCGACATAGGTCAGCTTCGCATCACCCACCATGAAGGGGTTGGGTGCGCTGAAGGTGTCCATGGTCTTCTTGAACTCTTCGACATCGTCCATCGCGGCGGGGTTCGCCTTGATCGTCTCGATGATGTATTCCAGCGCATAGACCTTGGTGTTCGACTCGTCGTTGTATTCGCCGAACATCTTGGTGTAGCGGTCCACGAATTCGCGCATCGTGTCGCTGGCCAGTTCCGGCGTGGACGCCCCGCCGACCGAGATGAAGCCGTTCGCCAGCTCGCCCGCGCCTTCCGCCAGAACCGCCGCATCCTGCGCCGTCTCGGTGGAGATCAGGCCCGTATAGCCCAGTTCCCGCGCCGAACGGATCAGTTGCGGCGCATTGGCAGGCGACACGCCCGACAGCACCAGAAGGTCCGGCGCGGTCTGGATGACGGGAAGCAGCACGGGGGTGAAGTCGGTCGTG
The DNA here is from genome assembly GCA_000500915.1 of Rhodobacter sp. CACIA14H1. Lineage (GTDB taxonomy): Bacteria > Pseudomonadota > Alphaproteobacteria > Rhodobacterales > Rhodobacteraceae > Paragemmobacter. The sequence goes on from AYNO01000134.1 coordinate 6,490, forward strand.
TCCATCTGGTAGGTCACGGTGTCCGACACCACCTCCAGCCCCAGGTCCCGCGCGGCGGCGGCGCCGGAATCGCGCTGGCTCAGCGGGTCGGATTCGTTGCCGGCGATGAAGGCAACCTTCTTCACGCCCTTGTTTTCCATCAGGTATTTATAGATCGCCGGACCCGACTGGTAGTTCGCCACCATCCCGAGGATCGCGTTGGACGCGGGCGCGGTGTACAGCTCTTTCGGGAAGGCGTAGGGGAAATACATGATGCCGTTCTGTTCGGCCACCGGACGCACCGCCGCCGCGCCGTCATCGACGTTCGGGCCGACGACATAGTGGATGCCGTCCTGCGCCATCTTTTCCATGCCCGCAATCGCGCGCTTGGGGTCTTTCTGGTCGTCGAAGGGAACGATCTCGATGTCATAGGTCGTGCCGCCGATCTCGACACCGCCCAGTTCGTTCAGCCACGCCGCCCGCGTTTCCATGGAACGCTGGTTGGAAATGCCCCAGGCCGCTGCCGGACCGGAGGTCACGCCCACAAACCCGATCTTCAGCTTCGCGTTCTCGGCCCATGCGACGGACCCCACCGAAAGAACAAGTGCAAGGGAAAGGCCACTGGTGCCGAGGAAAACACGTCTTTTCATTGTCGAACTCCCTGTTTTTTGGGTCTGCGGCATCCGGGTCCGCGACAATGTGATTGACGCAACTGCTAACAAGATTGTCAACAAAAAATACGGATGCCTGCTGACAATACCGCACTTGATTGTCTATGCTCCGAGCACATAACTTAAAACTCAATCAGTTGACGAAACGGACGGCAGTCATGAACAGCGCCGGAAACCTTCCCGAACCGGAACTTCGCGACGAGGAACTCGGCGAGGAAGAAATCGTGGACCGAATCTTCGAGGCGATCATCGACCAGCGTCTCCCGCCGGGGACAAAGCTTTCCGAAGCCGCGCTGTGCGAGGCTTTCGGCGTGGGCCGGATGCGCATCCGGCAAAGTCTGTTGCTGCTGTCCAGCCGTCAGGTTGTCGAACTCATGCCCAACCGTGGAGCCTTCGTCGCCTCCCCGACCGCCGAACAGGCGCGCGAGGTGTTCGAGGCGCGGCTGATGATCGAACCCAACGCCGCCCGTCTGGCCGTCGAACGGGCAACTGACGACGACCTCACCATCCTGCGCCAGCATCTGGAGATGGAACACGACGCCCATCGCAGCACCAAACGGCGCGAGTCGATCCGGCTTTCCGGCCACTTCCATGTGCTCGTGGCGCAGATCGCCGGGAATTCCGTGGCCCACAGGATGGTCAAGGAACTGGTCACGCGCACGTCGCTGATCATCGGTCTTTTCGGCAGCCCCGGCGTCTCGAACTGCCGGGACGAGGATCATGACGACATCTTCGGCGCCTTCCGGTCCCGTGATGGCGAACTGGCCGGAAAACTGATGACCAGCCACCTGACGCATATCCGCGACCACCTTGAACTCGGCGGCCCGGGAGAGGCGCCAAGCGATCTGGTCGCAATCTTCCGCCGCTGAACGGCATGGGATGAGGCACCGCGCACCGGCGCCGCCCCGACCGGTGCGACAGGCCTAGCGAGACGCCACGGCCGCGCGGGTCGTGTCCAGCGGATAGGCCGTCGTCTACTTCATCCGCTCCATCGCGAAGTGGCTTGTCACGTTCTTGATGGGGACCGCGTCCGTCAGACGTTTGTAAAGCCGGTCATAGGCCGCCATATCCGCAACCGCGACCCGCAGGAGGTAGTCCATCTCGCCCGCCATGCGATAGACTTCCATGATCTCGGGGATGCTGCCGGTCGCCCTGGCAAAGGCCTCGCGCCACTCGGCGGAATGGTCCGGCGCCTCGATGCCGACAAAGACGGTCAGCCCGAAACCCAGCTTGTCAGGATCCGCAAGGGCAACCCGCGCAGTCAGGACACCGGTCGCTTCCAGCTTCTGGATCCGTTTCCAGCAGGGCGTCTGCGACAGGCCTGCCTTGTCGGCGATCCGGGCCACGGGAAGGGTCGCGTCGCGCATCAGCTCTGCCACGATCTTGCGGTCGATCTGGTCCAGGTCCGTCATGACTTCACTGCCCTCTGGCTGCTTCGGGGGGTGTAGGGGCAGTATGCAGGAATAAAACATAAAATCTACCATCTTAATCGTATATTTATCCCGCCCGGCGGTCCGCCGGTAAGTTATTGTTTCTTTTGTGTTTCCAGCCACACCGCAAGTGATTCGGAGAATAAAATTCTCAATACACGACAAACTTTGGCGATTATCTTCCCTTGCGATACTCGATCAATCCTGTCGTTATTATGGTCATTCCCGGGGAACACCGGACCCAGCGAAGGAGAAACGTGGTGACCGCAAACGAACTCCGCCAACGTCATGCGGGACGCTCCGCCCAGCCGGCAGAAGCCACGCGGGCCTGTGCCATCAGCCTGATCGACCGGCGCACCGGATCGGTCCACCGCGTGAATGGTGCCCCCCTGACCGTCTTCTCGCGCAATCCGGCCGAGGCCGCGGCAGACCTGCTGCGCCACCGCGATGCGTCGCTCTGGGACGTGCGCATCGACACGATCCCGGCAGGAGCCCCGTGATGTCCGGCCCGCACCCCGCCCACATCCTCGGGCTTGTGCCCTTTCCTTTCCAACTCGCCCCCGTGTCACGCAGGGCAGCCCAACAGGAGAACGACATGCTTACGACGATCCGCATCGCAGGCGATGTGACGGCGCAGGGCCTGAAGGTGGCCGAACACACCGACGGCCGCGTCACCGTGGAAACCGGCGGCGAACGCAAGACGGGATGGCCCATCCCCCGCCTGCTGCGCGGTGCGCTGGCCGCGCTGGCGCTGGCCGTGGCCGGACTGGGCACCTCCCCCGGCACCGCGCAGGCCGAGTCGCTGCTGAATGTCAGCTATGACCCGACGCGCGAACTCTACCGCGAAGTCAACGAGGCCTTCACCGCCTGGTGGGTGGCGCAAGGCAACGAAGCCCCCGCGATCGAGGTCAGCCACGGCGGCTCCGGTTCGCAGGCCCGCGCCGTGATCGACGGGCTTGAGGCGCAGGTGGTCACGCTTGCCCTCGCCTCGGACATCGACAAGATTGCCGAAGCCGGCAAGCTGCCCGCCGACTGGCAATCGCGGCTGCCCAACAACTCGTCGCCCTATACGTCCACCATCGTCTTCCTGGTCCGCGAGGGGAACCCCAAGGGCATCAAGGACTGGGGCGATCTGGTCAACGACGGCGTGCAGGTCATCACGCCGAACCCGAAAACCTCGGGCGGGGCGCGGTGGAACTATCTTGCGGCCTGGGCCTGGGCCGAAAAGAACGGCAAGGACCCGCGCGAATTCGTCGGCGCCCTCTACAAGAACGTGCCGGTGCTGGACAGCGGCGCACGCGGCTCCACCACCACCTTCGCGCAACGCGGCATCGGCGACGTGCTGCTGGCATGGGAGAACGAGGCCTATCTGGCGCTGAAGGAAATCGGCGAGGACCAGTTCGACATCGTGGTCCCCTCGGTCTCGGTCCTTGCCGAACCGCCGGTCGCGCTGGTCGAGGCGAACATCAAGTCCGAGGAGCAGCGCAAACTGGCGCAGGGCTATCTGGACTTCCTCTATTCGCCGGAAGGGCAGGCGCTGGCCTTCAAGCACTTCTACCGCGCCTGGGACAGCTCGAAGGCCAATGCCGATGACGTGGCCCGCTTCCCCGAGCTGGACCTCGTGGACATTGCCAGCTTCGGCGGCTGGGCCAAGGTGCAGCCCGAACATTTCGGCGACGGCGGCATCTTCGACCAGATCTACGTTCCCAAGTAAGGAAACATGATGGGCAGACCCCTCCTCCACCGATCCCCCATGCCCGGGCTGGGCCTGAGCATGGGGATCACCCTGACGATGCTCTCCCTTGTCGTCCTGCTGCCCATCGGCGCCCTTCTCCTGAAGGGCGCCACTTTCGGTCTGGCAGGGATATGGGAAACCGTGAACCGCGAACGCGTCTGGGCGGCGCTGTTCCTGTCGTTCCGGCTGTCCCTCTTCGCGGCGCTGTTCAACCTTGTCTTCGGCGTCCTGCTGGCCTGGGTGCTGGTGCGCTACCGCTTTCCGGGCCGCCGCATCCTCGACGCGGCGGTGGACCTGCCCTTCGCGCTGCCCACGGCCGTCGCCGGCATCTCGCTGACCGCCCTCTATGCCCCGAACGGGGCTTTCGGCCAGCTGGCGGGCGAAATCGGCTGGAAGATCGCCTATACCCAATGGGGCATCTTCATCGCGCTGGTCTTCGTAGGCCTGCCCTTCGTCACGCGTACCGTCCAGCCCGTGATCGAAGAGATCGAACGCGAGGTCGAAGAGGCCTCCGCCACGCTCGGCGCATCGCGCTTCCATACCATCCGGCACGTCATCCTGCCGATGCTGACGCCCGCCGCGCTGACGGGGTTCGCGCTGGCGCTGGCGCGGGCGGTCGGGGAATACGGATCGGTCATCTTCATCGCGGGCAACATCCCGCTGGTGACCGAGATCGCACCCCTGCTGATCATCATCCAGCTCG
>AYNO01000135.1 GCA_000500915.1 Rhodobacter sp. CACIA14H1
ATATCGACCTGCTCCTCCACGCCCATGCCCTCATCGCGCAGGACCGCCGCGATACGGGCGACCATGACGCCCCCGTCATCCATCTGGGCGACCTCGTGGACCGTGGCCCCGATTGCCGGGGCGTCGTGGACTACCTGATGCAGGGCACCGAAAGGGGCGAAAGCTGGATCACCCTCAAGGGCAACCACGACCGCATGTTCGCCCGCTTCCTGAACGACCCGCACGAACCCGAACCCGGCCTGCGGCCCGACATGTCATGGCTGCACCCGCGCATCGGCGGGGCGGAAACGTTGGCCTCCTACGGCATCCGCAGCGCGATGGACCGCCCCCTTGCCCCCGTCCATGCCGAGGCGGTAGAGGCCGTCCCCCCGTCGCACCGCGTCTTCCTGCAATCCCGCCCCACGTGGCACCAGCGCGGCGATTGCGTCTTCGTCCATGCCGGCATCCGCCCCGGCATCCCCATGCCGCAGCAGGCGGAAACCGACCTCGTCTGGATACGGGCGGGCTTCCTGGACGATGACCGCGACCACGGCTTCCTCGTCGTGCACGGCCATACCGCGCTGCCCGAAGCGCGGCATCACGGCAACCGGCTGAACATCGACTCATCCGCCGCCTATGGCGGTCCCCTGACCGCCGTGGTCATCGAAGGGCGCGAGGTGTTCCACCTGACCGACCGCGGCCGTATCCCGCTTCAGCCCTGACGGTTCAGCCCTGACGCCGCAGCAGGGCCCGCGCCGACAGCACCGCCGTGCCGCCGAAGAACGCCCCCGCGATCCCCACCACCTCCACCAGTCCCGGCCCCTTGGGCACGCCCCGCACGGCAAACAGCAGGCCGATGCAGGCCAGCCCGAACAGGGAAAAGACAAGGCGGAACAGGTGTTCGCCGCGCGTGGGTCCATATTTGCTCATGTCGCGCCACATAGCCCGCCGGACGCGCAGGCAAAGGGGTGACACATCCTCCGCTTTCGGCTTTTCTGCGCCAAAAGCGCAAGGCAGCCCGATGACCCGTAACGATTACCTTCCCCACCTGTTCACCGCCGCCATCGTCGCGCTGGCAGCCTTCTGGCTCTGGCATGTGGGCCGCGTGCCGGTCTGCGCCTGCGGTTACGTCAAGCTCTGGCACGGCGAGACGATGAGTTCCGAAAACTCCCAGCACCTGACCGACTGGTACACCCCGTCCCACATCATCCACGGCCTGCTGTTCTATGGCCTCCTGCACCTGACCGCCCGCCGCTTGTCGGTCGCATGGCGGCTGACCATCGCCACCGTCATCGAAAGCGCGTGGGAGATCGTGGAAAACTCCGAAGCCGTGATCGAACGCTACCGCTCCGTCACCATCTCGCTCGACTATTACGGCGACAGCGTCATCAACTCGGTGGCCGACATCGTGGCGATGATCGCCGGTTTCCTTCTGGCCCGCGTCATTCCCGTCTGGGCCTCCGTCGCGCTGATCGTCTTCTTCGAGGCGCTGACCACATGGCTCATCCGCGACGGGCTGGCCCTGAACATCCTGATGCTGCTCTGGCCGCTCGACGCCGTGAAGGCATGGCAGGCGGGCTAACCGCGCAGCACCTCGGCATTGTAGCGACGCAGCAGGAGCAGGGAGATAAAGGCCGTCACCAGCGTCACCCCCGCGACGATCTGGAAGAAGCCGCGATCCCCCATGCCCCCGACCAGCCAGCCAAGGATGACGGGGGAAGATATGCCCCCCACCAGCCCCGCCGCGATGATCGTGGGCGTGACGCGCGGGTCATCCCCCATGATCCGCGATGCCGTGACGAAGAAGCCGGGGAAGAACAGCCCCGCGAATGCCCCCATCCCGATGAAGAAGGGCACCGCCGGAAACAGGGCCGCCCCGATGGCACAGGCCGCCGCGCCGCACATGGCAAAGGCATAGATACCGAAGGCCGGCACCAGATGCGCCACGAAGACCAGCGCGGACCGGGCGATAAGGAAAGCGACGAAGAACCCCGACAGCGCCCGCGCCGCCGTCTCCTCGCTGGCGCCTGCCGTGATCAGCGCGGTCGGGCCAAGCCCGATCAGACAGGCCTCCACCCCGATGCAGACCACCCCGAAGCACAGCAGCCCCGCACGGAAACGGTAGGGCTTCGATACCGCCGCAGCCACCGTTTCCTCCGCCCGCCCGTCGGTTCCCGCCACCAGCCAGATCAGGGCGCAGATGACCGCGACCGCAGCAAAGGCCAGTTGCGGATTGGACCCGATCGCCACGAAACCCAGCGGGGCAAGGATTGCCCCCACCGCGAACATGGCGTTCAGCAGGCTTACCATCGACGGCCCCTTCGCCCCGAAGGCCCGCAACACACGCGGGTTGAAGACCACCGTGGAAATCCCGTAGCCCATGCCGAAGACCACCGATCCCGCCAGCGTCGGCCACCAGCCGATGCCGCTGGCCACGCCCCCCGCGCCCAGGACCATCACGCCCAGCGCATGGCGCGGCGTGACATGCCGCCCCCTGAAGAACATCAGCGCCACGCCCGACGCAGACCCGATCCACAGCGCCGACACCAGCCACCCCGCCTGCGCCACGGTCAACCCGAACTCCCGCGCGAAGGCGGGCAGCGCGGGACCATAGAGCGATTGCCCAGCCCCCATGATCGCGAATGTCAGGATACCCGCGACCAGAAGCGCGGCATGGGTGCGGATGAGGGAGGCCAATTCTGTCTCGCGTCTGGAATATGCCCATCCCTGTCCCCCGCGCCGTTCCGGCTGTCAATCGCGCCAGCGACATACGCGACGTAACCGCTGCATCCGCGCCAAAGCCGTGCCATGCTTTCCGCAAAAAGGGGGCCAGACCATGACCGACATCTACATCCTTTCCGGCGCACGCACCGCCATCGGCACCTTCGGCGGATCGCTTGCCGCCGTGCCGCCGACCACCCTCGCCGCCACCGCCGCCCGCGCCGCCATCGAACGCGCTGGGATCGACCCGCAACAGGTGGGGACCGCTGTCTTCGGCCATGTCATCAACACCGAACCCCGCGACATGTACCTGTCCCGCGTCGCCGCCCTGCAGGCGGGCGTGCCGGAAACCACCCCCGCGATGAACGTCAACCGCCTCTGCGGTTCGGGACTGCAGGCCATCCTATCGGGCACGCAGGCCCTCATGCTGGGCGATGCCGACACCGCGCTTGTCGGCGGGGCGGAATGCATGTCCCGCTCGCCCCATACCCTGCCCGTCGCCCGTTTCGGCCAGAAGATGGGCGATGCCCTGGCCATCGACATGATGACCGGCGCGCTGACCTGCCCCTTCGGCACGGGCCATATGGGCGTCACGGCGGAAAACGTCGCCCGCGCCCATGGCATCAGCCGCGCGGATCAGGACGCCTTCGCGCTGGAAAGCCAGCGCCGCGCCGCACAGGCGCTGGCCGAAGGCTGGTTCGCCGCCGAGATCACGCCCGTCGAGATCGCGTCGCGCAAGGGCCCCGTAACCTTCGACCGCGACGAACACCCCAAGTCCACCTCGGCCGAGGCGCTCGCCGCCCTGAAACCCGTGTTCCAGAAGGACGGCTCCGTCACCGCAGGCAATGCCAGCGGCATCAATGACGGCGCGGCGGCGCTGGTCCTTGCCAGAGGCAGGCGCGACTCTGCCCGCGCCCGGATCATGGGCTATGCCGTGGCAGGCGTGGACCCCAAGGTGATGGGCATCGGCCCGATTCCCGCCGTGCAGGCCCTCTGCGCCAAACTGGGCATGAAGCCGCAGGACTTCGACCTCGTGGAATCGAACGAGGCCTTCGCCGCGCAGGCGCTGGCCGTCTCGCGTGCGCTGGACCTCGACCCCGCGAAGGTGAACCCCTCGGGCGGGGCCATCGCACTGGGCCATCCGGTCGGCGCGACGGGGGCGATCCTCGCCGTCAAAGCCCTCCACGCGCTGGAGCGTACGGGTCAGGGGACGGCCCTGCTGACCATGTGCATCGGCGGCGGGCAGGGCATAGCCGTCGCCATCGAACGGGTCTAGCGCAGCCGCACCCGCGCCCGCGCCGACCGTCCCTCGGCATCGATCACGGACAGCGTCAGGAACCCCGCTCCGCCCAGCGGCAAGATGACCTCGCGCGACCGTTCCGCCGTCAGCAGGGGCATCCCGTCCGCCATCCATGTAAAGGGCGCGGTGCCCCCTTCGACCCGCGCCATCATCCCCTCGGGCAGACGTTCCACCTCTGCCCCGTCCGGCGGAAAGGCCACGGAAGGCCCGCCCGTCGCCGCAAATGCCGCACTGCGCGAACGGAACCGCTGCAGGGGCTGCGGAAGCTGCGCGTTCGCCACCAGCAGGGTTTCGGGCGGCGCGGCGGGCTGCGGTGCCAGTGCGGGCTTCAGCCGCGCAAAGGCCTGGAACAGCACCGGCGCGGCCAGTTCCGCGCCGAAAACCCCGGGAACGGGCGTCCCGTCCGCCCGCCCCAGCCAGACACCAACGACATTCCGCCCGTCAAAGCCGATCGCCCAGGCGTCGCGGTGGCCGTAACTGGTGCCGGTCTTGTAGGCCAGCCGGTTCGCCGGCGCCCCCGGTGGCGGGGCCAGACCGGCAAGGATGTCCCCCACCTGCCAGGCCGCCGCCCTCGACACGATCCGCGCCCCGTCCGCCGCCGCGCCCTCCATCCGCCACCGCAACGGCAACGCCACGCCGCCACGCGCGAGGCCCGCGTATAGCTGCACCATGTCCTGCAACGTGACCCCGATCCCGCCCAGTGACACCGCCAGCCCCGGCTGCCCCGGCGGCAGGCGGTATCCCATCCCCGCCGCATCCATCGCCACCAGCAGCCGCGCCGGACCCATCGCCTCGGTCAGTTCCACCACGGGGATGTTCAGCGACATCTGCAACGCCTCGCGCACCCGCACCGTGCCGCGATACTGCCGGTCGAAGTTCTGCGGCGCATAGGTGCCGAACCGCGTAGGCCGGTCCTCGATCATGGTTTCGGGATGGGCCAGCCCCTCGTCGAAGGCCAGCGCATAGACCAGCGGCTTCAGCGTCGATCCCGGCGACCGCAGCGCCTGCGTCATGTCCACGAAGCCCTGCCGCGCATCGGCGCGAAAGGCCGCCGACCCGACCGAGGCGAGGATTTCCCCCGAAGCATGGTCCGCCACCACCATGGCGACCTGCAACCGCTCGCCCTGGTGGCGCACGGTTTCCGCCGCCAACCCCTCCAGTGCAACCTGCAGGCTGCGGTCCACCGTCAGGCGATGCACCTGCACCAGCGGCTCCTCTGCCCGCGCCCTGTCTGCCAGATGCGGCGCGATGGACGGCACCGCCTGCCGCGCGACGGGGACCGCCTCGCGCCCTGCTGCCTGCGCCTGATCCGCATCGACGATCCCCTTGGCCACCGCCCGCGCCAGAACCCGCGCCCGCGCCGCCGCTGCCGCATCCGGATGGCGGTCTGGCCTGCGGCTTTCGGGGCTTTGCGGAATGGCCACCAGCAGCGCCGCCTCGGCAGGGGTCAGGCGCCACGGCTCCTTGCCGAAATAGGCCAGCGATGCCGCCCTGACCCCTTCGATATTCCCGCCATAGGGCGCCAGCAGAAGATACAGGCCAAGGATCTGCTCCTTCGTCAGCCGCCGTTCCAGCGCCAGCGCCACCCGCATCTGCCGCAGCTTCCCGCCGATCCGCCCGGTCCCGCTCTCTTCCAGAAGCCGTGCCACCTGCATCGTCAGGGTGGACCCGCCCGACACCACTTCCCCGTTCCAGACCGCCTGCTCCACGGCCCGCAGCAGCGCCAGCGCATCGACGCCGCCATGGTCGCGGAAACGCCCGTCCTCATAGGCAACCAGCATCTCCAGAAATACAGGGTCCACCGCATCCGGCGACACTGCCAGCCGCCAGCGCCCGTCGGCCACGGTATAGGCGCGCAGAAGACGCCCCTCGCGGTCCTCCACCATCACCGAAGTGGCAGGCACCAGCGGCGGCAGGACCGTCGCCTGCACCCACCGGTCCACCCCGTCCCGTGCAAGGGCGGCCAGCCAAAGGCCAGCCGCCAGCACAAGGACGGCCCGCGCCCCGGTCACTCCGTCACGCTGACCCGACCCGTTTCGCCCACGGCGCGGAAGTCGGGGCGGTACATGTCCTCGACCGATGCCGCAGGGTGCCGGAATTTGCCCGGAGACACGGCCCGCACCACATAGGCCAGCCGGAACGGGCTGTTGTCCATCCGGTCCACGGCGGCAAGGAAACGGTCCTGCCGGTATTCCGCATGGGTCACGCTGTCCAGCAGCCCCAACCCGTCCAGTGCAGGCACCGAACCGGCCGTCATCAGGTTCGGATTGTCGATCTCGAACCCTGCGGGCAGCGGATCGGCCACCATCAGCCGCGCCTCGCCGCGCCCGAAGGGCGTCACCTCCAGCACGGCGATCATCCGCGTGCCCACCTTCACCGACGATGCATCGACGGGCGTCCCGTCCATCGCGTAATAGCTCCGCGCAATCGCATAGCCGTTGCCCGATGCGCCCTCCGTCCCCTCCGGCACGCCGAAAGTGGTCACGGTCAGCGTCGTATCCGCCCCGCCATTCGCCACGGCGACAGGCGCGGCACCCAGCGCCCGCATCTGGACCAGCGGCCCCTCCGCAGGCACGCCATCCAGCGTTACCCCCGCCACGTCCGGCCTGTCGATCAACGCATTCGCCGCCAGCAGCGCCCAGGTGCTTTCCTGCGTGGACAGGATACCCGACGTCGCAATCCGGTCCGTCAGCGCCTCGCGGTCCACCGCGTTCGACCCCGCCTCCACCGCCAGCGTCAGCACTGCCGCCGCGTCACGGTAGCCCGTGCCGTAATCCGCCCGCAGCACCTGCTCCACATCGCCCGAAGCCGCATCCAGCGCCGCCGCCGCCCGCGCGAACATCGCATCCGCCCGCGTCTGCTCGCCATAGGCCGCCAGCGCCGCGCCCAGTTGCGCCATGGCCGTCGGCGTGGCAAAGGCATCGCCCTTCACATCCGCGTAATAGCGCAGGTCCCCGATCGCCGCCGCCCCCTCACGGGCCAGCACCATCAGGGCATAGGCCAACGCCTCGCCGCCATAGTCGAAATCGGCGGCGAAATTCACTTGGTTGCGCAAGTTGTCCAGCGCCATGCGGAAGGCCGCGTCGGGCACGTCGAACCCCCGCGCCTTCGCCCGCAACAGGAAATCGGTCACATAGGCATCCAGCCACATGTCCCCAGACCCCGGCGCCCAGAGGCCGAAGCCGCCCTCCGACCCCTGATTGGTCAGGATTTCCGCGACCGCCTGCTGCACCCGTCCCCGCACGTCATCCGACCACGGCAAGGACATCGCCTGCGCCACCTCGTCGAAATACAGCAGCGGCATCGCCTTGGACGTCATCTGTTCCGTGCAGCCGTAAGGATACCGGTCCAGCGACGCCAGCAGGCCCGGCGCGTTCAGCCGTGCCAGCGGCCCGATGGCCAGCGTCGCCCGCGCCCCCGGCAGATAGCCGGCCAGCACCGCATCGTCGAAGGCGAAGGTCTGCCCCTTGGCAAGGTCGAAGCGCGACACCCGCACCACTTCCGGGTCGCCCCGCATCACGGGCAGGGTCAGCACCTTGGTCAAAGCCTTGCCGTCCGGCGTGGTCAGCGTCACGGTGACCTGCTGCACCCCCTCGTTCCCCGCCGACACGGGAACCGCGACGACCTGTTTGCCCTTTTCGCCCAGATCGACCGTGGCAGGCACATCGCCAAGGGTCACGCCATCGGCCGACAGCGCCAGCCCCATCGTCCCGAAAGGCCCCGCCGCATGGACGATCTCCAGCAGCAAGCGGCTTTCATCCCCCGGTGCCATGAAACGCGGAAGCGATGCCGTCACCACCACCGGATCGCGGACCAGCACATCGGCACTGGCCTGCCCGACACCGGTCTTCGACCACGCCACCGCCATCACCTTCACCGCCCCGTTGAAGGCCGGAAGCGTGAACTCGGCCCGCGCATAGCCGTCCGCACCCACCTCGACGGGGCCGGTGAAATAGGCCACCAGCTCCTCCGTCGGGGGCGGTGCCTGCAACCGCGCCTGCGCACCCGCATCGCCGCCGGACCGCACCGTCCCCTCGGCCCCGTTCATCCCGTCGATCAGACGTCCATAGATGTCGCGGATGCCGACACCCAGCTTGCGCTGGCCGAAATAATGCCCCTGCGGATCGGGCGCGGCAAAGCCCGTCAGGTTCAGGATCCCCTGATCCACCGCCGCGATGGTGACATAGGCGGTTTCCCCTTCCGTCACCCCGTCCACCTTCACCGCCACGGGCAGCACACCCCGCGGATCGGCCTCTGCCGGAACCTCGACCGTCGCCGTCAGGGCCCGCGCCCCCGGATCGACCGCCGCATGGGCCAGACCCAGCGCCCGCGCCGGATTGCGCCCCGCCGCCACGTCCATGGGCCGCAGCACCTGCGCGGTGACATAGACCCCCGCGCCCCAGTCGTCGGTCACGGGCAGGTCGATGACATTCTCGCCCTCGGCCACATCCACCGCCTGCATGGCGATCAGGCGGTTGGACAGCACCATCACCACCGCCTTCCCGGCAAAGCGCGGGACCACCCGCAGCTTCGCCGTCTCGCCCGCCGCATAGGCCGCCTTGTCCAGCGACAGCTCCAGCGTGTCCGGCGTCGATGCCGTATCCGCCGCCGCAAACCAGCCCGCGCTGAACGGAACGGACGTCGCGGCCCCGTCCGCCGTCACCGTCAGGACATATTCGCCCCATTTCACCGGCACGGCGATTTCCGTCGCACCGTCAAGCGCGACATCCCCTTGCGCCACCCGTTCGCGGCGCGTGACGGGTTCCCACATCCAGTTGCCATAGCTCTGGTACCACTGATACGTCGTCTCCACCCGCACCAGTTCCCACGTCGCACCCATCGGCACGGCCTTGCCGTCCGCGCCCACACCCGCCACGGCAAACCGCGCCTCGGCGTTTTCGGCGACGACCCCGTCGAACATCGGCTTCACCCCGATCATCGGCCCGCCCGCCGCCAGCGGCACGGTCGTCACCCGTTCGACAGGACGCCCCGACCCTTCCGCCACGCGCACCGCGACGCGGGCCTCCAGCGGCACGCCGGGATCGGCCACATCGGGCAGCACCAGCGACACCGACGCCAGACCCGCCGCATCGGTACGGGCCGGATCGAACCCCTGCATCACCGCGCTGAAGGGTTCGTCATGCAGCCCGAAGCGATACCCGTCCCAGCCTGCAAGCGTCGCGGCAGCCCGCACCAGAACCTCGCCCTCGACGGCCAGATCGGCCCCCGGTGCGCCGAACAGATACCGCGCCGTCACGCCCAGATCGCCCACCTCGCCAAGCCGCAACCCTTCGGGCAGGACCACGTCGAAATCGATCCGTTCGGGCAGGAAATCCTCGACCAGAAAGGTCACGGCCGTCAGCGGCGGCGCATCGGCATCGGCCAGCACCTCCATCCGCCATACGCCGCGCGGGGCAGAGCCGAGGATGGGCTGCGAAATGACATAGCCGCCACCCCAGTCATTCACCACCTGCCGTGCATGTTCCACACCGTCCGGCCGCTTCACCACGACCGTCAGCGGCATCCCCTCGATGGCCGCAGCGCCCGAATCCCGCGCAAGGGCGGTGGCATAGACCGTTTCCCCCGCCCGATAGGCCCCGCGATCGGTGGACAGGAACACATCGACCGGCGGTGCCGCCTCGCGCCCTTCGACGCCGCGATCGGACAGGTCGAATTCGGGATCGTTCAGCGACAGGAAGGCCACATCCGCATCCCCGTCCCGCACCACGACCAGCGCCGGCGCCGCCGCGCCCTGCCCCCGGGCCAGACCGGCATCGAACCGCGCATAGCCCTGCGCATCGGTGGTGGCCGTCCCCAGCACCTCGTTCCCGTTCGACACCAGATCGACCGAAGCCCCCTCCTTTGCCTCCGCCGTCCCCAAGGTGCGGACGAATACATGCAGCCCGTCCACGCCCGAAAGCGTCGTCACGCCAAGGTCGGACACCGTGAACCACTGCCACCCCGCCGGGACCTGCCACGCCTCCTTGCCCGGAACCGAAGCCCGCAGCGCATAGACACCGGCGGGCTGTCCTGCCAGCGCCTCATCCATCGGCAGGCGGGTCGTCACGTCGCGGTTGACCTCCATCCCGACATCGGCCGTCCCGCGCCAGACCTCTGTCCCCGTCTGGCCGGTGAAATCATATTCCTGCCATTCGGCCATCGGCGCCGACAGGTAGCCGTTCTGGAACGCGCGGACGAGGTTCCGGTCCGTCACCCGATACAGCACCAGATCCAGCGCCTCGGTATTCACCGTCTCCACAGGCAGCGCCGCCGCACCCGCCTTGGGCAGCACATAGGCCCGCCCGGGGAACCGCACCCCCGGCGACCGGTCACGGATGTATTGCTTGATGTCCACCGACTCCGCCAGCGATTGCCCGTCCGCCGCAGGAAGCCCCTGCCGGAAGGTCAGCGTCGCCCGCTGGCCATGCGTCAACCCTTCGACACAGATATCCCGGAACTGCGCACTGACGGTCAGGCCTGGTTCGTCCAGCTGCACGAACGAGGCGTAGTCCACCCCTTTCGCCACCAGATCCTCGGAAAACGTCGCACAGATGCGCGGGCGGGCGCTGTCGCTCTCGACCCGGTTCTCGACGATGCGGAACCCGTATTTCGCCGCGGCATCCGCCAGCAGCACCGCCGTGTCGTCACGCGCCTGCAACGACTGCGCCAGACGCAGCGCCTTGACCGTATCCCCGCCGCGCCCCGACCGTTCCAGCGCCTCGCCCAGCGTCACCAGCACCGTATGCTGCTCTGCCGCGCCATCGGACCGCAGATAGGCATTGACCGCCGCCTGCAAGGCACGGTCGCGGAATGCCTGCTGGTCCGGCCCGTCCTGATCGCCTGCCGCCACCAGCAGACGCGCATACTCCGCCCAGTCGCCCGCCGCATCGGTCAGGTTGATCGCCGCCCCACC
>AYNO01000136.1 GCA_000500915.1 Rhodobacter sp. CACIA14H1
CGCCCGATGCCGCGCGGCTGATCCAGCAGAACGACACAGGCTTTCGGAAAACCTGTCACGCGCCGGGCTGGGCCTTGGCGGCCATGAAAGCGCGAGCCGCGACGCCCAGCAGCAGGGGCACGGCGACCGGTCCGGTCGCAATGCCCCGCGCGGTGCCGAGATCGCGTTCCAGCGGTCCGCCGAGCCGCGTCCGGGCGTCCCGTCCGGCCGTGGCGGCAGCGGCCTTGTCAACCTGATTGCCTGAGGAAAACCGACCCATGTCCACCGAAACCGTCGATCCCGCGCCGAAGAAGAAGGGGCGCATCCTTGGTCTGCTGGGCAAGCTGCTGGCGGTCGTCGTCCTGCTGGGGGCGGGGTTCGGCGGCGGCTACCTGTTCTTTGCCAACCCCTTCTCGCCCGCGCAGGACATGCTGCGCCTGATCGAACCGGAAAAGGCCGCAGAGGCCGATGCGGCCGCCGCCGACGCCGGGGAAGGGCCGAAGAAGGTGCAACGCGAAATGCCGGATCAGGAGCTTTTCGTGACGTCCTATTTCACCTTCCCCGAACCGGTGACGTCCAACCTCAAGGAATCCAAGTCCTTCTTGCAGGTGCAGGTCGGGGTTTCGACGCAGTATGACGCGCAGGTCATCAAGAATGTCGAAACGCACAAGCTGGCCCTGCAATCCGACATGCTGGCCGTGATCGCCACCTTCACGGCCGAGGATATCGCCGGACCGGAAGGGCGGGCGCGGCTGGCGGATGCGTTGAAGGATGCGATCAACGCGCGGCTGGAAAAGCTGGAAGGGTTCGGCGGTGTGGAGGACGTGTTCTTCCCGTCCTTCATGATGCAGTAGGGGCGCGGGCGATGGCCAATACCCCCAGAAAGCTGTCAGCCGGAGAGGTGGCCGCCCTTGTCGGCGGCCTGATGGAGGCGCAGAACTTCGGCGGTGCCGACGAGGGCGTCGAAGTCCGGCCCTATGTCTTTGGTTCCAATGACCTTTCGCTGATGGGCGATTACCATGCCCTGCGGATGATCAACGAACGCTTCTGCCGCATCGCGCGGTCGGTCTTCCTGCCGATGCTGCGGATACAGCCCCGCATCTCCGCCTTTCCGGCCGAGACGCGGACCTTTGACGACTACCGCAACAGCCAGGACAATTTCGTTTCCCTGACCAACACCAAGATCGACGAGCTGCGCGGGAACCACCTGATCGTCATCCCGCCGTCCTTCATCAGCCTGCTGACGGATGCCTATTATGGCGGGTCGATCAAGGTGGTGAAGAACGGGCGCAACGAATTTACCGCGACGGAACAACGGGTTATCGAAATCGTCACGGACCGGTTGAACCAGGCGCTGCAACTGGCCTGGCGCGATCTGATGCAGTTGACCTTCACCGTCACCAGCCGCGAGGAGAACATGCAGTTCGCGGCCTTCGTCGATGGCGAGGATATGGTCGTCAACTGCTCCTTCATGGTGCAATTGCCGGATTCCGAACCGGCAAGTTTCGATATTCTGTATCCTTTCCAGACACTTAAGCCAATCGCAAGCCAGTTGCGGTCGCGCACGCAGTCCGATTCGCTGGACGATGACGCAAGCTGGCGCGAGCGGTTGGAACGGGCGGTCATGTCCATCCCGCTGGAAATACGCGGTCGCCTGTGCGAGCCGGATATCCCGTTGAAAAATCTGGCAAATCTGAAGGAGGGGGATGTGATCCCCGCCAAGGTGACGGATGTCGTGGAAGTGCTGGTCGATGGAAAGCCTTTCTTCGAGGCGGTGCCGGGGGAGTTGGCGGGGAAATCCGCGCTGAGCATCACGAAAGCAATAAGGGGTTAGGAAACGATGAGTGACGCGAGCAAGGTCGGGTCGGACGGGCTGCGGCTGCTGGAAAACATCGGGGTGCGGCTGACTGTCGAGGTCGGGCGCGCGGAGCTGACGATCCGGGATCTGCTAAGGTTGTCAGAGGGTTCTGTGATCGAACTGGACAGGCTTGCGGGGGATCCTCTGGACGTTCTGGTCAACGGCACGCTGATCGCCAAGGGCGAGGTGGTGATGGTCGGCGAACGCTTCGGCATCCGGTTCGGGCAGATCATCGACCCCGAGAAGCGGGCGGAAAGCGTCTGACGCGGCTGTGCCGGATGTTGTGCCGC
The DNA here is from genome assembly GCA_000500915.1 of Rhodobacter sp. CACIA14H1. Taxonomy (GTDB): domain Bacteria; phylum Pseudomonadota; class Alphaproteobacteria; order Rhodobacterales; family Rhodobacteraceae; genus Paragemmobacter. Next base: position 2,128 of record AYNO01000136.1, read on the forward strand.
AGACTGTACCGCAAACTGTCAGCACGCAGCGGGCGGTGCGGTAGGGAACGGGTAAGGGCCGGGGCGGGGCGAGGGGATGAACAGGGGACCGATGCGAAACCGACTGTCGGCTTTGCGCCCAAGCAGAGCGAGGAGAGGCGAAAGGCCCCGGTGGGGCGTTTCGCCTCTCCGCCGGTAGGGCCGCGCGCGTCACGCCGGGGCGGGACGTGCGCGGACCGTGGCTTTGGGCCACGGTCCGAACCCGGCCGATGCGCCCGGTCACTCTGATCCGGCCGGAAGGGAAGGTCCGGTCCGGGGTGAAAGTGCGATATCGCACCACCCCAGCCGAAAGCGGCACGGGGTTTGCACGGGAAGGGCGAGTGTCGCTTTTCCGACGGAGTGCAATCGTGGATATCGTCCGGCCTGACCAGATCGTCACCCTTGTGCTGTTCATGGCCGCGCTTGGCCTTGGCTGGCTGTGGGTGAAGTCCCAGCGTGGCGGGCTGGCGCGGCGCATCGCGGGCGACCGGCGGATGCGGCTGGTGGAGGTGGCGGCGCTGTCCCCCGTGGACCGCGCCATGATCCTTGCCGTGGACGGGCGCGAATTCCTGATCCTGCGCTGCAAGGGCGAGGCGCCGGTGCTGCGGGCCCTGCCTGCCGTGGATGCTCCTGCCACGGAGGACGCGGCATGAGGTGGCTTCTTGCGCTGCTGTTCCTTCTGCCCGGTGCCGCGATGGCGCAGGGGGTGCCCGCGCTGACCCTGACGGAAGGGGCGGATGGCGGGACGACCTATTCGCTGTCCCTGCAGATCGTCGCATTGATGACGGCGCTGACGGTTCTGCCGTCGATCGTGCTGGGGATGACGGCCTTCACGCGGATCATCATCGTGCTGTCGATCCTGCGGCAGGCGCTGGGCACGCAGCAGACGCCGCCCAACCAGGTGCTGATCGCGCTGGCGCTGTTCCTGACCTTCTTCGTGATGCAGCCCACGCTGACGGAATTCTACGACACCGCGATGGGCCCCTATCTGGATGGCACGATGCCCGCCGATCAGGCGATCCGGCAGGGCAGCGCGGTGATCAAGGCCTTCCTGATCGAGAATACGCGGCAGAATGACCTGATGATGTTCCAGCAGATGGCCGGGGACGGCCCCTATGCCACGCAGGAGGAGGTGCCGCTTCCGGTGCTGCTGCCCGCCTTCATCACGTCCGAGCTGAAGACGGCGTTCCAGATCGGGTTCCTGATCTTCCTGCCCTTCCTTGTCATCGACATGGTGGTTGCGTCGATCCTGATGGCGCTGGGGATGATGATGCTGTCGCCCATGCTGGTGTCGCTGCCCATCAAGCTGCTGCTCTTCGTGCTGGTGGATGGCTGGGCGCTGACCGTGGGGTCGCTGGCGGCCACCTATGGCGTGGGGGGCTGAGATGGAGTTCGACGCGAATATCGAACAGTTGCGGCTGGCCTACTGGAACATCCTGCTGGTGTCCGGCCCGGTGCTGGGCGTGGCGCTGGCGGTGGGCCTGCTGATCGGGATCGTGCAGGCGGCCACGTCGATCAACGAACAGACGCTGAGTTTCGTGCCGAAGCTGGCGGTGGCGATGCTGACGCTGGCGCTGGCGTCGGGGTTCATGCTGACGGTGATGGTGGATTACTTCCAGACCATCTTCGAAACCATACGGGCGATCCGCTGATGGGCGGGGGGGAGTTTCCCCTGCCCGGCATGGGGCTGTCGGCCGTCATGGGATGGCTGGCGCAATATGTCTTTGCCATGCTGCGGATCGGGGCCTTCCTGCTGGCCTCGCCCGCGTTCGGCGGGCGGTTCGTGCCGTTGCAGGTGCGGATCGCGGCGACGGCGGTGCTGGCGCTGCCGGTGATGGCGGGGGGCGTGGCGCTGCCCGCGCCTGCGGAACTGGCGGGGCTGTCGGCGCTGGCGATGGTGATGACGGAACTGGCGCTGGGGCTGGTGGCGGGGCTGGTGCTGGCGCTGATGTTCGGGGCGGCCTCGCTGGCGGGGGACCGGATCGCGGCGACGGCGGGACTGGGCTTTGCGGCGCAGTACGACCCGGCGGCGGGCGGGCAGACGCCGGTGGTGGCGCAGCTGTTCGGGCTGGTGCTGATCATGGTGTTCTTCTCGCTGGACGGGCATCTGGTGGCGATACGGATCGTGCTGGAAAGCTATGTCGCCGTGCCGCCCGGTTCGGCGCCGGATCTGCCCGCGCTGGTGTCGGCGGGGATCGTGGCGGGCGGGCGGATGTTCGCGCTGGGCGCAGCGGTGATGCTGCCCGTGGTGTCGGTGCTGCTGCTTCTGAACCTTGCCGTAGGCGTGCTGACGCGGTCGGCGCCGACGATCAACATCTTCTCCTTCGGTTTTCCGGTGACGATGACGGTGACGCTGGTGCTGCTGTACCTGACGGTGCCGGGGCTGGTGGTCGCGCTGGAAGGCGTGGTGCGCGAGGCGCTGGAGATGCTGGCGGGGGTCCTGACCCGTGGCTGAAGGGGATGATGGCGCCGAGAAGTCACAGGAACCGACCGAGAAGCGCAAGGAGGACGCGCGCGAGGAAGGGCAGGTCCTGACATCGAAGGAGGCGCTGGTCTTTGCCGGTTTCGCGGTGGGGACGGGGCTGATGGCGCTGGCGCCCGCGCTGGCGGGTCAGGTGCTGCCGGTGCTGGCGGGGTATTTCCGGCTGGGGCCGGTGGCGGATCTGGACGGGCTGGTCTCGGCGCGGATCGGCGGGGCGTTCTGGCAGGTGCTGGGCGTTTCGGTGGCGGTGGCGGCGCCCATGGTGCTGGCGGTGGTGGCGGTGCAGGTGGCGATCGGCGGGCTGCACTGGTCGCCCAAGGCGCTGGGGTTCAAGGGCAGCCGGATCGACCCGCTGGCGGGGCTGAAGCGGATGGTGTCCGGCACGGCGGCGGTGGAACTGGGCAAGGCGGTGGCGAAGGTGGTGGTCCTTGGCGCGATTGCCTGGGCGATGATGGCGGGGGCGCTGCCGGGGCTGGAGGGGCTCTGGGCCGTGGAGGCGGGGACGGCGGCATCCGTCATCGGCGCGGCGGTGCTGCGGCTGATGTGGGGGCTGACGCTGGGGCTGGCGGGGATCGCGGTGCTGGACCTTGTCTGGCAGGTCCTGAACCTGCGCAGGCGGCTGATGATGACGCTGCAGCAGGTCAAGGAGGAGATGAAGGAGCAGAACGGTTCGCCCGAGGTGAAGGGCCGGATGCGCCAGTTGCAGATGGAGGCCAGCCGCCGCGCGGCCCGGCAGCGCAAGGCGCTGGACGACGTGCCGCGGGCCACGGCCATCGTCACCAACCCCACCCATTTCGCCGTCGCGCTGCGCTATGTGCCGGGCGAGACGCGGGCGCCGATGATCCTGGCCATGGGCAAGGGGCCGATGGCGCTGGAGATCATGGCGCGGGGGCGGTCGGTGGGTCTGGCGCCGCTGCAGATCCCGCTGCTGGCGCGGGCGCTGTATTTCACCGGCGATATCGGGGCCGAGATCGACGAGCAGCTTTACGCCGCGGTCGCGGCGGTGCTGGCGCATGTGTACCGGCTGGACCGGGGCGAAGGGTCGGTGCTGCCGGATGTGGACCTGCCGCCCGAGCTGCGCTTTGCCGAGGACGGACGGCGTGAAGGAGGAAGGGCATGACGAAGCGGAGCCAGAAATCGGCGGGCGAGATCATTTCCAGTTTCGTCTTCGCGGGGGGCGGGATCGTGCTGCTGCTGGGCGCGGCGGACCCCCTGCGGGATGGGGTGGACCGGCTGCTGCTGGTGGTGGGCGGCCTGGGCGGGATCGCGGCGGCGGGGCGGTTCGGGATCGCCTGGCTGTTCGCGCGGCGGCGGTGATGGCACGGAACTTGCCGTGACCCGTGCAAAGGCCGAGGAGAGGACGATGGCAGAGGCGACGGACGAAACCGCGGAAGGCATCCGCCGGGCGCTGGATGCGGCCGAGGCCGCGAACGAGGCCGCGCAGGACATCGCCAACCTGTCCGCCGCCCACCGCGAATTCGCCGAGGCGGTGATGCGCGGCCAACGGCGCAACAGCCTGTTCGCAGCCGGTGCGGCGGCGGGCGCGGCGGTGGCGCTGGCGCTGGGCGGGCTGGTCTATTTCCGGTCGGTATCGGACCTGCGCATCGCGGCGGCCGTCCAGTCCGAGGCGGCGAAGCTGCTGGTCGAGGAATTGACGCAGATGGACGGCATCGGCGATGCCGTGGCCGAACAGCAGGCAAGGATGCGGGACGATACGCTGGCCCTGCTGGAAAAGGTGAAGGACGAGATACGCCGCGCCGCCGCAGGGGATGCGCCGGAGGAAGACCCGATGTCGGCGCAGGTGGCGAACGAGATCCGAGAGGGCGTGAAGGCCGATCTGGAGGGCATCCGGGACGAGATCCTTGCCGCGCTGGCCGAGATGCAGGTGTCGGGCGCAGCGGGCAGTACCGCCGAATTGACGGGAGCCGTGGCCGAGTTGAAGGCTTTGGTCGAACGGACCCGCACGATAGACTCGCCCGCGCCGAAGCCCGCGCCCGCGACGGCACCCACCAGTGCCAGACCGCAGAAACCGAAACCGAAACCCGCGCCGGAACCCGATCCCTTCGCCTATCCATAAGGCGCAGGGGCGCCGGAAGACCGCAGCGTGACACAGACAGGGACCCGAACATGGCCGAGATCCCGCCCCCCAAATCCGAAAGCACAGTCCGCCTGCGCGAGAACGGCGTCGGGCTGGAAGGGCGCAAGCTGGGCCTGAAGGGGGGCGAGCTGCTGCTGGCCATCAACGGCCGCCCGTTCCGGGGCGATGACGATGTCCTGCACCGCCGTTTCGAGGCGCGGGGCAGCAAGCCGCTGGTCCTGACCTTCCAGCGCGGCGATGACGAATTCGTGGTGCTGGCGGAAACCGGCAGGCTGGGCCGCTGGGACATCGTCGCGGCGGGACCGGCGGGCGAGGATGGCGCGGCGCGGATCGACCCGGAGGGCCTGCGCAATTTCGAGGTGCTGCGGAGCGAGAAGGGGGTCTATGACCTCTATCCCGCCGTGCCGCCGAATTACGTCCTGCTGACCGCGCCCGTCTGGCTGCTGCAGATGCGCATCTGGATTCCGGGATCGACGCTGGCGGCGGCGCTGGCGGCGGCGGGTCTGGTCTCGCCCTGGCTGGCGCTGGTGGTCTGGGTGGCGGCGGGGCTGTGGGTGCGCCGCGCCGCGGCCTATTTCGTGCGGGCGGACCGCCGGTCGCGGGGCCTGTCCTGGGAGGGTGTCATCACCGCGCGGACCGAGGCCGAGGCCCATGCCCGCCATCTGGCCCGCTATCCCGGCGACCGCAACCTCTTTGCGCCGGAAGGCGACGGACCGGGCGAGGAGGCGGAGGTTGCTTGACGCCACGGGGTCGCCCTCCGATAGTGGCGGGCGGTTGAATGCGGGGCTGCCATGGGGGGCCATCCTTGTCGGCCCATCCTTGTCTGCGTCGTGACGGTCCGGCTGACCGGCGGGGCCCTGTGTCCCGCAGGGGCAGGGGCAGCACATGACCCGTCCCGACGCGCCTGACCTGACCCATGCCCGCCTTCTGCGCATCGCCGCGCCGATCGTGCTGTCCAATGCCACGGTCCCGCTTCTGGGGGCGGTGGATACCGGCGTCGTGGGCCAGATGGGGCAGGCCGCGCCCATCGGGGCGGTGGGGCTGGGGTCGGTGATCCTCGTCACGCTCTACTGGGTGTTCGGCTTCCTGCGGATGGGCACGTCGGGCCTTGCCGCGCAGGCGCATGGCGCGGGGGATGTGGCAGAGCGGGGGGCGATCCTGCTGCGGGCGCTGCTTGTGGGCGCGGTGGCGGGGCTGGTCCTGATCCTGCTGCAGCCCGTCCTGTTCCGGGCCGCGCTGGCCATGGCGCCGGCAGGGCCGGAGGTGGAGGCGCTGACCCGCCAGTATCTTTCCATCCGCATCTGGGGCGCACCCGCCACCATCGCCGCCTATGCCGTGACCGGCTGGCTGATCGCGGTGGAACGGACGCGGGCGGTTCTGGTGCTGCAGCTCTGGATCAACGGGGTGAATATCGGGCTGGATGTCTGGTTCGTCCTGGGCCTCGGCTGGGGGGTGCAGGGGGTGGCCATCGCCACGCTGGTGGCGGAGTGGTCGGGGCTGGCGCTGGGCCTGTGGCTGTGCCGCGACGGGATCGTGCCGGTCTGGCGGGCGGCAGCGGCGCGGGTGGCGGATCGGGCGGCGCTGGGGGTGATGGTGCTGGTGAACCGCGACATCATGATACGGTCGGTGCTGCTGCAGGCCAGTTTCACCGCCTTCACCTTCCTTGGGGCGTGGCATGGCGACGTGACGCTGGCGGCCAATCAGGTGCTGCTGCAGTTCCTTGCCATCACCGCCTATGCGCTGGACGGGTTCGCCTTCGCGGCCGAGACGCTGGTGGGGCAGGCGGTGGGGGCGAAGTCGCCCGCCGCCGCGCGGCGGGCGGGGCGCATGGCGATGCAATGGGGCGTTGCGGGCGGCGTGGCGCTGGGGCTGGCCTTTGCCCTGGCGGGGCCTTGGATCATCGACCTGATGACCACGGCGCCGGAGGTGCGGGAAGCGGCGCGGGCCTATCTGCCGTGGATCGCGATCGCCCCGGCCATCGGCGCGGTGTCGTGGATCTATGACGGCATCTTCATCGGCGCGACCATGACGGCCGAGATGCGGCGCTGCATGGCGCAATCGGTGGCGGCCTATGCGGTGGCGGTGGTGGTGCTGCTGCCCCTTGGCAATCACGGGCTCTGGGCCGCGCTGATGGTGCTGAACGCGGCGCGGGCCGTGACGATGTGGCGTGCCGCGCCCCGGCTGGAGGCGCGGGCCCGGTAGGGTGCGCCTTGGCGCACCCTACGAGATGCAAGGATGCAGGGTGCGCCTTGGCGCACCCTACGAAGCCTTGGGGTGCAGGGTGCGCCAAGGCGCACCCGACCCTAGGACCGCATCAGCCGGAACCCGACGGACGCCCCCCATCCCGCCAGACCCGCCAGCACCAGCGACAGCAGCCCGTAAACCAGCGGCCGGTCATGGGCGAGGTTGAACAGGAACCGCTCCAGCCCTTCCTTCCGGACGCCGATCACCCGGTCCTGCGCGTCGATCACCCGCCCGCCCCGCGTCAGGAACAGCCGCACGCGGTATTCGCCCTCGGTCAGGTTGGCGGGCAGCACGATATCGGCACGGAACAGCGTCTGTTCGGTGAACTCCACCGCCCCCTGCAGCACGCGGTAGCGCCGTTCGGCCAGACGGATGCGCTGCATGGCGTCGATGAAGGTGCCGGGATCGTTCGACTCGGTCGCCGCCCCCACCGCGCGGATGGCGCGGGACAGGGTGATGCGGTAGCGCAGGTCATCCGTTTCCGACAGGATCGACCGCAGCGGTCCCGTCGTCGCCACGGCATAGAAGCTGGGCGCCGCGTCCACATGCACGGCTTCGGTGTTCACCCAGATCCCCGCGACGCGGTCCTTCTTGCGGATCGTCACGGGGGTGGGCGGGCCTTCCACCGTCACGATCACCTCGAGCGGGCCGTCGGGCGATGGCGCGTCGCGCTTCACCGCGCCATAGACCAGGATCTCGGACCCGTCGAAATCCGCCGTGATGGACACGCGGTTCTGGCTCAGGCCCGCCACGATGCTTTCCGCCTGCGCGGGCGCGGCCAGCAACAGGAGGAGGGCAAGCCACCTCATGGCAGGACCCCGGGCATGACGGAGTAAAGCTCTGCCGGTTGCAGCAGCAGGTCCAGCGCGATCTTGAAGGACACCGCCAGCACCAAGAGCGCCAGCAGGATGCGCAGCTGTTCGGCCTTCAGCCGGACGCCGACCTGCGTGCCGACCTGCGCCCCGATCACCCCGCCGAGGATCAGGAGCAGCGCCAGCAGGATATCGACCGTCTGGTTCGTCACCGCATGCATCAGCGTGGTGAAGGCGGTGACGAAGATGATCTGGAAGAGCGAGGTTCCGACGACCACCTTCGTGGGCATCCCCAGAAGGTAGATCATCGCGGGCACCATGATGAACCCGCCCCCACCCCCATGATGGCAGCAAGGAAGCCCACCAGCGCACCCACCCCGAGCGGCGGCAGGACGCTGATATAGAGGCCCGAGGCGCGGAACTTCATCTTGAAGGGCAGGCCATGCACCCATGTATGCACATGCGCCCGCCTGACCGGCCCGCCCTTCTGGGCGCGCAACCATGACCGCAGCCCTTCCTGCAGCATCATCGCCCCGATCAGGCCCAGAAAGACCACATAGGAGAGCTGCACGAAGAGATCGACCTGCCCCAGCCGCGTCATCCACTGGAACACCCAGATGCCGACCGTGGACCCGACCATGCCCCCCGCCAGCAGCACCAGCCCCATGCGGAAATCCACCGCCTTGCGCCTGAGTTGCGCCAGAACGCCCGAAACCGAGGATGCCACCACCTGATTGGCCCCCGTCGCCACCGCCACCGCAGGCGGCACGCCGATGAAGAACAGAAGCGGCGTGATCAGGAATCCGCCGCCCACGCCGAACATCCCCGACAGGAAACCCACGATTCCGCCAAGGCCCAGCAGAAGGAAGGCGTTGACCGATACCTCGGCGATCGGAAGGTAAAGCTGCATATGGTCGGTTCGGGGGGGCGGAAGGTGTCGTCAGGACAAAGGGTTGCGCCCCTTTGCCCGCGAAGTCAAACGCGACCGCCCCTTACGGCAGGTGACGCAGGAAATGCCGCAGCACCCGTTCCAGTTTTGCCGCACCCAGGGGCGCCATGGCCTTGGTGTGTTCGTGGCTGATCTTCTCGTCCGACAGGCCCGCCGCCATGTTGGTGATGGTGGAAATCGCCG
>AYNO01000137.1 GCA_000500915.1 Rhodobacter sp. CACIA14H1
CTTCATGAACCTCTCCGGCGGAGGCTGTCCGCGCGGCGCTGGATTTCTACAAGCTCGCCCCCGCCGACGTGACCGTCTTCCATGACGAACTGGACCTCGCCCCCGGCAAATGCCGCGTGAAACAGGGGGGCGGCCATGCCGGGCATAACGGCCTGCGGTCGACTCCACCAGCACCTCGGCACCGACGCCTACGGGCGCGTCCGCCTCGGGATCGGGCATCCGGGGCACAAGGATGCGGTGGCGGCCTATGTCCTGCACGACTTCGCCAAGGCCGATCCAGGACTGGCTGGACGACCTGATGCGCGGCCTGTCGGACGGCGCCGCTGCGCTGGCCGACGGCGATGCTGCCCGCTTCATGAATGCGGTCGCGCTGCGGACGGCCCCGCCGCGGTCCTCGGACAGGACGGGCGAGAGGATGGACAAGGCCGGAAAGTCCGCGCCCGAGGTGGCGCCCGCAGACACCCGCAGCCCGATGCAGAAACTCATGGACAAGTTCCGCTGATCCACCGGGACCGCCTGCCGCTACGTCATTTCCGGCAGGCCAACGCCGCGCTTGGCAACAGCCACCCACCCGTGCCACCCATGTCGCAAGACCGTTAGGGAACCCCCCATGCGCCGCCTGATCCGCATCCTTGCCGTCCTGCTGATCCTGCTTGCCGCCGCCGCCCTGTGGAAGCGCGAGGAGATCACGCGGCTCATGGCCGTGAATTCGCTGTTCTCCGAAGCGACCATCGTGGAAAACTTCTCGCACATGGACCGGCTGTTCCTGACCCGCCCGCTGTCACGCGGCGACGGACCCGTCAGCCCCCTGCCGAAAGGCCCCGAAGCCGCCCTTCCGCCCGAAGTGCAGGACTGGATCACCGCCCGCAACGTCACCGCCCTTGTCATCCTGAAGGACGGGCAGATCGTCCACGAAAGCTACCATCAGTGCACCACCCCCGACGACCTCCGCATTTCGTGGAGCGTGGCGAAAAGTTTTCTCTCCGCGCTTTTCGGCATCATCCATGCGGAAGGCAAGGTGGGCATCGACGACCCCGTCACACAATATGTCCCGGACCTGAAAGGCACCGCCTATGACGGCACCACGGTCCGCCACATCCTGACCATGTCCTCGGGCGTTGCCTTCAACGAGGATTACATGGATTTCTGGTCCGACATAAACCGCATGGGCCGCGTCCTTGCCCTCGGCCAGTCGATGGACGGCTTTGCCGCCAGCCTGAAGGCCCGGGATGCCGACCCGGGCACGCGCTTCCATTACGTTTCCATCGATACCCATGTTCTGGGCATGATCATCCGGGGCGCGACGGGCGAGGATATCCCCGACCTCCTCGAGCGCCACATTCTCGGACCGATGGGGTTCGAGAAAGCCCCCTACTACCTGACCGACGGCTATGGGGTCAGTTTCGTCCTTGGCGGGTTGAACGTGACGACGCGCGACTATGCCCGCTTTGGCCAGATGATCGCGGATGGCGGGCAATGGCAGGGCCGCCAGATCGTCCCGCGCGACTGGATCGACCAGTCCACGCGGCCCTCTGCCCCGGGTGGCGCGGGCTATGGCTTCCAGTGGTGGATCCCGGACGGCGCGGGTCCCGGCGAAGTCACCGCGCAGGGGATCTACGGGCAGTATGTCTGGATAGACCGCAGCCGCAACGTGGTGATCGTCGTCAACGCCGCCGACCGAGGCTTCGAGGATGAGGGCGTCGGGGCTGCCAACTTCGCCCTGTTCCGCAAGATTGCTGCCGGACTCTGAACCGCGACGACCCCGCATTGCCCGCGCAAGCATCCTTTGGGGGCAGGCGGTCCGGACATCAGACCCTTCCTTCCGCATCCCCCCGCTGCAGGAAACCGGCCAGCGCCCGTCCCACCGTCTCGGTCACCCCCGGCCGGGGCAGGGCTGCAAAGGGCATGGGTCGGCACACCTCCATCGCCGCGATCCCGACCCGCGCTGTCAATGCGCCGTTGACCACGCCCTCGCCGAAGCGGCGCGACAGTTTGGCCAGCACCCCGCCCCCTGCCACCGACCCGATCAGGTCATCGGTCAACGCCACCGCGCCGGTCGCCACCAGATGCCCGAAGACCCGCCGCATCAGCTTCATCGACCCCAGTGTTCCGGCCCGGCCCCCGTAGATTTCGGCAATCCGCCGCACCATCCGCAGGTTGGCCACCAGCGCCATCGCCACATCCGCCAGCGCCAGCGGCACCAGCGCCGTCACCGTCGCCACCTGCCGCGCCGCTGCCTCCACCTCGGCCCGCGCGGCGGCGTCCAGCGGTGCCATCAGCTCCACCTCCGCCAGCCGCACGAGGGCGTCGGCATCCAGCACATCGCCCTCGCGCTCGGCCAGCCGCGCGAGGGCCCAGCCGACATCCCCCGCCCGCGATAGAGCGACCGCAACGCCGAAACCGCCCCCCGCGCCTCGGCTAGCGATGCCGCGCCTGCCACCCTTGCCCGCAGCCCGTCCAGCCGCGCCAGCCGCGCAAAGCCCGCCGCCTCGCGCAGCGCCAGCAGCAGCGCGGCCAGCACCGCCAGCCCCACCAGCACCAGCGCCACCGTGCCCAGCAGGGTGTTCGCGGCCAGCAGCCCCGTCACGAATTCCCACGCGGCCACCGACAGGACGAAGGAAAACAGGGCCCCGAAGGCCCAGCCCGCAAACCGGCCCAAGGCCGACCGCCTGCCGGATGCCCCGATCCGCACCGCTGCCTGCATCGCGCGTCCCTCGGGAAGGGCCTCGGGCACGGCAGGGGCAAGGGACGGGTCCACCGGCTCCCCCATCTCGATGACAAAGGGCTTCTCGCTCACAGACGGTCTCCGATCAGGAATTCCACGGCACGGTCCAGCCGGATATGCGGCGGTCCTTCGCCTGTCTTCCGCGCCATGCGCAGGGGCGGTTCGAACCCCATCAGCCCGAACTCCGCCTCCAGCCAGCGTTCCGCCCCCTGCCGCGCAGGCGACAGCAGCCGCGCCGGATCATCCGGCAGACGCCCCGGATACATCGCCACCACGCGCCCGTCCCGCAACCGCCCCTTGACGCAGTCCAAAGGCCGCCCGTCCCGCGTCACCGTCTCCTCCACCGTCGCACGGAAGCCCGCAAGCGACATCGCCCCCGTCAGCGCCCCGGCGAATTCCGCCCGGTCCTTCGCTTCGCGCAGCATCGCCTCCATGATCCCGGTCAGTGCGCCGTGCTGCGTATGGTGCAGGTGGTCCGCCTTGGTCGCGGCGAACAGGATGCGCTCCACCCGCTTCCCGCCAAGCAGCGCGGTCAGCCACCCGTTCCGCCCCGGACGGAACGCGCCCAGCACGTCCGCCATCACCCGCCGCAGATCCTCCAGCGCCTGCGGTCCCTGATGGATCGCCCCCAGCACATCGGCCAGCACCACCTGCCGGTCGATGCGGGCGAAATGGGCGCGGAAGAAGGGCTGCACCACCTTCGCCTTGTATCCCTCGAACCGACGCTCCATCTCGCGCCAGAGACAGCCGCGCGGGGTGTCCGCAGGTTTCGGCAGGGGCGCGAAGGTCAGGACGGGGGATCCTGCCAGATCGCCGGGCAGCAGGAACCGCCCGGGGGTGCAATCGGCCCAGCCCGCCTGCCGCGCCCCCGCCAGATACCCGGTGAACAGCTCTGCGAGCGCCCGCGCCCGCCCCTCGTCCAAGGGCAGCGCCCCGTCCTCGGCCCGCGCGGTGGCCAGAAATTCCGCCCCCTCGGCACGTTTGCCCAGCCGCGACAGAACCTCGTCGGACCATAGCTCATAGGACTTGTCCAGAAGCGCAAGGTCCAGCAGCCACTCGCCGGGGTAATCCACGATATCCAGATGCACGACCCGCGGCCCCGTCCAGCCCGACAGCCACCCGTCCGGCCGCACGCGGAAGGACAGCCGCAGTTCGGAAACCGCCCGCGTGCTGTCCGGCCAATGCGGCGCGTCGCCCGTCAGCGCCGCAAGATGCCCTTCGAAATCGAAGCGCGGCAGCGTCACATCGGGCTGCGGCTGCAACCAGACCGACTCGATCCGCCCCTCGGCCTGCGCCCGCAGTTGCGGCATCCGCCCGCGATCCAGCAGGTTCGCCACCAGCCCCGTGATGAAGACCGTCTTGCCCGCCCGGCTTAGACCGGTGACGCCCAGCCGGACCACCGGCTCGAACAGCGCTTCGGAAACAGAGGCAGCCGCCCCTTCTATGCCACGGGCGATCCCGTCGGTAATGGATGCAAGAACCAAGTCAGTCCCCTTCCGATGGCCTGAACATAAGCACCCCCCGCCCGCTTGTCAGCCACCCGCCCGAAAGATGGACAAACCCCGCCTGCATCGGCTAACCCCGCCCCATGCCCCGCTTCGCCCTTCTCATCGATTATGACGGCACGCCCTTCAACGGCTGGCAACGGCAGGCGCAGGGCCAACCCTCCGTGCAGCAGGCGGTGGAGGAGGCGCTGGCGAAACTGGAGCCACGGCAGCATACCATCGCCGCTGCGGGCCGCACCGATGCGGGCGTCCATGCGACCGGTCAGGTTGCCCATGCCGACCTGACGAGGGACTGGGACCCTTTCAGATTGTCCGAGGCGCTGAACCACCACCTGAAACCCGCGCCGGTGGCCGTCCTGAAGGCCGTCCGCGTCCCCGACGATTTCCACGCCCGCTTTTCGGCCATCGAACGGCGCTATACTTTCCGCCTTGTCGCCCGCCGTGCCCCCCTGACGCATGACAGGGGCCGCGCGTGGCACATCCTGAACCCGCTGGATATCGACGCGATGCGCGAAGGCGCGGCCCATCTGGTCGGGCTGCACGACTTCACCACCTTCCGTTCAACGCTCTGCCAGTCGAAAAGCCCCGTCAAGACGCTGGACGAGATCGGCATCGACAGCCGCCCCGTCGCGGGTGGCACGGAATACCGCTTCCACCTCCGCGCCCGCAGTTTCCTGCACAATCAGGTCCGGTCGATCGTCGGCACGCTGGAACGGGTCGGCGCGGGAAGCTGGGCGCCCGCCGATGTGAAGGCCGCGCTTGACGCGAAGGACCGTGCCGCCTGTGGTCCGGTCTGTCCGCCGCAGGGGCTGTACCTGACCGGGGTCTCCTATCCGGTGGACCCATTCGCCGCCTGACAGCCGGGGCTTCACCGGCCGCTTGACCGCAAGCGACGACGGGGATAGGCGCTCGCGCTGGATTTGAAGGGGTCGGCCATGGGCGAGACGACGCGTGACAGAGAGCCTGCCGCAGCCGGGCGGCGGAATTTCTATGGGCGGGTGCATGGCAAGACGCTGCGGGCGAGCCAGAAGCAATATCTGGCCGAGGATCTGGGGCGGGTCCGTCTGTGCGGCGTGACGGTGGAGGACAACCCGTCACGGGCCACGCTGGATGTGGCAGGGCTGTTCGGGGGGCGCCCACTGTGGCTGGAGGTGGGCTTTGGCGGGGGCGAGCATCTGGTCCACATGGCGGCGCGCTATCCGGAGGTGGGGATCATCGGCTGTGAGCCCTTCGTGAACGGGGTGGCGATGCTGCTGGGGAAGATACGGTCGGCGGGGGTGGACAACCTGCGCATCCATCCCGGCGATGTGCGCGACCTGTTCGATGTGCTGCCGGATGGTTCGGTGGCCAAGTGTTTCCTGAATTACCCCGATCCGTGGCCCAAGGCGCGGCATCACCGGCGGCGCTTCGTGACGCAGGGCTATCTGGGGGCGCTGGCGCGGGTGATGGCGCCGGGGGCGGAGTTCCGTGTGGCGACGGACATTCCCGACTATGTCCGCCAGACGCTGGAAGAGGTGCCGGTGGCGGGGTTCGATCTTGTCCGTCAGGCCGGAGAGGGCGGCGCGTGGGAGGACTGGCTTTCCACGCGCTATGAGCAGAAGGCGCTGCGCGAGGGGCGGGCGCCCCATTATCTGACCTTCCGGCGGAAGGGTTAGGCGGGGATCGCCCAGGCCTCGCCCGGGGCGAGGGGGCGGAACCGGTCGGGCGCGATGCCCTTGGCCTGCAGCGCGGCGGAGAGTGCCCTGAGGGGCGCGTCGCGGCCTTCGTTTGTGAGCTGGAACGTGCCCCAGTGGTGGCCCACGGCGTAGCTTGCGCCGGAGAGGAGGAAGCCTTCCACCGCCTCGGCCGGGTCCTGATGCTGGTCGCGCATGAACCAGCGGGGTTCGTAGGCGCCCACGGGAAGGATGGCGGCACGGATGCGCCCGTGCTTTTCCGGAAGGTGGCGGTAGGGGCGGCCCTTGTCGAAGCCGGTGTCGCCGATGTGGTGGATGCGGCCCGCGGGCGTGTCGATCACGAAGGCGGACCAGAGCGCCATGGACCGGTCGCGCGTGCCACGGGCGGACCAGTGGTGGCAGGGTTCGAAATGGATCGTGGCGTTGCCGAACGCGAGGGTGTCGCCCCAGTTGCCGGTCTGGACGCGCATCGCGGGCACGGCGTCCTTGACGATGGTGTCGTTGCCCAAAGGGGTGATGACTACGGGGGCGTGGGCGGCGTGGAGGCGGTGCAGCGTTTCGGTGTCGAGGTGGTCGTAGTGGTTGTGGGTGAGGAGGACGGCGTCGATCCTGGGCAGGTGGTCGAAGCGGATGCCGGGGGCGGTGGCGCGTTTCGGCCCTGCGAAGGAGAAGGGCGAGGCGCGCAGCGACCAGACGGGATCTGTGAGGAGGTTGAGGCCTGCCACCTGTATGAGGAGGGTGGCGTGGCCGACCATGGTGATTGTCAGGTCGTCGATGCGGGGGGCGGGTTTCACGGGGGTGATGGCGATGCCGTCGGGCCATTTCGTGCGGCCGCCGCCGGTCTGCCATTTCAGCAGGTCGCCGAAGCCCTTGGGCGGGGCGCCGCCGGGGTTGAAGAAGCGGGTGCCGTCGAAATTGTGGGCGGGCGGGCCGGAATAGTAGCGGTTGCGGGCGGGGGACAGGGCGAAGGCTCCGGTGGCGGCGAGGGCGGCGCCGGTTGCGAGGGTCGCGGTGCGCGTAAGGAAGCGGCGGCGGTTCATGGGCAGGGATATGCGCGTTGCGGTTGTGGTTTCAAGCGGGGTGCCGCGCTTCGTGATCGGACCATGGACCGTGGGCATCGGTTGCGCTATCAGGCGGGCCGGAATGACAGGGAGAAAGTGATGTCCGGCCACGGTGACGCGCAACCCATGACCGCCCGAAAGTCCGGCCCCCTGCGGGGTGTGGCCGAGGTGCCGGGCGACAAGTCGATCAGCCATCGGGCGCTGATCTTCGGGGCGATGGCCGTGGGCGAGACGCGGGTGACCGGGTTGCTGGAAGGGCAGGACGTGCTGGATACCGCGAAGGCCATGCGGGCTTTCGGCGCCGATGTGATCCGGCACGGGCAGGGCGAGTGGTCGGTGCATGGCGTGGGCGTGGGCGGGTTCCGCGAGCCTTCGGACGTGATCGACTGCGGAAATTCCGGGACCGGCGTGCGGCTGATCATGGGGACCATGGCAACGACTGCCATGACGGCGACCTTCACCGGGGATGCCTCGCTCCGGAAGCGGCCGATGGGGCGGGTGACGGACCCGCTGTCGCTGTTCGGGGCGCGGGCCTATGGCCGTTCCGGCGGGCGGTTGCCGATGACGGTGGTGGGGGCGGCGGACCCAGTGCCGGTGCGCTATGCGCTGCCGGTGGCGAGTGCGCAGGTGAAGTCTGCCGTGTTGCTGGCGGGGCTGAATGCGCCGGGGCAGACGGTGGTGATCGAGAAGGAGCCGACGCGGGACCATTCGGAGCGGATGCTGCTGGGCTTTGGCGCGGAGGTGACGGTCGAGAAGACGGCGGAGGGGAATGTCATCACCCTGACGGGGCGGCCGGAATTGCGGCCCCAGACGGTGGCGGTGCCGCGTGATCCGTCCAGTGCGGCCTTCCCGACCTGTGCGGCTCTGATCGTGGAAGGGTCGGATATCACCGTTCCCGGCGTCAGCCAGAACCTGACGCGGAACGGGCTTTATCTGACGCTGGTCGAGATGGGCGCCGATATCGAATTCATGAACCCGCGCGAGGAGGGGGGCGAGCCGGTGGCGGACCTGCGGGTGCGGTTTTCGCCCGATCTCAAGGGGATAGAGGTGCCGGAGGAACGGGCGCCGTCGATGATCGACGAATATCCCGTCCTGTCCGTCGTTGCCGCATTTGCCGAAGGCCGGACGGTGATGCGGGGCGTGAAGGAGCTGCGCGTCAAGGAAAGCGACCGGATCGACGCGATGGCGCGGGGGCTGGAGGCCTGTGGCGTGCGGGTCGAGGAGGACGAGGATACGCTGATCGTCCACGGTCTGGGCGCGGGTGGCGTGCCCGGCGGCGCGACCTGTGCGACGCATCTGGACCACCGGATCGCGATGAGCTTCCTTGTCTGCGGGATGGCGGCGAAGACGGCGGTGTCGGTGGATGATGCATCGCCGATCCTGACGTCGTTTCCGATCTTCGAGGGGTTGATGACGGGGCTGGGCGCGGCGCTGGCGCGGGGGTGACGGGCGCTTTCCAGGCGGAGCGGGCCTTGCCCGCAAGCCTGCAAGCTCCGCCCCGCGCATGGCGCGGGACGGAGCGGCGGGGGGCGTTCCGCCCCCGTCACCGCGCGGGCGCGGTGACTCCCCCTGAGGGTATTTGGGCCGGGATGAAGGGGCTTTTCGGGTGATCTTTACAGTTGCCATCGACGGGCCTGCGGCGGCGGGCAAGGGGACCATCGGGCGGGCCGTGGCGGCGCGGTTCGGGTTCGCGCATCTGGATACGGGGCTTCTTTACAGGGCGGTCGGGGCGAAGGGCGGGGATCCCGTGGCCGCCGCCGAGGGGCTGGCCACCGCCGATCTGGAGCGGGACGGGCTGCGGACGCTGGCGGCGGGGCAGGCGGCTTCGCGGGTGGCTGCGATCCCGCAAGTGCGTGCGGCGCTTGTGGAATTCCAGCGGCGCTTTGCGCGGCGGGAGGGTGGCGCGGTGCTGGACGGGCGGGATATCGGGACGGTGATTTGCCCCGAGGCCGAGGTGAAGCTTTACGTCACCGCGAGCGCCGAGGTCAGGGCGCACCGGCGTTGGCTGGAGGTCGGGGGGGACGAATCGGCCGTGCTGGCCGAGGTGCACGAGCGGGATGCGCGGGACATGGGGCGGGCGGATGCGCCGCTCCGGGCGGCGGAGGGGGCCGTGGTGCTGGATACGAGTGCGATGGGAATCGAGGAGGCGGTGGGGCGGGCCATTGCGGTCGTCCTTGAACGGATGGAGGGGCGGTGATGGGCATGCGGTTGCCGGAGTTGCAGGGCAAGGCGGTGTTGGTGACGGGGGCCAGCACGGGCATCGGGGCGGCGGTTGCGCGGGCCTTCGCGGCGCAGGGCGCGAGGGTGGGGTTGCATTACAATGCGTCCGAAGAGGCTGCGAAAGCAGTGGCTTACGAGATTTCCGCAGCGGGCGGCGAGGCCGTTCTGATCCGCGCGGACGTGTCCAGCGGGGCGGGGGCAAGGGCGGCGGTGGAGCAGGCGGTGGCGGCCTTCGGGCGGCTGGACGGGTTGGTCAACAATGCCGGCGGGATGGTGCGGCGGGTGGCCTATGCCGATGTTTCGGAACGGGATTATGACGAGATCATGGATCTGAACGCCCGTTCGGTCGTGGTGGCGTCGCAGGCGGCCATCGGGCCGATGAAGGCGGCGGGGGGCGGGTTCATCATCAACACCACCTCGGTCGCCGCGCGGAACGGGGCGAGCGGCGGGGCGGGGCTGTACGGGTCGTCCAAGGCCTTTGTCCACAACGTGACACGGGGGATGGCCAAGGAGTTGATTCCATTCGGTATTCGGGTGAATGCCGTGGCCCCCGGCGTGATCACCACGCCGTTCCACGAACGTTATTCGACCGAGGCGCAGCTTCAGGCGCAGCTTGCCACCATCCCTGCCGGACGGCTGGGAACGGCCGAGGACTGCGTGGGCGCCTTCCTGTTCCTGGCCTGCGCGAGCCTGTCGGGATACATCGTCGGGCAGGTGATCGAGGTGAATGGCGGGCAGCTCATGCCGTGAAAACGGCTGTGCCGTGTCCTGTGCCGCGAACTGTACCGCAAACTGTCAGCACGCAGCGGGCGGTGCGGTAGGGATTTGTCAGGAAGGGCGGAGACTGTCGGGCGGGTGTGGCCCCGTCCCTCCTGCGCGGCGGTTCATGCCGTGCGGAGGCGTGCGAAGGGGCGGAGAAGCGTCAGCACCAGCCATGTCGTGGCGATGAAGGGCACGCTCATCGTGGGCAGGCCGAGGCGGATCAGGACGTAGCCGCAGGCCATCTGGACCGCGGGCATCAGCACTGCCGCCACGAGGGCGAGGGCGAGCGAGACGAACCCCGGCCGCAGGGTGACGAGGCCGAGCGCAAGGGCTGCGAGGACGGCGTTGAAGCCGAGAAGGCCGGTGCGGACCGCCTCGACCGGCAGGGCGAGGAGGGTGGCGCTGGTGGCGCTGGCGAGGCCTGCCAGAAGGGCGACAAGGAACATCGGGCGCGATCCGGCGAGGAGGGCAAGCGCGATGACCAGCCCCGGCAGCAGGCCGGGCTGGAGATAGACCTGCCCGATGGCGGTGACTGCGCCTTCGACGGCGGGCCAGCCGTCGAGAAGGCCCGGCGGCGGGACGGGGACATCGCGGAGGGTGCCGGTCGGCGGGCCCGACGGCGTGGCGGGAGTCAGGGCGCGGATGGTCCAGACGGTGCCCCATGTGCAGAGCACGAAGGGGGCGGTCAGGGCGGGAAGGCCGAAGGGTTTGCGGGACAGGAGGGCCCGCATGAGGACCGAGGAGAGGGCCGTGGCGATCAGGGCGAGCGTCCAGACAAGGGCGCTGTTGCCGAGAAAGAGCGGGACGGCGAGGGCGATCAGGCAGCCGTTATAGCCGTAGAGGCCGTTCTGCACATCGGCGCGGTCGGCTTTCAGCAGGTGGCCCGTGGCGGTGCCGAGGGCC
>AYNO01000138.1 GCA_000500915.1 Rhodobacter sp. CACIA14H1
CGATGAAGCATCTCAGGGCGGGCGGCGTCATCATCCTGTTTCCGGCGGGCAAGGTCGCCATGTCCGAAGGCTGGTGGGGTCCGGCGGTGGAAGCCGAATGGAACGTCTTCACCCACAAGATCGTCAAATCCTCCGGCGCGACGATCCTGCCGGTCTATTTCCCCGGCCAGAACTCCCGCGCCTTCCAGATCGCGAACCAGCTTTCCGACACGCTGCGTCAGGGCCTGCTGCTTTACGAAATCAAGCGTTGCCTCTTCAAACCCACCCGCCCCGTCATCGGCGCCCCGATCCCGGCGGAAGAGTTGAAGAAATGGGAAGGCAACCCCCGCGGCTTCCTCGCATGGCTGCGCGAACATACGCTGGGCCTGGGCAAATGACGGCCCGTCTGTCAGGGACCCGCGCGACGTCCTGACCGGACAAGGCGCAGCCCGCGCCCCGTTTCCGCAACCTTTGTGGCAGCCGGACCCCGGCCCGTCCGCATTTTGCCGGATTGCTGTTCAAAGCTTTCCGTTCCCCTGCCGATTTCGGGCGCCATAACGCGTGCATGAAGTCCCGCCTGAAATCCATCGACCCGCAGCTTCTGCTTGTCATCATCGCCTGCGCCCTCGGGGTGCCGGCGCTGTATTTCCTCGGCTACTGGGCACCACAGGCCGAACCCGCGCCGGAAAGGGGCGGCGCCTTCCTCTATTACGGCGAGGAAGGCCATACCCTGCCCACCCCCGGACTGGCGCCCTCCGCAGCCGACGTGACCCGCGCCGCCCTGCGCGATACCGATTACTTCGGCGCCTTCGCCATCGGGCCGCAGGGGCGCACGGGCCTGTGGACCGGTGCGCGGACGCTGTCGCTGGCCCGCAGCTACGCCCTCGCCCGCTGCGGCGACGGGTGCGGCGTGGTGGCCGAACGCGTGCCCGCAGGCTGGGACCGGACCCGCAGCGAACCCGTCCTGACGCCGGCCATGGCGCGGAACGCCGCGGGGCTCAGCCCGCCCTTCACGCACCATCTGGTCGTCGTTGGCGGCGCGAATGCATGGGGTTACGGCGTCGCCGGCTTGGGCCGCTCCGGCGGCTGGCGCACCGCGCGGCAGCAGGGCCTTGCCGATTGCGAGCTGCGCCGCGCGGCAGAACCGACCCCTGCGCCCGACCTCTCGCCCCCCTGCCTCTACCTCCGCCTGACCGAAATCATCGACCTCAGACCCAGGCCGCGCCTGTACCCCGCACCCTATGAAGTGGGGTTGACCGACCTTGCCCCCGTCGCAGCCACCCGCCTCGTGCGCGTTCCGGGCGCACCCTTCGATCCCCTGTACGGCAGCTTCCTGCCCGCGCGGTTGCACGTCGCCCGCGCCACGGCGGATGGATGGACCGATGCCAGCGCCTCCCGCGCCGGCTGGCCCGAGGCAGGCGATGCCATCGCACTCCTTCGCTGCAACGCCGCGCGGCGCCCGCAGGAATCGCCCTGCGTCGTGTCCCACCGCCAGTTGCCCGACCCGCCGCCGCCCGACGGCGCCCTTGCCGTCCCGCCCGACCTCTACGAGGGCTATCTTGCATGGCAGCAGACCGAAGGCCCGGGCGCCTTCGCCATCAGCCCCTACGCCACTTGGGGATCATCCAGCGGCATGAAGGACCGGCAGGCCGCCATCCAGCGTGCCGCCGACTGGTGCTGGTACAACACGCGGCGCACTTACGCCTACAGGTCGGTCCGTTCGGAATTCCTGACGCTCGACATGCCCTGCCGCATCGTCGCCATCCGCGACCGGTGACGGCAGGCGGGGGCCTCAGCCCCCCTCGAACACCGACGCGACCGCCGCCGCATCCAAAAGCACCCAGGCCCCCGCCGCCATCCCCTCCGGCAGGGTCAGCCCCCCCAGACTCTCGCGGTGCAGCGCCTCCACATGGTTGCCCACCGCCGCGAACATGCGCCGCACCTGGTGATAGCGCCCCTCGGTCACGGTCAGCAGCGCCTCCGTCTCCGACACCACCACCAGTTCCGCAGGCAACAGCGGCTTCGTCTCCCCCTCCAGCATCATCGTGCCAGAGGCGAACAGCGCCCCCTCCCCCCCGCTCATGGGCCGCGCCAGCCGCGCGCGATAGGTCTTCCGCACATGCCGCTTCGGGCTGATGATCCGGTGCAGCAGCGCCCCGTCATCGGTCATCAGCAACAGCCCCGACGTCTGCTTGTCCAGCCGCCCCACCGTCGAAATCGCCGGATCCCGCGCCCGCCACCGCCTCGGCAGCAGGTCATGGACCAGCGGCCCCTGCTCCTTGTGCGAACAGGTCATCCCCACGGGCTTGTTCAGCAGGATCACCAACCCCACCAGCGGGTCCAGCGCCGCCCCGTCGATGGACATCCGCGCGGGCAGGTCCGGCGTCAGCGCGACCCGCTGGCCCACATCCGCCACCTCCACCCCGTCCAGCACGATCCCGCCCGCCTTGGCCAGCCGCGCCATCTCGGTCCGCGACCCGTAGCCCATGGACGACAGCAGCCTGTCGATGCGCGACGTCGCCACCTTGCCCATGCTTACCGCGTCGGCACCGGCACCTCGCCGCGGTAGTCATAGAACCCCCGCTGCGTCTTGCGGCCCAGCCAGCCCGCCTCGACATATTTCGTCAGCAGCGGGCAGGGCCGGTATTTCGTATCCGCCAGCCCGTCATGCAGCACGTTCATGATTGCCAGACAGGTATCCAGCCCGATGAAATCCGCCAGTTCCAGCGGCCCCATCGGATGGTTGGCCCCCAGCTTCAGCGACTCGTCGATCGACTTCACGTTCCCCACGCCTTCATACAGCGTATAGACCGCCTCGTTGATCATCGGCATCAGTATGCGGTTCACGATGAAGGCGGGGAAATCCTCGGCACTCGCCGCCGTCTTGCCCAGTTTCCGCACGACCTCGTGCAGCGCGTCCCACGTCTCCTGATCCGTGGCAATCCCCCGGATCAACTCCACCAACTGCATAACCGGCACGGGGTTCATGAAATGGAACCCCATGAACTTCTCGGGCCGGTCGGTCCGGCTCGCCAGCCGCGTGATCGAGATGGACGATGTATTCGACGTCAAGATCGTCGTGGGCTTCAGATGCGGCAGCAGGTCCTCGAAAATCGCCTGCTTCACCGTCTCCCGCTCCGTCGCGGCCTCGATGATCAGGTCGGTCTGCCCCAGATCGGCAAGCGTCAGCGTCGTGCGGATCCGCCCCAGCGCCGCCGCCTTCTCCTCGGCGGAAATCTTCCCCCGCGACACCTGCCGGTCAAGGTTCTTCGCCACCGTCGCCAGCGCCTTGTCGATGCTCGCCTGGCTGATGTCGTTCAGCAGCACGTCATAGCCAGCCAGCGCAAAGACATGGGCAATCCCGTTGCCCATCTGCCCCGCGCCCACCACGCCCACGCTGCGGATCTCTGCCATCGGTCGCACTCCCTCAAATCCGTCCGGACCTTATGCACCCGCAGCCTTCCCGTGCAAGCGCGGCACGCGCAAGTGACGGCAATTCGTGGCGAATTGTCCGTTTAGCAGACCCTTAACACCTCCTGCGCCAAGGTCGCGGCGGGTGAAGACGTGGGGTGCATCATGACCTTGGAAGCTCCGGGCGAGGGGTCGCTTGACTACATGCCGTGCCGCTACGGGCGGTCGCGGCTGCTGTTCCGTGGCCCGCGCCGCGACCTGTCGGGCCGCTTCGTCGCCGTGCTGGGCGGGATCGAAACCTATGGCCGCTACGTCCGGCAGCCCTATCCGCATCTGGCCGAACAGGCCACCGGAACGCGGGTGGTCAACCTCGGCTGCCCCAGCGCCGGCCCCGATGCCTGGCTCTCGGACCCCGGCCTGATGGAGGTGCTGCAGAAAGCCGCCCTCACCGTCATACAGGTCCCCCCCGCCTCGGACCTGACGAACCGGCTCTACAGCGTGCATCCCCGCCGCAACGACCGTTTCGTCAAGGCCTCGCCCATCCTGCGCTCCGTCTATCGCGGGGTCGATTTCACCGACTTCGCCTTCACGCGCCACATGCTCCGCACCCTGTTCGAGGCGGGCCCCGAACGCTTTGCCGTGGTGGTGGACGAACTCCGCGCCGCATGGCTGTCGCGCATGGACCGCCTGCTTTCCACCCTGCCCGGCCGCAAGGCCCTGCTCTGGACCGGCCACCGCCCCCCCGCAGCCCGCAGCGACGCGCCGCTGCACGAACCGCTCCTCGTGGATGCCGACATGCTCCGCAGCCTCGCCCCTGCGACCGACGGCCTCGCCCTCGCCGTGCCGACCCCCGCCGCGCTGGCGCGGGGGACCGAAGGGATGGTCTTCCCCGCGCTTTCCGAACCCGCCGCGCGTGGCCTGCCCAATGCCGCCGTCCACCGCGAAACCGCCACCGTCCTTGCCGGCCTGATCCGGTCACTGGCCTAGACCAGCCCCCGCCGGATCAGGTTCAGCCCCATCACCACCAGCACCACCATGGTCCAGCGCCGGAACCGCGACTGGTCCAGCCGGTCCTGCGCCCAATAACCGAACTGCATCCCCAGTTGCGCCGGCACGCACAGCGCCGCCGAAAAGGCCAGCGTGCGGGCGTCCAGCACCCCTGTCTCCAGATGCGACAGCAGCAGCACCACCGCGCCGATCAGGAACGCCACCCCCAGCGCCCGCACCGTCTCCAGCTTCGGCACCGCCGTCGATGTCAGATAGACCAGCATGGGCGGCCCCCAGACCCCCGAAAACCCGCCATACAGGCCCCCGATCGCCCCCAGCCCCCATTCCGCGCCGCGCCGGTGTTCCAGCCGCAGCGCCAGCGGCACACCCGCCAACTGGCTTGCCGCATAGGCCGTGATCGGCACGCCAAGCGCGACGAACAGCACCACCACCGGCACGCCCCCCATCAGCTGCGCCGACACCGCGATCCCGACGACCATCGCCGTCAGGAACCGCCAATAGGTCCGCGTCGTCTCCCAGGCCGGACCGAAGCCCTGCCGGAAGGCCTGGCTGAAATTCGTCACCAGCGTCGGCAGCACCAGCCCCGCCAGCGCCAGTTCCGGCGACATGAAGGAAGACAGCGCCGATATCATGATCATCGGCATGGCAAAGCCGACCGCGCCCTTCACGAACCCCGCCACCGCCGCCACCAGCAGCGCCACGGCAAAGGCCGCGGGCGTCAGGCCCGCCATCATCCAGTCCATTCCCCGCCCTCCGTCGGGCGCGACGATGCCGTCCGCAACGGGCAATGTGAAGCCCCGACTCACCCCGCCCGAAGGTTAGTTAATTCCTGATGCGCAGTCCGCTGCGTGCTGACAGTTTGCGGTACAGAACGCGGCACAACACACGGCACAGCCGTTTTCCCCCGGAATCCCCATTTAACGCAGCGCCCGCAAGCACTTGGCCCCGACCCCTCCGCCCCCCGCCACCCGTCCGGCCCGACAGCACCGCACAACGGCCCGCAATTTCCGCTGCGACATTTTCCTTCACTTGACCTTTTCGCCACGAAATTAAGTTGCTCTGCGACCGCAAAAGACCTACCTATCTCGCAACCGCAGAATATGCTTCGAAGGTGTCCACCATGCCCCACGATGGCCAGCCGATGACGACCTCGCCCCTCCTCGCCGACCTGCTCGGCCTCACCGCCGCAGCCCTGCCCGAGGTGGAGGCGATCTTTACCCAAGCCCGCGAAAACCTTAGGGAAATGGTCACGGTCGCAGGCAAGGTTTCCTCGCAGGCGCTCGAGGAACACCAGTATTCCGCCCACGCCCTCGCATGGCTGGCCACCTACACCGAATCCCTGCGCCAGATGCAGGCATGGGCGCAACGCCTCGACTCCGCAGGCCAGTTCTCCGAAATGGAGGCGCTGCTTCTCCAGATCGCCTATGGCGAATACCTCAACCAGATCCACGGCGGCATTCCCATGAGCCAGGGGGAGGTCGCGCGCTTGCAGGACCTCGGCCTTTCCCCGGCCATACCCGGCGCGGCGGCGGTCAGCCTCATGGCCCGTGGCAACACCGCCGCCGCCCGCACCCGCCTTGTGGAGCTGATGCGCGACAACCACGGCCGCGCCACCTTCGGCGCCACCGGACTGGACGAAGAGCTGGAGATGATCCGCGACCAGTTCCGCCGCTTCGCCGATGAAAAGGTCGTCCCCCACGCCCATGAATGGCACCTGCGGGACGAACTCATCCCGATGGAAATCATTGAAAACCTTGCCGAAATGGGCGTCTTCGGCCTGACCATCCCCGAAGAGTTCGGCGGCTTCGGCCTGTCCAAGGCCAGCATGGTCGTCGTGTCCGAAGAACTCTCGCGCGGCTATATCGGCGTCGGCTCGCTCGGCACCCGCTCCGAAATCGCCGCCGAACTGATCCTCTGCGGCGGCACCCCGGAACAGAAGGCGAAGTGGCTGCCGAAACTCGCCTCGGGCGAAATCCTCCCCACCGCCGTCTTCACCGAACCCAACACCGGCTCCGACCTCGGCTCGCTCCGCACCCGCGCGCGGCGCGACGGGGACGACTGGGTGGTCAACGGCAACAAGACATGGATCACCCACGCCGCCCGCACCCATGTGATGACGGTTCTGGCCCGCACCGTCGAAGGCACGACCGACTATCGCGGTCTTTCCATGTTCCTGGCCGAGAAAACCCCCGGCACCGACGAAACCCCTTTTGTGGACAAGGGTTTGTCGGGCGGTGAGATCGAAGTCCTCGGCTATCGCGGCATGAAGGAATACACCGTCAACTTCGACGATTTCCGCGTCAAAGGGGAAAACCTCCTCGGCGGCGTCGAAGGTCAGGGCTTCAAGCAGCTGATGCAGACTTTCGAATCCGCCCGCATCCAGACCGCCGCCCGCGCCGTTGGCGTGGCGCAATCGGCGCTGGAAGTCGGCATGAAATACGCCGAAGACCGCAAGCAATTCGGCAAATCCCTGGTCGAATTCCCCCGCGTGGCCGGCAAACTGGCGATGATGGCGGTGGAAATCATGGTCGCCCGCCAGCTCACCTATTTCTCCGCATGGCAGAAGGACCACGACAAACGCTGCGATCTGGAGGCGGGCATGGCCAAGCTCCTCGGCGCGCGCGTGGCATGGGCATCGGCCGACAACGCGCTGCAAATCCACGGCGGCAATGGCTTTGCGTTGGAATACCAGATCAGCCGCATCCTCTGCGATGCCCGCATCCTCAACATCTTCGAAGGCGCGGCGGAAATTCAGGCGCAGGTGATCGCACGACGGCTTCTGGATTGATTAACCCGGCCGCTTCACTCTAGGCGCTGTCATCGTCCCGTTGGTCGAGGCCATCGCCTCGACCATGCGCTGCGGGGAAGACACGAACCGCCGGGTGCCAAAGCACCCGGCCAGCGCCGTTCGTCGGGCTTACGCCGCGCCACTGGCGCGACGATCCCTCCTTACCGCCCATGGCGGGCGCTGGCCTATGTCGCTCAAGGCTGAAACGGTCCAGCAGAACCGTTTTCACACGGGCGGGGAAACGCAATGCGTTTCCCTTTCCGCCCGCTCCAACCGCGCATTTTGCGCCGAATGGACCGACCGCCCAGTTAACGAACCGTTAACCCCTCACTCCCCCGCCGCCGTCCCCCCATGCGACGGCCGCACCGTCCCCAGCCGCGGATGCAGCCGCGACGCGATCCCGAACGCCCCCAGCATCCCCGCCCCCGTCACCGCAAAGAAGGCGGCCAGCGGCGCCCCGAACGGCACCAGCACGACCCAGGCCGCAGCGGGCGTCAGGATTCCGCTAACATCCCGGAAACTCGAATAAACCGCCGACATCTCCGTCCGCTCCGACGGCTTCACCGCCATCAGGAAGGGCAACCCCCCGACCACGTCCAGCAGCACAAGGAACACCGACGCCGCCATCATCGCCACCACCGCCACCCAGGGCAAAGGCGCGAAAAGGGCACTGGCCACAAAACAGACCCCGCACAGCCCGAAGGCCGTCCGCACCGCCCGCCGGACCGACGTCCGCCGCGCGAAGCGCAGCATCAGGGGCGAAATGAACAGCAGCGCGTTGGAAATCGACAGCGCCACGCCCCCGACCTTGTTCCCCAACCCCGCCTCGATGCAGAAGATCGGCAGATAGACGACATAGACCCACCACCCCGACGACCGCATCACGGCGAACATCCACCCCGCAATCAGCCGCGGCTGCCGGAAGAACCGCCCCAGATAGGCCAGCGGATTCAGCGCAGGCCCCTTCGCCCGCTGGATCTGCTTGCCATTCCCCAGCCGCAGCACCCAGAACACCACCAGCAGCAGCACCGCGAACGTCCCCGCCAGCAGGAACGGCGCAGGCGCCCACCAGTCATGCAGCGTCACGCCCAGCATCGGCCCCACCGCCCAGGGCCCCGCCGCATAGACCATCTGCGTGGACTGGCTGCGCCCCAGATTGGTGCGGTCAATGTAATCAAGCACATAGGCGTTGAAACAGACAAAGGTGGTCGCCGTCGCCGCCGACAGGCACATCAGCGCAAAGGGAACCAGCACCGCATTCCCCGTGATCGCCAGTCCCATGCCCACCAGATAAAGCAGACAGCCCGCGCTATACATCCACCGCCGCGGCACATGCCGCGTGAACCACGGCACCATCAGCCCCCAGCACAGCGCCACGATCCCGGCCCAGAAATAGGCCGAAGACGTCCCCTCCGCGCTGCCCAGCGCGTCATAGACGACCAGCGGCATGGACGAAATCAGCGTCCCCCGCACGCTCGCCTCGATCCCGGCCAGCAGGGCGAAGTTCTGCACCTTGGGCGTGGGGGAATGCCGCAGGAAAAGGGGAAGGTAACGCGTTGCCATGATCTGCCAGGGTTATGGGCGTGATTGCACAACCCTTGGGCATTCCCGTCTGTGACGCCCGCGACAGAAGGCGTCGAAAACGGCCACCGCTACCCCCGCAATTCCCCCGTCACATTCACCGGCCCCACCGACCCCCGCAACTTGGCGCGATAGATCACAAGGCTTTCCGTCACGCGCATCACATAGGTCCGCGTCTCGGTGAAGGGGATCATCTCGACCCAGTCCACCACATCCACCGCAGGGTCGCGCGGATCGCCGAACATCCCGATCCACCGCTTCGGCCGCCCCGGCCCCGCATTGTAGCCCGACGCGATCAGCGCGACCGACGGCCCGAATTGTTCAACCAGTTGCGCCAGATAGCCCGTCCCGATCCGCACGTTATAGGCCGGATCGTTCAGCTTGCCCGCGTCATAGGCCAGCCCCACCCGGGGCGCGACAAGCTTTGCCGTGGACGGCAGCACCTGCATCAAGCCACGCGCATCCGCCGCCGACCGCGCCGCAGGGTCGAACTCCGACTCCCGCCGCGAAATCGCCAGCGCCAGCGCCCGACTGACCGCCAGCCCCTCGCCCGGCACGAAGGACGGCACGGGGGTAATAGGCCCGCGGCAGGATCACCCCCCGCTCCGCCGCCTGCTTGGCGATGACCACCGCGATATGCGGCTCGTCCATCTGCAGGGCCAGATCGGCCAGCTGGTCCAGCTCCCGCCCGTCCAGGCTTTCTGCCAGATGCAGGAAGAACCGCTTCGACAACGTCCGGTCCCCGGCACGGCTCAGCATCATCGCCGCCTCCAGAACCGAAGACCGTGCAAATCCCGCACCCCGCCAATCCGCAGGCCGTGCATCGGAAACCAACGCCGGATCAAGGCTTTGCCCCAAAGCCTCGGCCGCCAGCAGCCCGTAATAGGCGGTGTGGTGCCGCGCCGCCTCCTGCAACTCGGCCGTGCCGCCCGCACGGTCTCCGGCCGCCAGCAGCGCCCGCCCCGCCCAGTAATGCGCCCGCGCCACGGAGATGGGCGTCGCCACCCCTTCGCGCAGGTTGCGGAAATGGCGCAGCGCGGTGTCCGCATCCCCCAGCTTCCGCAGGGCGATAAACCCCGCCAGAAACTCCAGATCGGCGTAATCGCTGCCCCCTGTCAGGAAATGCGACGCCGCCACGCGATAGGCCGCCTTCGGCTTGTCCGCCCGCAACAACGCCCGCGCCAGCGCGGCCCGCCGGTCGGCCCAGACCGAAGGATCGCCCAGCGCCGCCGCGCTTTGCGACTGCGCAATCACCAACTCTGCCGCGTCATCGTCACGGTCACGGCGGAACCGCCAGTCGAACCGTTCATAGGCCAGCCCCGGATCGCCTTGCAAAGACTGGGGAATCCGGTCGATCAGCGCATTCACCCCGTCCGCATCCGCCCGCAGCGCCATCCGCGCCTGCGCCAGCGCCTGCCAGCCCGCGCCGACCCGCGGCAGCATCCGCTTGGCCTCGGCCACACGGTTCTGCCACAGCAGCCGGTCCAGCCGCACCTCATGCGCGACCTTCAGCGCATCGCCGTACAGCCCAAGGATTTCCGCCTCGTCCTGCGGTCCGAAGGGCAGTTCCGTCCATGCGCGAAACGCCTCGGCCTCGGCCTCCTGCGACCGGCCAAGCGCCTGCAACGCCCTGATCAACGCCAGCGACCCCTTGGCCGTCTCGGGCAGGCCGCCGCCGAAGTAGGCCAGCACCCGCTGCGGATCGGTGGACCGCGCCACCGCCTCCTCGCCCTTTTCCTTCAGCAGGGGCATCCCCGGCCAATCGGCGCGGCGGGCAAGGAAATCCTCGTAATCCCCCAGCCGCCCGTCGCCCGCCCGCAAGCGCCTGCCATGCGATGATATCGGCC
>AYNO01000139.1 GCA_000500915.1 Rhodobacter sp. CACIA14H1
CTACCGGCAAGCCCAAATCTATAGCCGTCAGGGCGTCGATCTTGACCGCTCCACCCTTGCCGATTGGGTGGGTCGCGCCGCCTTCGAACTCCGCCCCGTCCATGACGCGCTGATGGCGGACCTGAAGCGGTCCACCAAGCTCTTCATGGACGAGACCCGCGCCCCTGTCCTCGATCCGGGGGCACGGAAGATGAAGACCGGATACTTCTGGGCATTGGCCCGTGACGACCGCCCATGGGGTGGCACGTCACCACCGGGCGTGGTCTTCACATATGCCCCCGGTCGGGGAGGGCAGCGTGCCGAGCGGATATTGCAGGGCTTTGGCGGCATCCTGCAGGTCGATGGCTAAGCCGGATACAATCGCCTGATCGCAGCGGACCGGATCGGTCCGGGAACCCATCTCGCATATTGTTGGGCGCACGTGCGCCGCAAACTGATCGAGATCACCCGCACCGGACCCGCGCCGATTGCCGAGGAAGGCGTGGCCCTCATCCGCGATCTCTACGCCATCGAGGCCGAGATCCGCGGCAGCGACCCCGCCACCCGACTGGCCATCCGGCAGGATCGGTCCGCCCCGATCCTCGCCCGCCTCGATGACTGGCTGGCCCGCCACCGCGCCCGCGCCTCGGCAAAGTCACCCTTGGGCGAAGCGCTCGCATACATCGCCAAATACCGCGAAGGCCTCGGCCGCTTCCTGACCGATGGTCGCGTGGAAATCGACAACAACACCGTAGAACGCACCATCCGCCCCATCGCCCTGAACCGTAAGAATGCCCTATTCGCCGGCCATGACGCCGGGGCTGAGAACTGGGCCGTCATCGCCTCGCTCATCGAGACCTGCAAAGATGAACCGCGTCGATCCCCAAGTCTGGCTGTCAGCCACGCTCACCGCAATCGTCCAAGGCCATAAGCAGAGCCAGATCGACGGCCTGCTCCCATGGAACTATGCCGTCACTGTGTGATCGGGACACCGCTTACGCCTTTGCGGCCGAACGGATCATGGAAGCCGAGATTGAGGTCCGGACGGGTGCAGCCAAGGGTGCACAAACGCCGACACGGGAGATTCAGCGCAACGGATACCGTGACCGCGACTGGGATGCCCGGGCCGGGCGAGACGCGCTGGAGATTCCCAAGCTGCGCAAGGGCAGCTACTTCCCCAGGTTTCTGGAGCAGCGCCGCACGGCCGAGAAGGCCTTGGTGGCCTTCATCCAGGAAGCCTACGTCTACGGTGTCTCGACGCGCTCGGTCGACGATCTGGTCAAGGCCATGGGCAGGGGCGGCATGTAGAAGAGCCAGCTCAGCCGCCTCTGCGCCGAGATCGACGAACGAGTGAACGCCTTCCTCTCCCGGCCTCTGGAGCGCGCGTGGCCCTATCTCTGGCTGGACGCCATATACCTCAAGGTCTGGGAAGGCGGGCGCATCATCAGCAAGGCGGTGATAATTGCGGTGGCTGTCAATGAGGACGGAAAGCGCGAGGTTCTGGGTGTCGCCATCGGGCCATCCGAAGCCGAGACCTTCTGGACCGAGTTCCTGCGGTCCCTCGCCGACCGGGGCCTGCGCGGCGTGAAGCTGGTGATCGCCGACGACCACAAGAGCCTGCGGGCTGCGGCACGCCAGGTCTTCAACGCCACCCACCAGAGGTGCCACATTCACTGGATGCGAAACACGCTGGCTCACGCCCCGGCCAAGCGGTGCACCGCTGTGGCGGCGATGCTGAAGACGATCTTCGCACAGGAGACCCGGGCCGAGGCCGAAGCCCAGAGGGAGATCGTGGCCGACGCGCTCCGCGAAAAGCAGCCCAAGCTCGGGGCCCTGATGGATGCCTCCCGTGACGACGTGCTGGGCATCTATGTCCTTCCCAAGCGAACACTGGACCCAGCTCGCCTCGACAAACCCGCTTGAGCGGGTGAATCGCGAGGTGAAGCGACGCGCCGACGTCATCGGCATCTTCCCCAACGACGAAGCCATCATCCGCCTCGTCGGTGCGCTGATGCTCGAGACCAACGACGAATGGGAGGTCGCAAGACGATACATGTCGCTTGAAAAGCTTGGCCGCGTGACCGACAATCAAACCCTCAGGCTGCCCGCCGTGGCTGCCTGATCAGGCCCTGACCTCTCCGAAGGTCGGCGTGTGAGTGCTGGACGTAATATCTCCAAAAGCGCTGGATGAAAATTCCCCAGTTTGGCGCTGATGCCGATGGTCAGGGGGGCATGCCCCCCTGACCATCGGCGGCGCAGAATTCCCCCTGCTGATGCCAAGGGAAGGGCGGGCAGGTGGTAGGATTGAGGGAGATCGTGGTGATCTTGGAATTGAAGCGTCAGGGCCTGGGCGTCAGCGCGATAGCGCGGCAGACGGGGCTGGATCGCAAGACGGTGCGGAAATATCTCGAGCGGGGGCTAGAGGCCCCGATCTATGGGCCGCGGGAACCGGGTGAACGACTGGCCAGCCGGTTCGGGTCGTATCTGACGGAACGGCTGTCGGCCTTCCCCGGCCTCTCCGCGCGCAGGCTGCATCGCGAGATCAAGGCACCACGCCGTCGTGGTCCAGATCGAGGGCGCCAGCTATCGGCTGCGCCACCACGCCGACCTGATCCCCGAGCACACCCGCTCACACGCCACCATCACACCGCCACCGCCGCCCAAACGTCGCGGTCGGCCACCGAAAAACGGAGGCGCCCATCACATGCACGGCTGATCGCCAAACCCGCGAGGTGGGGAATTTTGCGCCAGCACTTCCGGGGAAATTTGATCCAGCATTTAAACGGCGCTCCAACACCACGACGTGGGACACTATCCTGCGGCACGGATCGCAGAACTGGTCATGGCTCTCAAGTTTTGCCCATCTTGCGACAAGAAGCCACCTCAGTGTCCCCGCCGCTGCAGGATCAGGGGGGACGGTCACCCGTCCCCATACCCTGCTAGAGAAACGGATAACCTCCCTTTGCGAACCTGTGGATAACGCCTTGGCGAATAGCTTGGAGGGTCACAAATGGACAGGAAGTGACCCGGAAAGGAACTCAAGATGGACATCCCGGAAGACAGTGTTGCGAAGGCCAAAAAAACCCTCGCGCGAATGGCAAAGCAGAAGAAATCCGCCTTGAGCGGCCGGGAAATGGTGGGGGATCTTGCCCCCGAAATCCATGCCCGACTCAAAGACGGGCACGGGCTGAAGGTGATCTGGTACACGATCATCGACGACTTGCCCGAGGCAGAGCGGATGACCTTCGCGACCTTCCGGAAATACTGGCAACGCGCGCGCCAGGAATTGGGGCTCACCCCGCTGAAATCCCGCACGCGCCCGCCGGTGCCCGCCGCAAAAGGCCCTGATCGCGCGCCGCCCCTGATCGCCAAGGCTTTCGTCAAGGGCGGTACCACCACGGATTTCCGGGTTGATCCGGAGGGTATCTGATGAAGCGGCTCATCCTCATCCATGGAGACAAGGGCGGCACAGGGAAGAGCCACACGGCCCACTTGACCGCCGCAGCCTATCGCGCGGCCGGACAGCCGCTGCTGCTGATCGACGGTGATGCCAAGAACCCGGGCCTCCATCGCGCCTTCAATTTCAAACCGGACGAAGTGCTGCGCATCAACGTGCTCAAGCTGGAAGGAATCGATCAGCTGTTCGAGGCCTTCCTCACAGCACCGGGCGATGTCCTCGTCGATCTGCCTGCCGGCGGTTCGGACATGACCGCGCGGCTGGTCGGCGGCGGTTCGGATGAAGGGGCAGTCGATGTGGAAACGCTGTTCGCCGAGGTCGATGCCAGATTGACGTTTGTGTTTGTGATCGACCAAGGGCGTGACAGCGTCGTCGCCCTCAATGAAGAGTTCCAGACAATGCCCAAAACAGTGACGGACTGGATCATCGTCCGCAATCACCGTCTCGAAGATACAGCGTTCACCCGTTTCGAGCGATGGGCCGCGCAGGTCGATCTCGGGTATTCGACTATTCTCGACATGCCTCGGCTCGACCGAAAGGTCATCGAGGCATTGGTCGATGCCAAAGCAAACTTGACCGAGCTTTCCGGCCTCGAGACGGCGAGCGCCTTGTTGAAGATGCGCGGCCAAGCGGCGATGCGGCTCTGGTCCGTCGAATTGCGGAAGGCGGGACTGCTCGATGGCTGACGTCCCGGCGATATTGTTCGAACAAGTTTACGGACGCGCCGCGACCACGGCGGATCGCGACCGCCTGGTTCGTGTCAAAGCCGGGCTGGGGCTTTCTGATCAGGACGAGCTCTGGCCCGTGTTGATGGCGCTTGACCATTACAGCGCCACGACGACCGCAGCGCGCGCCGATATCCTCAATGCCTTGGCCGACATGCCCGGTACCTTTGATGCCAGCATGCGGGCAATGGAGGCATCTGCCGGGCGGCGTGCCGAGGCGGCGCTAGCCCAGGCCGTGACGGACGGGGCCGAAAAGCTTTCGCGCCTCGTCGTCGCGCGGACCTTGAGGGCAGCTGAGGAAATAACGGCACGGCAGAAAATCGTGGCGGGGCTCGTCGGCGCCCTTCTTGGGTTGGGGTTCATCGCCTTGGGGGGGAGCGGCACATATTTCTACTTGGAAAGACGCGTTGGGATTTGCGCTGAACCGCCCGGCCTTGCCAGAAATGGAAGGTCTGCCTGCTATGTCGCGGAAAGGGTCCCCTGAAAGGCACCGGTGAACTCACAGCCAGATCGGAGTGCCCCTATCGTGAAAAGAATGCGCGAGGCGACAAATCCAAGGTGAACTTTTCGTTTTGCCGTCACTTGTCGGGACAAGCCCTCCGCGATCCGGCCAAGGGGGCAGTAGGGGAGAGAGGGAACCGATCCAAGGCTCAACCACCCGAATGTCAGGAAAACAAAAGCTGCAAGCACAAAAGGCCGTTGTCCACAAGGCAGATTACTGAGTCCTGCAAAAGCTCTCGCAGGAAATCGATCTACCCGTTAACCTTGAGTCATCGGACGTTATTTGTCGCAGAAGCGGCTCCTTTCCCCCAAAAGTCAGAATGACGCGCGTCGCAATCTGTTGCGAAAGCTATGTCGATGGCCGAACCTGCATCCGAAAAACAGGCAAAAAAGACCAAGACCCGAAAGACAGAATCCCAGCGCCTTGCCGCCCACCGCGCCTATTGTGCCTCCTCCGAGGACCGCAAGCGCGAGGCGGGTCTCGAACGATTGACCATCTGGCTCCCCTCGAATTTGCGGGACCATTTCAAGACATTGGCCGCCGATGCTTGTGACAGCCATTTGCGCTGCGCCGGCCCACCAACCAAAGCCCCTGCCATCACGGAAATCATTGCGGAATCGACCCAAGGTGTCGCCACCACCACGAACCCTGCGCTCATGATCGTGGTCGCGCAGCCCAAAGCCCCTCGCAACAAGAAGGCGAAACAAGACCCTCGGCAGCTCTCGCTCTTCGAGACCCCTAGCGCGCAGGAAGGGGGCCGCGATGGCGAGGGCCGGTGACGGAAAGGAGAGATCGGACAGTCGCCAGGCTGACCAGAGAATGACGAAGCGGCTCACCCTCACGGAACGCGCGGTCTTCGAGGAACGCGCGCTGATGGCAGGATTTCCCTCTGGTCAGGCCTATCTGTCGGCGTTCATTTTGGGCCAGACCGGAGAGGAAATCCGGCTGCAGCAGATCAAGGCCCTAGGCCATCTGGGCAAGGTCGGCGCAAATCTCAATCAGATCGCAAAGCGGCTCAATCGGTCCCCGGCGCCTGAGTTGATACCGGCCGATCTGCAGGTCATCGCCGAGCTGCGCGACGTCGTTCAGGCGCTCGGCGCCGAAATTCGGGAGGGCTTGAAGTGATCTGCGAGATTATCTGCAAGCCTGGGGAGCCTGGCTCTGGAGCTGGACCCGAAGCTTTTGAGCCCGGTATTGGGTATGTCTGCGAAAAAGCTTGCGCAGTCGTCCTGCGGAACCTGTCTTGCGAAAACTGGCGTGACGCCGCCCCGGAACTGCGGCTGACGTCTGAGCTCTCCCAGAAGGTCAAGAAACCCTACTATCATCTGGTCCTGTCCTGGCATGAACAGGAACGGCCGAGCGATGAGCAGATGCTGGCGGCGATGACGCAGGTGCTGGAGGCCCTCGGGCTGGAAGAGCACCAAGCTGTGATCGGCACGCATAATGACCGTGCGCACATGCATGTCCATGCCGTGGTGAATACGGTCAACCCATTGACTGGCAAGGCATGGTCAAAGAGCCGTGACCGTGAAAAGGCGGAGCAGGCGTGCCGGCAGATCGAGCTTGACCACGGTTGGACCGCCGATCGCGGCCGTTTTGATGTCGCTGTCGAAGAGGTCAACGGGCACCAAATTGCCCGGCTTGTCCCGCAACCCGACGAGCACTGGGAGGACAAACGCGCGGACCGCGAAAAGGGAAGGCGGTCCAAAACGGCAGGCCAGGTGAAATCCGAAAAGCGAACCGGGGTACCAGTGCTGGATGCCGCGCTCCCAGATCCGCTGCGAGAGAAGTTCGCAACCTTAGTGGATGGGGCGAGCGATTGGCAGGGCCTGCATCTTGCCCTGGGCCAGCTTGGACTGCGCTATGAAACGTTCGGCTCAGGGGCCAGGGTCGCGATCATCGGGGCGCCGCCAGGCGGTGCGGGCTTCGCGAAGGCCTCGAGTCTTGGCGCGCGGTTCTCGATTAAACGCATGGAAGCCCGACTGGGGCGATATCAAGCTCCGCCTTCTCCATATTGCAATGACCTGAAGCCGATCCATTCGCCGCAGGCCAGTTTGCAGGGCTGGCCTGGCTCAGAAATGGAAAAGGCGACACGGGCCGCGCAATTCAAGCTGACGCTGCTGTCCCGCATCTATGTGGGCATTAATTTGGATCCGGACATCGTCGGCGCCATCCGCTTTGTCGACCTCGCTGATCATCCGCCGCAGATCAGCTTCCAAGATGGCAGTACCGTGGTGGACCATGGACGGCAGCTCAGCACTTCGGCATCCACGGATGCAACTCGCACGACCATGATCGCGATGGCCATTGCCAAGGGCTGGACAAGGGTGCAGCCGTCGGGCGATGCCGCTTTCATTCGCGAGATGGCCATCACGGCCGCAAAATCGGGCCTCGAAGTGACAGGTGTTCCGCCGGACGTTCAGGTCCTCGCCGATGAACATCTGGCCCGGTTCCAAAGGCGGCGACGCCGGATCGATCAGGAAGCGCAGGCTGCCCAAATCGCCCATCTGTCGGCCGCGGTCGATCGGGACGCGTCAATCGCCGAAAATGCCGAGGCTCGCGCGGCAATCGTGGCAGAAAAGGCTGCAGTGAGTGCAGCGGCGCAGGCGGCTTCCGATGCCATCGGCCCCGGCCGCTCTGTGCCCGAACAGCGCGCACGTCTGGCTATCCGTGACAACGAGGCGACGAACCTGAAAGCGCTGCCCGACGCCCGAAAGGCCCCTGCCCCGCAAGCCGCCCCCGACGTCGACCGCCATGATCGGCATGGCGGGCGCAAATTGCGTGATCGCCTTCGAGAAAATGACCGTCATGAATTGGAGGAGTTGAAGCGCCTCGATATTGGCACGGTCGCCTTTGCATGTGGCTGGGCTGATGTATCGCAAAGCCACCCCGACAGTTCGGATCGGATTGGCCAAGCCTTCCGGATTTACACCCGGGATAAGGACACGATCAAAGCAAGCCTGGTCGACGACAAGTGGCTCTGGACTTCGAACAAGTCGGGAAAAGCGGGATCAGTCATCCACCTCTGGCTCGCGGATCACCCTGCCACCTCGTTGGGCGATGCCCGGGCTGCCCTCCGTGAGCTTGCCGGTCACCCTGCCCCCAATCCCGCCCCAAAACCCGCGTCAGCGCCAATGCATCGGGACGATAAGAAAGAACGCGATCACACCTTTGCGCGAAACCGCTGGGCGGAAGCAAAACATGTCACAGCACAGCGCTCTTATGCGGAAAAACGCGGCATCGCGCATGAGACGCTGGCACGATTTCCGGAAGAGTTGCGGGTCGGCGCCTTCGGCGGGGTGTACTTTGCTCATCGCAATCTGGAGACCGGTGACATCCAGGGATTCGAGCAGCGCTGGGAAGATGAGAACGGCAATAAGAATACTGCACGCTTCGCCAAAGGCGGGCGCAAGACCGTCAATGTCCTTGGGGATCCGGCGCGGGCGACCCGAATGGCCGTGGTGGAAAGCGGGCTGGATGCCTTGGCTTTGGCCGAGTTCGAGGACCGCGATGACACGCTT
The DNA here is from genome assembly GCA_000500915.1 of Rhodobacter sp. CACIA14H1. Taxonomy (GTDB): domain Bacteria; phylum Pseudomonadota; class Alphaproteobacteria; order Rhodobacterales; family Rhodobacteraceae; genus Paragemmobacter. Next base: position 8,185 of record AYNO01000139.1, read on the forward strand.
TACGTCAGCACCGGCGGCGGCTTCGGCCCCCTGACCGAAGCGGCATTGCTGCGCCTCGCACAGGGGAGGACGGTGGTCAGCGCCTTTGATAATGATCGGGGCGGTGAAACGCATCACCGCAAACTCCTCGGCTTCTTGGCTGATGCCAACCGACTGGCGCCGCCTTCACCAGTTCAAGGGCAGCATGGGGTCTGCAAGGACTGGCTGGATGTGCTGGCGGCGCATAAAGGGACGGGGAAGGATCCAAGATCGGCACCGTCAAACGGTGAGACATCGCCCTACCCATCGTTCAGCACCGATATCCCTCTGGAATTCGATGATCCACGTCCGTTTTAAGGGGACCCCATGAACTCGGGGGCACATCCTTACCATATGAAAAGAGGCTTCTTTCGGTCAGCACCGAGGTCAGCACCGAGGTCAGCACCGAGGGTGCCTAAGCTGAAGCAGAGGCAGCGCTAGCAATAAATTTCAGAACATTCGCGCAGGACGGGAACTTCAGTAACGAAGGCTTCCCGCATCAACCGATGCGTAGGCTCGGGAAACATCGTCTGATCTGCGTCCGCAGCGTCCGCAATCCACAGGTTCGAGAAGCCCACAATAGGGTTATCCACAGTCTCGAGGCGGGCACCTCGTTCTCCAATGCTGCGTCTGACCTTAAGCTCAGACCATCCCAACAATCACGGAATAGCCTCTCGTAAGCAGGCCGATCGGACAAATCCGTAGGCCGAACGAATTCCGAGCAGCAGGAGCATCACACATCATGAAGCACTTCTTTGAAATCGAAAGAAACCCGGCGATTTCGCAAATCGCTCCCTTTCGATCCTTGGATGGCACGCCATACGCAGATCTTTACATTGGATGTCGTCGGGAGACCTGGCCTATCCGTGGCCAAACTCTTGCTCGAAAAATCCAACACGGACACTTTCTTCGTGAGGGAGCGTTGATGAAGCCGGCCGCTCTCGCTGGATATCTGGCAAATCTCGAAGCCGAAGCCGAATTCGGCGGGGTAGAGCGTGACGTCTTCTTGCGGGCTGCTCGTCATGGTGAGCGCCTCTATATTGATCTTTGCGATTCTGAATGGCGTGCGATCGAGCTCGACCACGCAGACTGGAGAGTTGTCGAAAAACCGCCTGTGCGTTTCGTGCGCAGCGCTTCGATGCGCGCGCTTCCTGAACCGGCACTCGGTGGATCAATTGACGACCTCTGGAAATTTGTGCGCGTCACGGATCAGAGTGACCGGACGCTTATCGTCGCACATCTTCTGTCTGTCCTTGGTGCGGTGGAGCCCACCCCCATTCTTTATCTTGTTGGGGGGCACGGAAGCGCAAAATCCACGGCAACTGCATTGCTTCGCCAACTTGTAGATCCGAATGTCGCCGGTCTGAAAACCCTGCCCAGATCCGAGCAAGATCTCTTCGTCGCGGCACAGCAGGCGCGGGTATTGTCTTTCGACAATCTCTCGGACATCTCAAACAGCATGTCCGATGCGCTTTGCCGCATCGCGACTGGTGCCGCCTTCGGCTCCCGCCGGTTCTGGACACATGGCGACGAGGCAACCTTGGCTGCATGCAATCCGATGGTCTGCAACGGCATCACCGTAGCGTTCACGCGACCCGATTTGGTGGACAGAACTATTGCCGTGAGAATCGAGAAGATGCGCGACGAAGACAGAAAGCCGCGGAAAGATATCTTGCGCGATTTTGACGACGCGCACCCGAAGATGCTTGGGGCTCTCTGTACCGCGCTCACCATCGGGCTCGCCCGGGAAGGCAAGGTCAAGTTGCCTACCCTGCCCCGTATGGCGGATTTCGCTGCTTGGGCACTGGTATGTGAACCCGGCTTCGCGCCCAGTCTCGGCATCTTGGACGCCTATCGAGAGAACATTGCCACGGCAGTCGAAGACGCCATTGACGATGACGATGTCGGAAAACGCATCCGCAAAGTGCTGGTGAAAAGCGCGACTTGGGAGGGCACAGCCACAATGCTGGACAGCGCCTTGCGTCAGGCGTCCGATACTCCTGTTGGCCGAAATTGGCCCGGCAGTCCGCGAGCGCTGGCCGATCATCTGCGTCGCCTCGAGCCCGCATTGGCGAAGCTTTCGATCGAAGTGAACTTTACGCGTAAAGGGCACAATCGGGAGCGGACAATCACTCTAGCCAAGGTTTCGGGCCATGCGTCCGATAGGAAGCCCACGGGTTCGCTTACCTGCCCCTGAGGCGGACGCTACGGACTGTGCGGACGCAGGAGGGCGAAATCAGCAAGTGTTAACCGCTACTGATACAACAATGAGCAAAACAGGACCCACTGTCAAAGCTCCGACTCCCTTTGATGTGGAAAGGTATCACGAACCGGAAATTCGATCTCCCAAAAATCCTCGTCAGAAAGGTCGGCTATGTTTTCCGGACTAT
>AYNO01000140.1 GCA_000500915.1 Rhodobacter sp. CACIA14H1
AGCCGTCCGTCGCGCGTGCCCCCTCACCCCGACCCTCTCCCCGGTCGGGGAGAGGGCCATCCCCCTGTTCCGACACGCGCGAAGGGTGGACATGCCGGGCGCCCCTCCCTCTCCCCGGCGGGGAGAGGGTCGGGGTGAGGGGGCACCGCCCTTCGGCACGGCAGACCGCCCGTTCCCTACCGAAATCCCAACGGACCGCCCGCTGCGTGCTGACAGTTTGCGGTACAGAATGCGGCACAACTCACGGCACAGCCGCCACAAGCCGCCGTTGACGTCCGCCCCCCCATCGGGCAAGCCCTTCGCCATCATGCTCAAGATCGAAGACATCACCTATTCCGTCGAAGGCCGCCCCCTGTTCGAAGGCGCCTCCGCCACCATTCCCACCGGCCACAAGGTCGGACTCGTGGGCCGCAACGGCACGGGAAAAACAACGCTTTTCAGGCTGATACGCGGCGAACTTGCACTGGAGGGCGGCAGCATCACCCTCCCCTCCCGCTCCCGCATCGGCGGCGTCGCGCAAGAAGTGCCGTCATCCGAGACCTCGCTCCTCGACACCGTCCTGCAGGCGGACGAGGAACGCACCGCCCTGCTGGCCGAAGCCGACACCGCCACCGACCCCACCCGCATCGCCGAAATCCAGTCCCGCCTGACCGACATCGACGCCTGGTCCGCCGAGGCCCGCGCCTCCAGCATTCTCAAGGGCTTAGGCTTCGACAGCGACAAGCAGAAGATGCCCTGCTCCGCCTTTTCCGGCGGCTGGCGGATGCGCGTCGCGCTGGCGGGCGTCCTTTTCTCGCAGCCCGACCTGCTGCTGCTGGACGAACCCACCAACTACCTCGACCTCGAAGGCGCGCTCTGGCTGGAAAGCTACCTGCAGAAGTATCCCCATACCGTCATCATCATCTCCCACGACCGCGGCCTTTTGAACCGCGCCGTGGGCGGCATCCTGCATCTGGACGACCGGAAACTCACTTACTGGTCAGGCCCTTACGACCAGTTCGCCCGCCAGATGGCCGAACGCCGCGCCGTGCAGGCCGCCGAGGCGAAGAAGCAGGAGGCCCGCCGTGCGCATCTGCAATCCTTCGTTGACCGTTTCAGGGCAAAAGCCACCAAGGCGACCCAAGCCCAGAGCCGGATCAAGATGCTGGAAAAGATGACCCCCATCACCGCACCGGAAGAGGCAAAGCGCGTCGCCTTCACCTTCCCCGCGCCCGAGGAACTCTCGCCCCCCATCGTCAACATCGAAGGTGCCGCCGTGGGCTATGGCGGCCCGCCCGTGCTGCGCAAACTCTCGCTCCGCATCGACCAGGACGACCGCATCGCCCTGCTGGGGCGCAACGGCGAAGGAAAATCCACGCTTTCCAAACTCCTGGCCGGCAAACTTGAAGCGGCGGAGGGGCGCGTCCACCGCTCCTCGAAACTCCGCATCGGCTATTTCGCCCAGCATCAGGTCGATGAACTGCATATCGACGAAACGCCCCTGCAACATATCCAGCGCCTGCGCCCCGACGAAGGGCAGGCAAAGAACCGCGCCCGCCTTGCAGGTTTCGGCCTGATGGCCGAACAGGCCGAAACCGAGGTCGGCCGCCTGTCCGGCGGCCAGAAGGCCCGCCTTTCGCTGCTGCTCGCCACGATCGACGCGCCCCACCTCCTGATCCTCGACGAACCCACCAACCACCTCGACATCGAAAGCCGCGAGGCGCTGGTCGAGGCGCTGACCGAATATTCCGGTGCCGTCATCCTCGTCAGCCACGACATGCACCTGCTGTCGCTGGTCGCAGACCGGCTCTGGCTGGTGAAGGGCGGCGCCGTGACCCCCTTCACCGAAGACCTCGAAGCCTATCGCCGCCTTCTCCTTGCGGGCGACGACGACATCAAACCCACCCCGAAACCCGTTGAAAAGCCAAGGAAAGCCAGCCGCGACGACATCCTTGCCCTGCGGGCCGAGGTGCGGAAATGCGAAGACCGCATCGCCAAACTGGAAGAGATGCACGCCAAGCTGTCGGCCAAACTCGCCGACCCCGCGCTCTATGACGATGCGAAGATCCACGAACTCGAAAGCTGGAACCGCAAATTCGCCGAATGCGAAGAGGCGATGCTGAAGGCCGAGTCGCTCTGGATCGAAGCGCAGGAGCGTCTGGACGCGGCAGAATCGGGCTGACCCATGCCGATGCCCTGGACATACCGTCAGGCGACCCGCGAATGGCAGGCCTTCCTGTCCGACGCGCAGGACGCCATCGGAACGCCCACCGACCATTCCACCTTCACCGCCGTCGAAGGCACGCTGCGCGCCTTCCGCAACCGCCTGACACCGCAACAGGCCATCGATTTCGCGCAGGTGCTTCCCGCCGTCCTGCGGGCGCTCTTTGTCGCGGACTGGGACCTGTCCACCCCGCCCGACCCACCCGGCACCCGCGCCGACTGGACGCGGGACGCGCAATCGCTGCGGCCCCGCCACAACCTTGCCCCCGACGGCGTCATCGCCGGAACCGCGCTCGCCCTGCGCAAGTCGGTCCTGCGCGACGACCTCGACCGCGTGCTGCACCGCCTGCCGCCCTTTGCCGCCGAATTCTGGTCCACCCCCGGCACCGACCCTGCCACGCTTGGCCCCCGCATCGTCTGATCCCCCTCGCCAGCGCGGCGCGTCGCGCCTAAGCTGATCCCGCAAAGAAAGGCCGCGCCTTGCCCGAAATCGCCTTCCTCATCACGGCCTTCGCCACGCTTTTCGTGGTGATCGACCCGCCGGGTCTGGTGCCGCTCTTCATCGCGCTGACGCAGGGCATGGATGCCGACCACCGCCGCCGTCTGGCGCTGCGGGCCTGCCTGATCGCGGGATCGCTCCTCCTGCTTTTCGGTCTGGCGGGCGAGGCGATCCTCGGCTTCATCGGCATCTCCATGCCCGCCTTCCGCATCGCGGGCGGCATCCTGCTGTTCCTCACCGCGCTGGACATGCTTTTCGAACGCCGGACCCAGCGGCGCGAGGGGCAGAAGGCCGAACATGACCACGACCCGTCGGTCTTCCCCCTCGCCACGCCGCTGATCGCGGGGCCGGGGGCGATTGCGACCGTCATCCTGCTCGTCGGCCAGGCGCCGGGCTGGCCCGGCACCGTGGCGGTGCTCGGCCTGATGGTGCTGGTCCTGCTGTCCACCTTCCTCTTCCTGCTCGCCTCGCCACCGCTGGAACGGCTGCTCGGCCGCACGGGAACCATCGTCATCACCCGGCTCCTCGGCATGTTGCTGGCCGCGCTATCGGTGCAGTTCGTGATCGACGGGGTAAAGGGAACCGGGCTGATCGGCTGACACTGGCGCAAGACCCGCCGACTTCCCATATTCCGAAGCGGAACAGGATCGCAGATGGATCAGGAAACCACAGGCCGCCTCTTCTACCTCGTGCTGCTGCTGGCGGCCGTCGGCGGCTATGTGATCGTCGAATTCCGGCAGCGCATGGGCCAGACGCTGCGCACGGCGGCAGCATGGGGACTCATCTTCATCGGGGTGATGGCCGGCTACGGACTTTGGAACGACCTGCGCACCGATATCGCGCCCCGCCAGATGGTCGCCGAAGGCGGCACGGTCGAGGTGCCACGCGCCGCGGACGGGCATTACTACCTCACCCTCACGGTCAACGGCACGCCGGTCCAGTTCCTCGCCGATACGGGCGCGACCAGCATGGTGCTGTCCAGCGCGGATGCGCGGCGGCTGGGGATCGATCCAGACGGGCTGGTCTATGTCGGTCGCGCCCAGACCGCGAACGGCACCGTTGCCACCGCGCGGGTGCGTCTGGAAACGGTGGAACTCGGCCCCTATCGGGATGACGGTTTCGATGCATGGGTCAATCGCGGCGACATGGATGCATCGCTGCTGGGGATGGAATACCTGTCGCTCTACAGCGTGGAAATCACCGGGGATCGGATGATCCTGCGCCGATGATCTTCATATGTTCGCTCTTTGTTTCCTCTATGGTCTAAAGGTTAACGAAACATTAAGAAGCGGTTGAGCAAAAGTCGCCCGATGGTTGCGGCGGGTGCCGTCATCCCTTTTCGGCCTTCTTCTCCCACCTGCCGCTTTCCTCGGACCAGTATTGCGCCGCCAGCCCGGCTTCGGTCAGCGCCTTCCACTTCGCCCGCGCCGCCGAAAGCTGCGCCCCGTCCGCCCCGTCGAACAGCAGCCAGACCCGCTCCAGCGGCCGCGCCTCCTCCGGCGTGGTTTCGGCCCCGTCGATCAGGAACAACCCCTGCGCCGCATTGGCAATCTGCCCCTGCCCCAGCAGGACCGGCTGCAAGGCATCGTGCCGCCCCCCCTCCATCCCATGCGGCAGGAAGGGCTGCCCCTCGTCCAGCCACAGCCGCGCATCCAGACGCTCCAGCGCGGCGCGATCCGTCCCGCGGACCATGACGCGCCACCCCTGCTGCAGGGCGCGGGGCAGCAACATGGACAGCGTCTCCTCCGGAGCGGAGCGTGTCAGGTGATAGAACATCACCACGCCCATCGCGCCCTCACTTCGACTCGAACTTCTCGCGGATCAGCCGGTTCAGCGCCATGACACCCCAGCCCGTCGCCCCCTTTGGCGCAAGGACGGATTCGGATTTCAGCAGCGCCGTGCCCGCGATGTCCAGATGGCACCACGGCACATCCGGCTTCACGAACCGCTGCAGGAACTGCGCCGCCGTGATCGCCCCGCCATCGCGGCCGCCGACATTCATCATGTCCGCAATCCGCGATTTCAGCTTGGCATCATAGGCATCGCCCATCGGCATCCGCCATGCCCCCTCGCCCTCGGCCTTGGCGGCCTTCAGCAGGGCATTGCAAAGGTCGTCATTGTTGGAAAACACACCGGTATTCTCGTGCCCCAGCGCGATGATGATCGCCCCCGTCAGCGTCGCAAGGTCGATCATGCCCACCGGCCTGAACCGCTCCTGCGCGTACCACATCACATCGGCAAGGACGAGCCGGCCTTCGGCATCCGTGTTGATGACCTCGATCGTATCGCCCTTCATGCTGCGGACCACATCGCCCGGGCGCTGCGCCCTGCCGTCGGGCATGTTCTCCACCAGCCCGACCAGCCCGACGACATTCGCCTTCGCCTTGCGCAGGGCCAGAGTCCGCATGACACCGGCAACGACCGCCGCGCCGCCCATGTCCATCGTCATCTCTTCCATGCCCGCAGCGGGCTTGATGGAAATGCCGCCGGTATCGAACACCACCCCCTTTCCCACAAGGGCAAAGGGCGCATCCCCCGCCGCGCCGCCGTTCCATTGCATGACCACGACCTTGGACGGGCTTTCCGACCCCTGCCCCACCCCCAGCAACGCGCCCATGCCAAGACGCTGCAACTGGTCCTCGTCAAGGATCTCCACATCCAGCCCGATTTCCTGCATCGCGGCCAGCCGCGCCGCGAAATCCCATGTGGACAGGACGTTGGCCGGTTCGTTCACCAGATCGCGGGTGAAGAACACGCCCTCGGCAACCGCGGCCCCCGGCGCGGCGGCAGCCGCCACCGCCTCCGGATTTGCCACGAGGAACGCGACATGGCCGGGCTCCTTGCGTTCGCCGGTCTTGTGGGCGGTGAAGTCATAGGCCCGCATCGCCACGCCGAAGGCGATCTCGGCCGCCATGGGATGTGCTTCGGCCAGAACCGTCGCCCCGGTGGGCGCCAGCGCCCGTCCGATGGCCCCGCCCGCCTTGCGCGCCTGTGCCGCATCCGCCCGTCGCGGCAGGCGCACGATCTGCACCGCCTCGCACAGAAGGCCGGCGGGCCATGCCAGATCGACCGACTCGCCGGGTTTCAGCCGCGAGAAGGCATCGCTGTCCAGAAACCGCAGGATCGCCCCCCGCGTCAGCCGGTCCAGCCGCCGCACCGCAGGGGTCAACCCTGTCCGCCCGTCCGCGAAAGCCACGATCCGGCCCGTCAGCCTCGGCAGGACATCAAGATCAACCGGGCGGAAATGGATCGGCACGGGATGGGTCATGTCGGGACTCCGCAGGAGGAAGGGGATCGCTCTGCAAGGCTGGCAAGGCTTTGCCGGACGCTAGCCCGCCGCATCCGGAATGACCAGATAGCAGTTTTCCCCGCCATCGAATTCCGGTAGCGTCGGCACAAAGATCAGAACAACGGGCGGCGGGACGGAAAGCGTGTCAAGATTCGACAGATACCTGCTGTCGCAGCTTGTTGCGCTGTTCGGATTTTTCGCGCTGATTCTGGTGGCGGTCTATTGGGTCAACCGCGCCGTCGGCCTGTTCGACAGGCTGCTGGGCGACGGGCATTCCGCGCTGGTCTTTCTGGAATTCTCGCTGCTGATGCTGCCGAATGTGATCCGGCTGGTCCTGCCCATCGCGGCCTTCGCGGCGGCGGTCTATGTCACCAACCGCCTGACGCAGGAAAGCGAACTTGTGGTGATGCAGGCGACCGGATTCTCTGCCTTCCGGCTGGCGCGGCCCGTGCTGTATTTCGGGGCAATCGTGACGGTGCTGAACCTGATCCTGATGAATGTCCTCGTCCCGTGGAGCACCGCCATGCTGCGCGACCGCGAGGCGCAGCTTTCCGAGAATGTCACGGCCAAGTATCTGAACGCCGGGCAGTTCATGCACCCCGCCGCCGGTGTGACGCTGTATATCCGCGAAATCACCCAGCTTGGCGAATTGCGGGACATGTTCCTGTCGGATGACCGGAGCGAGACGGAACGGACGACCTACACGGCCCGCAGCGCCCTTCTGGTGCGCGGGGATGACGGCCCCGTGCTTCTGATGTTCGACGGGATCGCCCAGACTTTGACGCGGGCGGATGATCCGCGCCTGTCGATCACGCGCTTTGCCGACCTGACCTATGATCTTGGCGGCATGATCGATCTCGGGGCGACGGGCCTTGTCTCGATCGACACGCTCAGCACCTGGGAACTCGTCACCCTGACCGAGGCAGAGCGCGAGACGCGGCTGGGTGTTCCCCTGCAGACCGTGCTGGAGGCCGTGCATTCCCGCCTTGCGCAGCCCTTCCTCAGCGCCGCTGCGGCGCTTGTCGGCTTCTCCACGCTGCTGGTCGGCGCCTTCAGCCGGTTCGGGCTTTGGCGGCAGATCCTCGGGGCGGTGGGCATCCTGATCTTCCTGCAGCTTGTGAACACGACCGGCACCACGGCTGCGCTGCAGGATGCCTCGGCCTGGCCGGCGGTCTATGCCGCGCCGGTCACGGGACTGGCCATCGGGGCGCTGCTGCTGCACATCGCACAGCGGCCCCGACGCCGGAAGGCGGTGGCCGCATGACGCTCAGCCTCTACATCGCGCGCCGCTTTCTGATGTCCTTTGCCACCGTGCTGGGAATATTCTTCGGAATCATGCTGCTGATCGAAACCATCGACCAGACGCGCAGCCTGTCGGATGGGGGCGTGCTGACGGCCCTTCGGCTTGCCGCGCTGGACGTGCCCTCGGGCCTGTACCGCATCCTGCCCCTTGTCGTTGTGCTGGCCGCGATCGCCATGTTCGTCGCCCTGTCGCGGTCCAGCGAACTTGTCGTCGTCCGCGCCGCGGGGCGGTCCGGCCTGCGCTTTCTGGTGGCCCCGGTTCTGGCGGCCCTTGTCTGCGGCCTTCTTGCGGTTGCGGTGGTCAATCCGCTGGTGGCGGCGACGTCGAAACTCTATGACACGGCACAGGCGGAACTGGCCGGTGGCGGGGCAAGCGTGCTTTCGGTATCGGCAAGCGGGCTCTGGCTCAGGCAGGGCGGGGATTCGGGGCAGACGGTGATCCAGGCGGCGCGGTCCAATTCGGACGGGACGGAACTGTCCCGCGTGACCTTCCTCCTCATGGACAGGAACGGCCTTCCCGCGCGCCGGATCGAGGCGGCGACGGCACGGCTGGAGCCGGGCCAGTGGGTGCTGACGGGCGCCAAGGAATGGGACCTTTCGGCAACCAATCCCGAAGCGGCATCGCGCTGGCTGGCGGATGGCAGCGGCATCTCGTCCGACCTTACCCGCGAAGGCATCCGCGACAGCTTCGGCACGCCTTCGGCCATCGCCTTCTGGGCACTGCCCGCCTATATCGCCAGCCTTGAACGTGCAGGCTTTTCCGCCCGTTCGCATCAGGTCTGGTTCCAGATGGAACTGGCGCAACCGCTGCTTCTGGCGGCGATGGTGCTGGTGGCGGCGGGCTTCACCATGCGCCACGCGCGTTTCGGCAAGACGGGGACGCTGGTCCTGCTGGCCGTGCTGAGCGGGTTCATGATCTTCTTCCTGCGCAACTTTGCGCAGGTGCTGGGCGAGAACGGGCAGATTCCCGTCGTGCTGGCGGCATGGACGCCCCCTGTGGCGGCGGTGATGATGGCGCTCGGCCTGCTGCTGCATCTGGAGGATGGCTGACATGCGCCCCCTCCGGCTTGCCCTTGCCCTGTCCATCCTGATCGCCTCTTCGGCGCCTCTGGCCGTCGCGGCGCAGGAAAAGGCGACGCTGATCGCCGACCGGCTGGAGATCGCGGGCGATGCACGGCTGATCGCGCAGGGGTCGGTCGAGGTGTTCTATCAGGGCAGGCGCCTGACGGCGTCGCGCATCGTCTATGACCAGACGGCGGACCGCCTGCTGATCGAGGGACCGATCCGGCTGACCGACGATGCAGGGACCACGGTCGTCGTCGCGGCACAGGCCGATCTGGCGGCGGACATGACCGAAGGCATCCTGCAAAGCGCAAGGGTGGTGCTGGACCAGCAGTTGCAGATGGCCGCGGCCCAGATGCGGCGGAGCGGGGGGCGTTTCCTGCAACTGGACAATGCCGTCGCCTCCAGTTGCCGCATATGCGCCGGCAGCACGACCCCGCTGTGGGAAATCCGGGCGCGGCGCGTGCTGCATGACCAGCAGGAACGGCAGATCTATTTCGATCAGGCGCAGTTGCGGGTGGGCGGGATGCCCCTGCTCTTCATCCCGCGCCTGCGCATTCCGGACCCGACGCTGGACCGCAGCAGCGGTTTCCTGATGCCCGGATTCTCCAGCCGGACGGGTCTGGGCTTCGGGGTGACGCTTCCCTATTTCCTCACGCTCGGCCCGTCGCGGGACCTGACCTTTTCGCCGACGGTCACGGCGGCAGGCGGGCGGTCGCTGGCGCTGCGCTACCGGCAGGCATGGGACAACGGCGGGATCACCGTGACAGGTGCGCTGTCCCGCGACCGCATCCAGCCGGGCGAGATGCGCGGTTATGTGATCGCTGACGGGGTCTTTGCCCTGCCCCGTGACTTCCGGCTGTCCTTCCACGGCGAGGCCGTCAGCGACGATGCCTATCTGGCCGATTACGGGATCAGCGACCAGGACCGCATCACCAATTCCATCCAGGTGGAGCGGGTGCGCCGGAACCAGTACATCAAGGGCCGGGTGGTCAATTTCGACACCCTCCGGTCAGACGAGCTGCCCTCGGCAACCCCCTATCTGGTGACCGACGCCACCTATGTCAGCCGCTTCACGCTGGGCCGACTGGGGGGCGAGGGCACGCTGCGCTTCGGCGCACATACCCACACGCGGCAGTCATCGGTGGATACCGACTCGCTGCTGGATGCCGATGACATCGCCGAAGGCGCGGACATGAACCGGCTGACGATCGGGGCCGACTGGCGGCGGGACTGGATCCTGCCGGGCGGCGTGCTGGGGGCCCTGATCGGCGATGTCCGTGTGGACAGCTATTCGATCGCGGACGACCTGACCTATGCCGGACAGACCACGCGCACCCTTGCCGGTGGCGCGGTAGAGTTCCGCTGGCCATGGGTCCGGGCCGGTGCGGATGGCGTGTCGCAAGTGATCGAACCGGTGGCGCAGCTTGTCTGGACCTCGGCCAATGCGGAGGGGCGCATCCCGAACGAGGACAGCCGCCTTGCCGAATTCGACGAGGCGAATCTCTTCTCGCTGAACCGTTTTCCGGGGGTGGATGCGGTCGAGACGGGCTTCCGCGCAAATCTGGGCGTGAGCTGGACGCGCATCGATCCGGACGGCTGGACACTGGGCATGACGGTCGGGCGCGTGTTCCGCGACGAGCCGGTCACGACATTCAGCACGGCGTCGGGACTGGGTGGGCTGGCATCCGACTGGATGCTGGCGGTGACGGCGGATTCGGCCGACGGTCTTTCGCTGGCAGGGCGGCTGATCACGGCAAGCGATCTTTCGGTGACGCGGGGCGAAGTCCATGCGGCCTATGATGCCGACCGGTTCAAGCTGAATTCGGGTTTCATCTGGTCGGTTGCCGATCCGTCGGAGGGCCGGCCGAACCGGGTGTCCGACCTTGTTCTGGGCGGCAGTTACCGCATCACGCCCTGGTGGCAGGCCACCGCTGCGGGACGCTACGACTTCGAAGGGGACAGCTACCGCAGCGCGGATTTC
>AYNO01000141.1 GCA_000500915.1 Rhodobacter sp. CACIA14H1
GGGGGTGAATTGGCCGCGCCCGCGGCCAAGAGGGGGCGCGAGCGCCCCCTGACGCGCCCTGTCCCTGCGCCCTGCGCAGGGACAGGGCTCATGGCTTGCGCGGGCTTCGGCCCGCGCTCCGCAGGATCACCGCCCGAAGCAGGGCCTCACGGCAGGATCTGCCGCATCATCCGCACCGCCGGAAAGACGATCCCCGGCCGCAGCCCCACTTCGGCCTCGTGCAGCACGCGAAAGCCCAGCGCCTCGTAGAAGGGCACCGCCGTCCGCGTGGACAGGCAGTCCAGCCACTTCACCCCGTGCCGCAGCGTGTCCGAGATCACCTCGCCCATGATCGCCCGCCCCACCCCCTGCCGCACGGCATCGGGATCGACAGCCACATGGCGCACATGGGCCACCCCCTCCGGCCGGCTGCCGCCACCGGGTGGCGCGGCGCTCCATCCGCCCGCGCCCAGCAGCGTGCCGTCCTCGGCCTCGGCCAGGAAATACCGGCCCGAGGCCAGCAGCTCCGGCCGCGCCCGCGCGATGATCGGCAGCGCCGTCACCATCACCGATGGCGGGTAATCGGCCCGCAGGAGGCGGGGATAGCTGCGTTTCAGCAGCCGTTCCACCGCGTCAAGGTCCGAAGGCCGCGCGCGCCGCAAGGTCAGTGTATGGTCCATCACCTGAACCTAGCGCAGGCGGCACGAAGTAAATACCGCAACAGCGAAAAGGCCGCCCCCGTGGGGGGCGGCCTGCATCCTGTCAGGACCGGCGCGATCTTACTTGATCTTGCCTTCCTTGTATTCCACATGCTCCCGCTTCACGGGATCGTATTTCTTCACGACCATCTTCTCGGTCATGGTGCGGGCATTCTTCTTGGTCACATAGAAGTGCCCGGTGCCCGCCGTCGAGTTCAGACGGATCTTGATCGTCGTCGGCTTCGCCATAGTCGTCTCTCCTGCATCGGGGAAACGGCCGGTCCCCCGCGAAAATCCTTGAAGCCCGCCTTTTACTTGCCGGTCCGGCAGAGTCAACAGCCAAAACCGCCCCGATGCGATCTATCGCAGGGCGTCAATGCTCGCGCTGCAACCGTTCGCGCAGGACCGAGATTTCCACGTCCAGATCGGTCCGGTTGTCCGCCAGAAGCGCCTGAGTCCGCTTGGCGAAATTGGTCTCCAGATCGTCCAGCAGCGCCTCGTACTCCGCCCGCGCCCCCGCATCGCGGTTGTGCCGGTAAAGGTCTGCGAACTTCACCGTCGCGTCGCGGGCGCCCGTCAGATAGACGGTCAGGTATTTCCGCGCCGCGGTCAGGTCGCGCGGATCGGCCTCCACACCCCGGAACATCGCCCGCGCCGTGGCGGCAAAACGCTCCACCCGCGCCTCCAGCGCACGGTCCCCCGCCCGCAGGATGGCATCCCCCATCCCCGCCAGCAGCTTCTCCGCCTCGTCCACCGCCCGCGCCACGCGGTCGGTCTGGTAGTCGTCCACCCCCTCGGCACCCTTGTCCCGCAGCGGGTCGGGACCGAAGGCCACCAGATGCAGCAGCGCCGCCGCCAGCGCAAAGCCGAAGGGCGCCAGCCCCGGCTGGCTGACCGACGCGCCGAAGCCGACACCCGCCCCCACCAGCACCGCCCCGAAGATCTTGCGCGGGATCGCGGGCCGCCGCGCCACGCGCCGCTCGTCATAGGCCTGATGCGCCCGCATCCCCTCGCGCGTCAGCCATGCACCGGCCAGCAGCAGCGCCGTCGCGCCCAGACCGGGCAGCACCGCATCCGGCCCCCCGCCGAAGGCAGGCGCCAGCATCAGCAGCGACGCGACGAACAGCATGTTCACCCGCGCCCCCGCCCGCCGCGGCCGCGCCCCGTCGAACCGGTTCACCGGAGCGGGCGTCGGAGCGGAGGCCCCAGCCGGCGTCTCGGGCCGGTTTGCCGCATCGGGGCTGTATTTTCCGCCATAGCGCTGCGCCATGTCACTGCACCCCGCTGCCGGCCGTGTAGAGGATCAGTGCCAGCAGCACGAAGAAAGAGAGCGTCTGAACCGAATTCCCCGTCACGCGACCCTCCGTCACCTACCACCGCCACCCTAGACCGGAGCGGCGGCCCCTGCCAATGCCCCTCAACCCCCGGATGTTCCGCCTCAGCGCGTCGGACGGCGCGGCCCCTTGGCCCCGGCAGGCGACCGCCCGCCCGCCGGAGTCCGGCCAGAGGGTTTCGCTCCCGAAGGCGTGCCCGCTTTCCCGCCCGCAGCAGCAGGCTTCCCGCCGAAGGGCTTTCCTCCGGCCGGTCTTGCCCCCGAAGGAGTCCCACCCGCAGGCTTCCCGCCGGCAGGCTTTCCCGCCGCAGGCTTCGCCGCAAAGGGCTTCGCCCCCGCAACCCGCTCTCCGCGCGGCCCCTCGCGCACCGGCCCGGCAAGACCGGCACCGGACCGCCCGGCACCGTCGCGCCCCGCCCCCGCCGCGACCTTCGCGCCGAACACCTTTCCGGCAGGCCGCGCCCCCCGTGGCGCCGCGCCCCCCGTGGCCGTCTTCGCGGCAGGCTTTGCGGCAGGCTTCGCGGCAGCCCCCGCACCCGCCCTCGGGGCAACGCGCCCCTTCGGCGCAGGCGCCGCCTCGCCCCCGTCGCCCCCGATCCCCAACTGGTCGCGCAGCACGCGCGGGCGCACCTCCTCCACATCGCCAGGCTGCATCTCGTTCAGGCGGAAGGGCCCATAGCTCACCCGGATCAGCCGGTTCACCACCAGCCCGATCGCCGCCATCGCCCGCCGGATTTCCCGGTTCTTCCCCTCGCGCAGGCCCACCGTCAGCCAGGCATTCGCCCCCTGATGCCGGTCCATCACCACCTGCATCGGCTGGAACGCCTCGCCATCCACGGTGATTCCCGCCCGCAGCGGCTCCAGATCCGGGTCGGTCGGATTGCCCTTCACCCGCACCCGGTACTTCCGCAGCCAGCCGGTCGAGGGCAGCTCCAGCCGCCGCTTCAGCTCCCCGTCATTCGTCAGCAGCAGCAGCCCCTCGGAATTCAGGTCCAGCCGCCCCACCGACATCACCCGCGGCATCCCCTCGGGCAGGTGGTCGAAGACCGTCTCGCGCCCCTTCTCGTCGCTGGCCGATGTCACCAGCCCCTCGGGCTTGTAATAAAGCCAAAGCCGCGCAGGCTCCGGCGCGGCCAGCGGCTTGCCGTTCACCGTGATCCGGTCCTTCGGCCCCACATTCAGCGCGGGGGAAGAGATCACCTTCCCGTTCACCGCCACCTCGCCCGCCGCGATCATCCGCTCCGCCTCGCGGCGCGAGGCGACCCCGGCGCGGGACAGCACCTTGGCGATGCGGTCGCCCTCCGGCGCAGGCTGCGGGGCGGGTTTTGCTGGGGGTTTCATCTTGGCTCCGATCCGGGGATGTGTCCCGCCTAGCGGAACCCTCGGGGGTTTTCCACCCCGCCGCCATCGGGTCTTGAACCGATGGCGACTCCGATGTCCGCCCCCGGAGGATATTTTAGAACGGATGAAGGGGCAATGTTGCGCCCTGCGCAAAGGCAGGGCAGGAAGGGCGGCATGACCTTCCGTTCCCACATGGATGCCGCGCTGGAGGAAGCCCGCGCCGCCGCCCTGCGCGGCGAGGTGCCGGTGGGCGCCGTCATCGTGGCACCTTCGGGACGGATCGTCGCCCGCGCCGGAAACCGGACGCGCGAATTCAACGACCCGACAGCCCATGCCGAAATCCTTGCGCTGCGGGCCGCCTGCGCGGCGGCCGGGTCCGAGCGGCTGCCCGGACACGACCTCTACGTCACGCTGGAACCCTGCCCGATGTGCGCGGCAGCCCTGTCGAATGCCCGCATCGCGCGGCTCTATTACGGTGCGGCGGACCCCAAGAGCGGGGGCGTGGCGGTCGGCCCGCGCATCTTCACCCATCCGCAATGCCACCATGTCCCCGAAGTCTATGACGGCATCGCCGCAGCCGAGGCAGAGGCGATGCTGAAAGCTTTCTTCGCCGCGAAACGCTGACAGCGTAGGAACGGGGGGGTGCGGGGGGCAGGATGCCCCCCGCCCGCGCCATCAGAACCGGATCGGCTCCAGCACCTGCGGCTCAACGACCTGCACCCCGGGCAGGTCAACCACCATGTCGGTCGCATCCTGCGCCAATGCGCCGAAGGTGCGGTAATGGCAGGGGATCACCGTCTTGAAGTTGAAATACCGCCGCGCCGCCCAGGCCGCGCGTTTCATGTCCATCGTGTAATGCCCGCCAGCACAGAGGATGCCGATATCGGGCGCGTGCAACTCGCCCATCCAGGCCATGTCGGCCATGATGTCCGTGTCGCCGGATACATAGACCGTATGCCCCTCGCCCGCGATCATGTAACCCGCCTCGGACCCCACCGCCACCGGCCCCTCCGGCCCCGCGATGGTCGAGGAATGGGACGCGTTCACCATCGTCACCTTCGCCCCGCCAAGGTCCACCGTGCCGCCCTTGTTGAAGCCGATCCCGCCCGACAGCCCCTCGCGCCCTTCGATCCACGAGACAAGGTCATAGATGCCCACCAGCGGTATCCCCTTTTCGCGGCAGATCGCCGCCGCATCCGCCGAATGGTCGCCATGCGCATGGGTCAGCAGCACATGCGTCGCGCCGTCCACCGCCTCGTCCCGACGGTCCGCCGGAAACATCGGGTTCCCCGTCAGCCACGGGTCCACCAGCAACACCGCCCCCTCCACCTCGATCCGGAAGCCCGAATGGCCCAGCCAGATGATCTGCATCGCGCATCCTCCCTCGCAGCTTGCTCCCGAACCTAGCCCTGCCCGCCGCGAAGGGAATGCCCGACCGCCACGCGACAGGCTTGCAGGGCTTGGGGCACGCGGCTAAACGGGCGGGGATCAGAACGGGGAACCCCCATGTCCATCGACATCGATACCGCACGCCGCGTGGCGAAACTCGCCCGCATCCGGGTGCAGGAAGCCGACCTTCCCGCCCTTGCCGGCGAACTGTCCGGCATCCTGACCTTCATGGAACAGCTGAACGAGGTGGATGTGGACGGGGTCGAACCGATGACCTCCGTCACGCCCATGCGCCTGAAACGCCGCAAGGACGAGGTGACGGATGGCAACATCCAGTCGCAGGTCCTGAAGAACGCGCCCGATGCGCGCGAAGGATTCTTTGCCGTGCCGAAGGTGGTGGAATGACCGCAAATACCTGGACCATCGCCGCCGCCCGCGACGCGCTCCGCAAGGGCGAGATCACGGCAACCGACCTGACCATGTCCTGCCTGACGGCGATCGACGCCGCCGATGCGCTGGGGGCCTTCGTCCACAAGACGCCCGAAATCGCGCTGGAACAGGCCCGCGCCGCCGATGCGCGGATCAAGGCGGGTGACGCACCCGCGCTCTGCGGCATCCCGCTGGGGATCAAGGACCTGTTCTGCACCAAGGGCGTGCCCTCTCAGGCCGCATCGAACATCCTGCGCGGCTTCAGGCCCGAATACGAATCCACCGTCACGACGAAACTCTTCGACGCGGGCGCGGTGATGCTGGGCAAGCTGAACATGGACGAATTCGCCATGGGGTCCAGCAACGAAACCTCCTGCTACGGCAACGCCGTCAACCCGTGGAAGGTGGACGGGCGCACCCTGACCCCCGGCGGGTCCTCCGGCGGGTCCGCCGCCGCCGTGGCCGCCGACCTCTGCCTTGCCGCCACGGGCACCGATACGGGCGGGTCGATCCGCCAGCCCGCCGCCTTCACCGGCATCGTGGGGATCAAGCCCACCTATGGCCGCGTCAGCCGCTGGGGCATCGTGGCCTTCGCCTCCTCGCTCGACCAGGCGGGGCCGATGACCAAGACGGTCCGCGACGCCGCCATCTTCCTGCAGGCCATGTCCGGCCACGACCCGAAGGACTCTACCTCCGCCGACCTGCCCGTCCCGGATTTCGAGGCGGCGCTGACCGGCGACATCCGGGGCAAGAAGATCGGCCTCCCCCGCGAATACCGCATGGACGGGATGCCTGCGGAAATCGAAAAACTCTGGTCCGACGGCGCCGCCATGCTGAAGGATGCAGGCGCGGAAATCGTGGACATCTCGCTGCCGCACACGAAATACGCCCTGCCCGCCTATTACGTCATCGCGCCCGCCGAGGCGTCCTCGAACCTCGCCCGCTATGACGGCGTCCGCTACGGCCACCGCGCCACGCTGGCCGCCGGCGACGGCATCACCGAGATGTACGAAAAGACCCGCGCCGAAGGCTTCGGCAAGGAAGTCCAGCGCCGCGTGATGATCGGGACCTACGTCCTCTCCGCAGGCTTCTACGACGCCTATTACAACCGCGCCCGCAAGGTCCGCGCCCTGATCAAGCGCGACTTCGAACAGGCCTTCGCGGCGGGTGTCGATGCCATCCTGACCCCCGCCACCCCCAGCGCCGCCTTCGGTCTGGGCGAGATGTCCAGCGCCGACCCGATCGAGATGTATCTCAACGACGTCTTCACCGTCACGGTGAACCTCGCGGGCCTGCCGGGCGTCGCCGTCCCCGTGGGGCTGGACAAGCAGGGGCTGCCGCTCGGGCTGCAACTGATCGGCCGCCCGTGGGAAGAAGGCGACCTGCTGAATCACGCCTACGTGCTCGAACGTGCGGCGGGGTTTGTGGCAAAGCCGCAGAAATGGTGGTAAGGGCGCGGGTCGAAGGAACCAGAGGCGTGACGATGCGACTTCCCGTGATGATTGCCATGACCGCCGGACTGGCCGGCCTTGCCGCCTGTGCCCCCACCGTGCCCGACTCGACGCAGGGCGTGGGGTTCCAGAACTACAACAGCTACCTGCGCGAACAGCAGGCCGCGGCCGCCCGCACACCCGTCACGCCCGTCGCCCCCTTCGGCACCGCCACCGCCCCCGCGCCGCAGGGCGGCTTCTCGCCCGACCTCGCCGCCGCGGCGATCGACCGGGCGACCGGCACCGCCCCCGCCGGTGCGCCGCTGACGGCGACCAACACGCCGCTTGCCACCACGGCGCCGCTTTCGGCCACGCAGCCGGTCGCCGCCGCCGTCTATGACCCCAACGACCCGAACCGCCCGCGCGGCAACGCGCCCTCGACCATCCGCACGGAATCGGGCGAGATGGTGCATGCCGGCGGCAGCGCAACCATTTCGGACGAACAGGATTTCGCCGCCGTGTCGGAACGCGAAACCATCGAATCCGACGCCGAACGCCTTGCCCGCAACCGCGCACAATACACCGTGATCCAGCCGACAGCCGTGCCCGAACGCACCAATACCGGGCCGAACATCGTGCAATACGCCCTGTCCACGACGCACAATCCGGGCACGCAGATGTATTCGCGCTCGTCGATCCGCTTCACCGACCCGCAGGCCGCCTGCGCCCGCTACGCCTCGCCCGACCTCGCCCAGCAGGCCTTCCTCGAGGCAGGCGGGCCCGAACGCGACCGGCGCGGCCTTGACCCGGATGGCGACGGCTACGCCTGCGCATGGGACCCGCGCCCCTTCCGCCAGTGACCCACCCCTCGCCGAATTGCGGCGAAAGGCGCGGCGGGGCGCGTCCCGACCTTGTCGTGATCCACTACACCGCCATGGCCTCGGTGGCCGAGGCGCGGCAGCGCCTCTGCGACCCCGCGCATGAGGTGTCCGCCCACTGGCTGATCGCCGAAGACGGCGGGACCGAGCAACTCGTGGACGAAGCCCTCCGCGCATGGCACGCAGGCGCGGGGCAATGGGGCGCTGTCACCGACGTCAATTCACGCTCCATCGGCATCGAACTGGCCAATACCGGCACGCAGCCCTTCCCCGAACCCCAGATGACCGCGCTGGAAACCCTCCTGCGCGGCATCATGGCCCGCTGGCCCATCCCGCCGCAGCGCATCATCGGCCATTCCGACATGGCCCCCGCCCGCAAATCCGACCCCGGCCCCCGCTTCGACTGGCGCCGCCTTGCGCGGCAGGGCCTGTCCGTCTGGCCCGACGACGCCCCGCCGCAGGACCCCGCCGCCTTCGCCCCGGCCGCCCGCGCCTTCGGCTATGCCACGCCCGACGACGCCCTCCTCCTCCGCGCCTTCCGCCTGCGCTTCCGCCCCCATGCCTCCGGCCCCGTGGATGCAACCGATGCCGCCATGGCCGCCACGCTCGCCGCCCGCTTCCCTGTTGACGCAACCCCGCCACGGGCGTAAGCCCCCCCCCGCGCGGATGGCCGGATGACCGCGGGACGCAAGACCCGAGGAAAGTCCGGACTCCATGAAGCAAGGGTGCCGGGTAACGCCCGGCGGGGGAAACCCCAGGGAAAGCGCCACAGAGAAGAGTCTGCCCCTGTCCGCAGGGGTGATGGTGAAACGGTGGGGTAAAAGCCCACCGCGGGACTGGCAACAGGACCGGCACGGCAAGCCCCACCCGGAGCAATGCCGAATAGGGGCCTCGCGCGGAAAGGTCTGCCACATGCCTTCGGGCGGCAGAGACCTCCGCAGGGACGCTTCAGCCCAGAGGCCCGGGTTGGCAGCTTGACCGTCGCGGCAACGCGCACGGCAGAGGAATGGTCATCCAACCCCGGATCACGGTCCGGGGGGGACAGAATCCGGCTTACAGGCCATCCGCGCAGACACCTTCCGCCGCCCACGGAATACCCTCGGCGTCAATCCGTATTTCTCGCCCTCAGGTTTAAAACCCATCTGGAAAAACCCCGCATCCTGTCGCAGGCTGCGGCACGGGCGAACCTCCGCCCCCCAGTTTTGACTCACGAATACCGGCGGTCTTTCCCGCCCGCAGCCCGGAGCGCAGCCGAATGTCCACCACCGTCCGCGAAGATGCAGCCAAGGCCCTTGCCGATGTGCAGGCCGTGACCGAAGCCCTGCTTCCCGTCCCGGCGGGCGATATCGTGCCGCTGGCCGACGCCCCCGCCGACAAGGCCGCCGAAATCCGCCAGCGCATGGCCGAGGTGGACCTGACCAACACCCAGTCCATCATCACCTTCGGCTCCTCCGCGCAGGCCGAATTGCAGGTCATCTCGCAGGACATGCTGGCGGGCGTGAAGAACAAGGATGTCGGCCCCGCCGGCGACGCCCTGCGCGAAATCGTCACCACCCTGCGCGGCTTCGCCTCGGAGGAACTGGACCTGTCGCGCGAACGCAGCTGGTGGGACAAGCTGACGGGTCAGGCCGCCCCCATCGCCAAATTCGTCGCCCGCTACGAAGAGGTGCAGTCCCAGATCGACCGCATCACCGAAAACCTGCTGAAACACGAACACACGCTGCTCAAGGACATCAAGGCGCTCGACCTGCTCTATGAAAAGACGCTGCGCTTCTACGACGAACTCGCCCTCTACATCGCGGCGGGCGAGGCCAAGCTGACCGAGGCCGACACCGTCACCATCCCCGCCAAGGAGGCCGAAGTCGCCGCCGCCCCGCAGGCCGACCAGATCAAGCGCGCGCAGGAACTCCGCGACCTCCGCGCCGCCCGCGACGATCTCGACCGCCGCATCCACGACCTGCGCCTGACGCGACAGGTCACGATGCAATCCCTGCCCTCCATCCGGTTGGTGCAGGAAAATGACAAATCTCTGGTAACAAAGATCAACTCCACGCTGGTCAACACCGTCCCCCTGTGGGAAACCCAGCTTGCGCAGGCCGTGACCATCCAGCGCAGCAAGGAAGCCGCCGAAGCCGTGCGCGAGGCGAACGATCTGACCAACGAATTGCTGAAATCCAATGCCGACAACCTGCAACAGGCCAACCGCACCGTCCGCGAGGAAATGGAACGCGGCGTCTTCGACATCGAATCCGTCCGCGCCGCGAATGAAACCCTGATCGCCACCATCGAAGACTCCCTGCGCATCGCCGACGAAGGCAAATCCCGCCGCGCCGCCGCCGAAACGGAACTGGTGAAGCTGGAAGCCGACCTCCGCGACACGCTGGCCGCCGCCCGTTCCCGCAGCACGCCCCCGCCGCTCCCCCGACCTGAGGACCTGTCCTGACCTACCTGCCCCCCGCCCCGCCTGCAGCCCCCTGCGCCACCCCGTCCCGCCGCATCGCCGGACCCGTTGCCCGCAGCCTCGCCGCCCTGTCGCTGGCGGGGCTCGCGGCCTGCACGCCGATGCTTGCGCCCGCGCCGGTGCAGCCCGCCGCCGCGCCCGCCGCGCTCCCCCCCGTCCTGCCCGAGGAAACCCCCGCCTCCGCCGCCGCCCGCGCCCATTACGCCCGCGTGCAATCCGCCCTCCTGGCGCAGGGGCTCCTGCGCACCGACGGG
>AYNO01000142.1 GCA_000500915.1 Rhodobacter sp. CACIA14H1
GGATCTCCCCGGCATTTTCGGCGGCTCTCAGGTCCAATCCCACAACTGTGAGGCGTCCGAGCAGTCCCTCGATGATGTCGGGGTTTCGGCGGACGGCCTGCGACCCGTGTGCGACACAGAGAAGCTCGAGCGCGGTGTATCTTTCCTGTTCCGTGCGCAGCCTATCGTCAGGAGCTTTGTGGCTTACCTAGGCTAGCGCACCGGATCTCCCGAAGGGGGCCCGGTTGACAGGTCATATTGGCCGCCCTCCACTCTTTGTCACCAAGAGGTTTACGGGCGACCAGCCTCGCAACTATCAAAGCGAGACCCAAAGGTGAAGAACCCAGGAGAATATCTTTTGCCGTTTTCAGCCGTCCTGGACGGGAGGCGGCACGGAAGTCTGTGCTCTCGGGGCGGGGCAGGGACCGGCGCCCGGGGTCATTGTAGCGAGATCGCTTCAACAATGCGCATGCGCTCACCGAGCAAAATAGGGCGCAAGGGATCATTCGTCGGCAGGGTGCCAAGTTTTGCATCCAGTACGCCAAGAATGTATCGAAGGTCCGCCATCGAGAGCCCTTCCAAGGCAGTGGCCTGCAGCTGGCGTGCGAGGCTATTCTGTCGGGAGGATAGGAGGGGCGACAGCGTCGGGCCGGTGTCGGCTCCGTTTGCCAGATTGGAGGTCAAGTCAGATGAGGTCGTTCCCGCCGAGGCGGGTGGTACAATAACCTGCTGTGGAGGCAAGATGCCAATGATGCCATCCGGATTTGTCACGCTGACTTGGCCGGCTAGAGACGGCCCCGCAGCGAGGCAAAGTATGGCGGCTGCAAACAGATTGCGCGAATGCCCACCCAAGGTTCTCATCGAAACCTGCATCATTTCCTGCTCCACTTGTCGAAGGTCATGTTCAGCGAGACGATGACACGGCCGCGATCCGAGTGTCGGTGTGTTGCGTCTGCATAGGTCACGCCAAGCGATGCAGAGGGTAGGGCAGCCGGGAAATAGACCGCGCCGATCTGCAGTTCGTCTCCTACCCATCCAAACCCGGCAGACAGACTGCCCGTAAGCCCGATACCAACGGATCCGAAAGCGCCTGGTTCGCGGCTTACGGCAGAGATCGAAGTGCCATAGCCAAACGTCGCATTAAGCGGCAGCCGGTCGCCTGCCACCTGCAAAGTGCTGACCTGGGAATATGCAACAGTCCATGAGCGCGGCAGATCGCGTGTGCTGCCCCATCCGAGGGCGTTGCTCACGCCAAAGGAGAGGGAAGCGACGTCGGCGCCGGGCAAACCTGCCACGCGCCGATGGAGCTTCAAAGCCAGGTTCCCCTCATCGCCGAATGTACCGTCGCCCCAGAAACCTGTGCTGACACTGGTGATGCCGATAACTGCTTCGAGGGCGAAGCCGGAGCCGGGGTCGCCGAGGCCGATGCCGAGCGCGATCGAGCCATCGTCGTCTCCGGCAACGCCGGTATTGCGATCGGCATTGGTGTAGGCCACCGACGCAAAGGCGAGGCCGCGCGAGGCACCGAAGCCGCTCGGGACACCCACCGAGATAGGCTTCGGGTCCGGCTTGAGCAGGCTCTCGAGCGTCACAAGATAGCCGTCAGCGCCCTCCGCAACCGCTGGCATCGAAGAGGCTACGAGGAATACCCCGCCCACCAAAGCAGAGGCGAGCGCTCGTGGGCGCACCGCCATAGCCGACCCCGTTGAAGCCCCCGCGCGAGGGGCCGTAGCCTTCAAAGCCTGGCTTTGATGTGTCATCTGCCGCCTTTCGAAATGTCGATGTTTCTTGTCAGAAAAGGATGGTCGAGGGGTCTGTCGGGCTGACGGTCGGAGCGACACTGCCAGAGTTCACCGCGATCTCCAAAAGATCGGCTTGGTCGCCATAGCCGGTGAAGGAGTTGTCGGTGAAGAGTACTGCGGTATCTCCGGCATCCGTACCGGTCGTCCCGCGGAAATCCAGAAGGAGTGCCGCCGAGCTGTAGCCCTCTGGCAGTCCAGTGGTTTCGTGCGCGAAGCTGTTTCCAGTCACCGTGGCTACGAGCGTCGGATCGACAGGCTGATCGAGCAGCAGCCGGCTGACCAGCACAGCGGCCGTATCGACATCCTCGAGTGCACCCTGCGCCAAGGGTGTCTTGATGCCCCATGAAAGGATGTTCCCGCTTGCAACGATGTCATCCACACCACCTTGGATGAGCACAAGTGAGCGGATGTCGCCGTCGTTGAGAAGCTGGCCGAGATCGCCCTTGATCAGATTGTTCGTGATGGTGAGCCCGTCAGAGGTGCTGGCATCGACAGTCGACCAAACGATCCCTCCCATCAAGCCAGATACATGGCGCGTCGTGCCTGCAAGGCTGTCAAGATAACCGTTTGGATCGGCATTGATGAACCGATCAAAGACATTGTTGCTGATGGTAATGTCAGAAAAACTGTTCGCGGCGCTTTCTTCGTCCCAAACCTGAATGCCTCCGCTATTGAACAAGCCAAGATTGCTGTCGATTGTCACGCCTGCGGTGACGCCCTTCAGTTCAAGCCAGTAGTTTCTGCCGTAGTACCCCTCACCTGTGCCTCCGTAACCGTAGCCGTAACCGCTCCCGTATCCATAACCCTCGCCGTAGCCGTAGCCATATCCCGAGCCAGCCTCGGCCATAAGGCCGTCGAAGTTCGCTCCGCCCGCATGCAGGCCGTGGTAGAAGAAGTTTCCCTGCAGGGTGACGTCGGAGAGGTCCTCGAGGTAGAGATGCGCTGCACCCGGACGCCAAAAGACGTTTTCGCTGATGACACTGTCGGAAAGGCCCGTGAGATAAAGCGATCCGCCATTGCCCGTGGCTGTACTCACGCCGCCAATGAGGTTTCCGGAAATCCGCCAGCCACTTGATGCGTCCTGGAGAAGGCCCGTCTCCCCGTCGATATTGTAGTCGGCGTCGGTATAGGCAATCGAGCCTGCTGCGTGTCCGGTTACGTAGGAGTTCAGCAATTGGAAATTATCGATCGGATCGACTTCTGAGAAGGCTACGCCACCCGCGCTATAGTGCAGGCGAAGCCCATCAAGCGTCACATTGCTTGAGGAAACGGTGATCTTGCCGTTGATCCAGCTCTCTGCAAAGGTGCGTGGTTGCGCACTGGTGTCGAATGATACTGCCTGCTGGACCGCGTCGGCCACGCCAGCCTTATCGAGGCTGGAAAGCTCTAGGTCATAGAGACCGGTGAAACTGCCGGATGCGCCGAGACTGTGTACTGCGTCGCCAAAATTCGCGCCGAGGATGGTGACAGGCTTCGTCAGGGTGACATTAAAGCTGTGTTCGCCCGAAGGCACATAGACGATGTCATCCGTGTCGAGACCATTAAAAAAAGCCTGTGCCGCAGCATCGTCGGCGAAGTCTGGAAGGACATGCAAAACGGAACTCGCCGGAAACTCGTAGACACCGTTCGGGAGGGCGAGGGCGACCACACCTGCTCCGGAAATGGTACCAAATGCATTATACCCGGTCAGGTCGAGCGCGAGCTTCTCTCCCACTTTGAGGGTCACATCCTGGCCAAGTGCATTGGCAACGTCATCTGTAAAACCGGCACGCGTAAAGGTCGCCGTGTTCCCAGTGACCGACACTGAGATAACCCCTGCGGCTCCTTCGAAGGAAATGACGCCATTGTTCAAGCTGGCGGAGAAAAGCGGTGCGGCCAGGTCTGGCGCGGTATCGATTGTCTGGACAAGGTTGGAAGGTCCCGAAAAGGCGTCCGCATCCTCGAGGTTCGTTGCTTCGTTTACAGCCTGGTTCACGACCGCGAGAGCGTTCGTCAAGGTTGCGATAACGGCATCCGCTGGTGCCTCGAAGTCCGGATCGTTTTCGGCGGTGTCTATGGCCGTCGTAAAGATGCTTGTGAGCGTCGCTGTATTTGTAAAGTCTATCGTCGGTGTCGTGCTGTTTGTCACGGCGCTGGCGAGCGCTTGAGTTGCAATGTCGAAGGCCTCCGCTGCCGTGAGGCCGGAGGCTTCGAGCGTTTCCGAGATCGTGCGTATCGTGCCCAGCACGAGGTGGGCCATCTGCTCAACTTCCAGCGCGAGGGAGGGGTCTGCACCAGTTGCGAAAGGGTTGAAATTGAGAAGATCGACGCTTGAGGGAAGCCCCAGGACTGTTGCGAGAGTGTCAGGCGGAAGGCCCGTCTCGACCACCAGCGTAGTCAGGGGAGAAATGACCGAACTCCCGACTGGAGCCTTGAGGGTCACATCCGGTACGATGAGGCCCGTCGATGCGTCGATCGTATTGCCCAATGATAAGACGATGAGTTGAGCTCCTGTCGCATTTTCGGTCGTCAAGAAGGTGAAGTTTCCGGAAGCATCCGTCAGATCGCTCGGCTCTCCCGTATCGAGAACGCCGTTACCATTGAGATCAAGAAAGGCCAGCGCATTCTGCAGAGGCCCTTTAAGTGCGGTTCCGCTAAAACTCTCTGCACTTCCTCCGCCGTTCGTGTCACCACGACCCCCTCCACCGCCACAGGCGGATAGGCCGAAGGCAGCAAGACCGAGTGTAAGTCCCGCCCGGGGGTGCAGCACAGTGGTGAGCGTCCTTGCGATGTTCGTTCGGGACCTGGACTTAACCCCTATCACCTCACCCTGACCGGAGCTTGATCTGTCATCGGTTGTCATCATGACGGTTCCCTTCGAAATGAACGTTCGGTTCCCAATTCGTCAATCCCGCAGTGCCAGCTCTTGGACCCGGGCTACAGGCTGCCAAATGTAATCGAGTATGCTGCGCTTTCCGGAAACCACGTCGACGGTCGCCGTCATACCCGGAAGTAGCCGCACCATGGTGGAAGCGGAGTCCTGTGGCCTGCGGCCCTCCAGTGTGACCCGGACCGTGTAGTAGCGCAGACTGGGATTTGCAGGATCGATTTGCGCATCGGCACTGATTTCCCGGACAAACCCCTCGGCCGCGCCGTAACGTGAAGCGTCGTAGGCGTCAAAGCGCACGTGAGCCACATCCCCCAGAGTAATCCCTGATATATCCTTCGGTGCGATCCGCACCTCCACAATCAGATCCTCGCCGGTCGGTACGATCTCGAGAAGGGCCGTGCCTGAGCTCACATACCCCCCTGGTGTGCGGAGATTGATCCTGTTCACGATCCCGTCGACAGGAGCCAAGACCCGCGTTCTCTTGAGTCTCTCCTCAAGCAACGGAAGCCGCTCCTTCATCTCAGAGAGTTCCGCCAAGGCAGCGCTCAGCTCTTCCTGAGCGCGCAGAAGAAAACTTCGGCGTCTCGCCTCCTGCTCACGCTCGACCTGCTGGATTGCTGCCTTGACACGAAAAATTGCTGTCTGTGCGGCGGCGCGCTCAGCCTCGGCATTTTCAAAGTCTATCCTCAGTTGCAGCAGACGTTGTGTCGAAACAATATTTTCGTCGACCAGAGGCTCAACGACGGACAGTTCAGCGGCGATCAGTGCCGACCGATTGGCCGCCGAGTTCAACGCGATCCGTGCGCCAGCAAGCTCCTGCTCTTGCTGTTTCAGTTCCTGAGAGAGCACGTCCAGCGCGATGTCCAGCTCGCCTCTCCGCGCATCAAAAAGGCTCCGCTCGCTCGTTGCAAGAGCAGGGGAGCTTATGAGCAGGTCCTCCGAAATCGACAGCTCCGCGCCTGTGATCTCGGCAGTGAGCCTCTCGCGACGAATATCTGCGCTCGCCTTGCGTTGCAAAAGAGCCTCAAGTTCGCTCGCCGCATCGACTGGATCAAGTTCAAATAGAAGCGTTCCCGCCCGGACGATGTCATTTTCCTCGACATAACGGCGCAAGAGGACGCCGCTCTCCCCCGCCTGTACAATTTGGTTTTGGGCTGCGGCAACGAGGCGTCCCTCACCTCGCGTTATATTATCGAGCTCAGTCAATGCAGCCCAAATCATGAAACTTGGTATGATTGCCGCTATGGTAAGTAGCAAAACAAGATTGCGGCGTGGAGGCCGCTGCGCGATGGATCGCGAGATGGTACGATAGTCCAATCAGGCCACCGCTGCACTTCTGGTGAGAAACTTGTCCGGTGTTGTATCCGCCGAAATCTGTCCTCCCTCCACAACTAGAACGCGATCAACAAGAGACATGAGTGCACTGCGATGAGTGACAATCACGGCGGTTCGGCCTTCGAGCCACGGCTTAAGGCGAAGGATCAACGATTGCTCGCTGGCGACGTCGAGCGCACTGGTCGGCTCGTCGCAGATTAGGATGGACGGAGAGTTCACGATCGCTCGCGCCATGCATATGGCCTGACGCTGACCACCGGAAAGACCTTCTCCTCTTTCTCCAACCTGCGTTGCGAGCCCCGCCGGGTGCTGCTCGAGGATACTCGACAGCCCCGAGAGTCGGACAATCTCCAGTAGCTGCGCATCGCTTAGGTCCGTTCGCCCACAGAGAATGTTTTCCTTGAGAGTGCCGCTAAAAAGCCAACTCTCCTGAAGCATAACGCCTATGTTTCGGGTCAGATCGGCCGGATCGATCTCAGTTGGCTTGACCCCATCAAGGGTAATCTGCCCCGTTGTCGGCTCCAGCACACCTGCCATGATCCGCGCGAGAGTGGACTTTCCAGATCCCGTTCGGCCAAGCACCGCTACCTTCTGGCCCGCTGGAATCGTGACAGTGATATCACGCAAGACCTCTGTGGAACAGCCGGGGAACTTATAGCTCACACCTTTCAGGGAAATTTCGCCCCGTAGCAAAGGAAGGCTGTATTTGTGATTGTAGGCCTCGTTGCTGGACCCAGCTTCCTGCATCAGGCCGTCAAGCGCTTGGTAGGATTGAACCGCTGCATTGTAACGCGACAGCGCCGCCGTGATCTGCCCTAGAGGCGCAAGCGCTCGACTACCCAAAATAACGGCGGCGATCATGGCACCCATAGTGATGACATCGTCCCGGATCAATAGCGTTCCGACGAAGACCGTCACGACTTGGGCGCCCTGCTGGACGAAGATCGCAATGTTCTGCGCCAATTGCGATAGGACGCGGCTCTGGAAGCCGAGGTCAGACTGACTCAGTGACGCGTCTGAAAACCGCATTCGCATGAAACCGGCCAGTCCTGCGACCCTGATCGTTTCCAGCCCATTGAGCGTTTCGATCAGCACGGACTGTTTGCTCATTGCGCTCTGCAATCCAACTGACGCCAACCTTGCCAAAACTGGCTGGATGATCAGGGTAGCCACAACCACCAACGGCAAGGCGAGAAGCGGCACCCAAGCAAGGGGCCCCGCAATCAGGTAAATCACCCAGATGAAAAGAAAGACAAAAGGCAGATCGACGAAGGCGACGAGCGTCGCCGAGGTGAAAAAGTCCCTTAAGGTGTCAAACTCTCGGACGATACTTGCCAGTGCGCCTGATCGTCTCTTGCGTCCGCCCGAAGGAAGGGCGAGTAGACGATCAAAAATCAAGCGGCTCAGGTACGTATCAGCCCGCTTGCTGGCGTAGTCGAGGCTCGCTACTCGCAGGGATTTGATCACGAAATCAAAGCAAAGCGCGATTGTAACGCCAATTGTGAGTGCTATGAGAGATTCCACTGCCTCATTCGGGACGATCCGGTCATAGACAACCATGACGAAAAGGGAGGTCGAAAGGCCAAGAATGTTACTGACCGCCGCGGCGAGAATAACTTGCACATAAAGGCCCTTGCTTTGTGTAAATGCCGGCCAGAGCCAACCGCCAAAATGACCGTGACGCAGAGCAATACCAGATGCCTTCTGTGCGGGTCTGATGACCAGAAGCACCTGGTTTGATAGTTTTTCGGAAATAGCGTTCTTGGATACCTCGACGTGTTCAGGCGCAGAAGCCGAGAACCTGGTCAGGTTGAAGTGGTTTTCCCTCGCGCTACGGTTGACCACCCAAGGTACTCCCTCTGCATCGAAACCTAGCAGTGGAAGATAGGCATCGTCCGTATCCTTCCATTGGACGGGCCCGAGTGCCGCCGCGAAGCCCAAGGACTCGAAGACTTGTACTGCGGCGTCAAGATTGAACGCCGACAATGGGCAGCCAATGAGGTCGAGAAGACTCACCTCTGAACGTACAATACCATGGTGTCTCAACAGGCCTGCCACCGCCGCGACAAGTTCGTGGCGCTCTACCGCAACATGAGGATCAAGTGATGTCAATTGTTACTGCCAGAAGGATTATGATGCACGCTTGACATCCCGAAAGCTTCTGCCAGAAGCCCAAGTTCAGCAGCCAATCGCGCCTCCGCGAGATAGGCTTGGGAACGCGCTGTAATGAGCCTGTCGGACGCCTCATAGAGCTCGATTTCCAAACTTAGCAATCCTAGGAGTTCCTGCTCTCCAACAGATACCTGCCTATATGCCAAGGCCAGTGATGCTTCTGCCTCATGTATGGACCTTTTCTGAATATCCAGAAGCCTGCGGCTGGCCTCCATCGCCGCAATCCCTTCAGCGACCCGTGACCGAAGTTCCCCTCGGTAGGCCAACAATTCAGCCTCCGCTGCGCGCAACCGCGACGTAGCCGCAACGAGGGCATGTTTTCTTCGGCCTGCATCGGAAAAAACGTATGTGACCCCGAGACCCAGCGTGGTCTCCGTGTCACCAGTTTCATCGAATGGAGATGATGTCTTCAACTGTATACCAACGGACGGCGAGAACGCTGCTAGCGCTTTGCGCTCCACGGCTCGTGCGATGAGCACACTGGCCGCTCTACTTTGCAACTCAGGTGAAGTTCCAAACGTGTCTAGAGCGGTTGCCGCATCGATGTTGAACACTTTCGCGGGAAATGTAGACGGGATCTGCGGGTCAACAAAATATTCGGATAGTCTGCCGCGCACCACGGCCGTATCAGACGCAAGCTCAACACTGCGCGCCTCTGCCACCAAGAAGTCGCGTTCTAGGGCCTGAAGCGCCGAGTTGTCGATCATCCCAGTCTCGGCAGCTCTGCCCAGTTGCATCCTCAATGGGACGAAACGAGCCGCTGTGTCAGCCGCCAGAGCCGCCCGTGCCCCCGCTTGCCACGCAAGGACGAGTGCATCTAGCACATCCAGTATAATTAAGTTGGTGGCCTGTTCCTGTCGTGCCCGAGCATAGAGTAACGAGGCGGCACCTTCATCTACTGCGGCATTTGATGCGCCGCCATCCGAGATTAGTTGCTCGCCAACGACTGCGAGACCAAGACCAGCTTCTGAAGGCGCACCACCGGATTTATAGTTGCCAACCTGTCCAGATAAGCTCAACTCAGGCCCTCGGAGCGCTTCGGCCAAACGAAGCTCCGCAAGCGCCGCATCAGTCCCGGCTTGTGCCGCGACGAGCCTAGGATCCTTCGTGACAACTTCGGAAACGACCGCCAAAAGTGTGCGTCTGTCCGAGAGTGCCCCTTCCTGATTTATCGATCGCTGCTCTGATCCAACGCTGTTAATCAGTGTAGCCAGCGCATCTTCCGTTTTCGCCACTGTCGTCTCCTCCGATGCGCAGGAAGACAATAAACTAATGACGACCACAAAAAACAGCAGCTGTCCGCAAGAATACCGACAATGTGCATCAACGCTTAACGAAATCTCCCCGCACCTAAGCGATGTCTGACAACTTCTGCCCATAAACCTAGTGTGCCGCATATCCCGATCGGTCTGGTAAGGCGCAAACGCAATTCCGATTATGATTTGCGCAAGTAATCACGCGTAGGTGTTCCCACTCGCCCGACATCTTTGATGATTACGGTAGGGGGTATACATCTTGTGTTCACTGCATATCATCGAGGTTCGCCACCAACAGCTCCTGCGCAAATTCCGCCTTACCTTGCCGTCGCCGATATTTTTCGCTCTTGAAGTTCGTCGGCTAATGACGCCACTTCCACACCAATCAACTGTAACTGGCGCGCATGTCGCTGAGAGGAAACCACCCGACATTTTTTGATACTCGGCAGTGCACCTTCCGTTAATATTGCGCTGCCATTATCAATCAAACCACCGCTCTCTACATCCCACAATCTCATTGATCTCAAGAGATGGAGGGCGCAATCGAGATTACCAGTTCTTAATCTGAACGTCTTTGCGAGGGCTCGCCTTGAGAGGCATTTTGCTTCGCCAACCCTTGCCAGGACCGTCATAGCATGCGTTTCGCGCAGCCACTGCGGCTAGAAGGAAACACATGTCGAGTCAATTGATTTATCAATCGCCATTTCCATTAACCGATCCATAGCTAGCGCAGCGGATCTCGCT
>AYNO01000143.1 GCA_000500915.1 Rhodobacter sp. CACIA14H1
GTGCAGGCGATGACGGTGACAGGCAGGATACGGGATACGGGAATGACGGAACCTCGGCGCAAGACTGGGGCGCGCGCCCTTCGGGCAACGCTGTTCGGGCTTTCGCTCGTCGCATTGGCAGCTACGGCACCGGTCGCGCAGGAGGGCGGGCTGTTCGCGCCCCGCATGGTCATCAACGGCCAGACCGTCACCAATTTCGAGGTGGAGCAGCGGATGCTCTTCCTGCAGGTGCTGCGGGCGCCGGGCGACCTGGAGAAGGAGGCGCTCGAGGCGCTGATGCGCGACAGGCTGGCGGCACAGGCCGCGAAGGATATGAAGATCACGCTGACGGCGGAACAGGTCCAGCAGGGTCTGACGGAATTCGCGGGTCGGGCGAACATGACCCCCGAACAGTTCACCGAGGCAATCGGCCAGGAGGGCGTCGCGCCCGAAACCTTCCGCGACTTCGTGTCGAACGGGCTTCTCTGGCGCGAGGTGGTGCGGTCGAAGTTCGGCCAGCAGGTCCGCATTTCCGAAGCGCAGATCGACCGGGCACTGGCCGAGAATGCAAAGACGCCGCGGGTGCAGGTGCTGCTTTCGGAACTGGTGATTCCGGTGCAGGGCGACGAGGTCGGCGACGTGGTCGATCAGGCCCGCGCCATCAAGGCCGAAACCGGATCGGAACAGTCCTTCGCGGCCGCTGCCCGCCAGTATTCGGCGGCGCCGACGGCCAACAATGGCGGGCGTCTGGACTGGATGCCCATTTCCAACCTGCCCCCTGCCATCGTCCAGCAGGTGCTGAGCCTCTCCCCCGGCGAGGTGTCGGACCCCATCGTGGTGCCGCAGGCAGTGGTGCTGTTCCAGCTGAACGGGCTGAGCGATGTGGAAAGCGCGATGCCGGCGCGGGTCGAGGTGGAATATGCCCGCCTTGCCCTGCCGTCGGACATGGACCCTGCGGTGATCCGTGCGCAGACGGATGATTGCGGCGATCTGTACCCCCTTGCCCGCGGCCTGCCGGCCGAGGCGCTGCAGGTCGTGACGCAGGACATGGGCGCGGTGCCGCAGGATATCGGGCTGGAACTGGCGAAGCTGGACCCCGGCGAAAGCGTGCTGCGGGTCAATGGCGCGGCGCGGGAGTTGCTGATGCTCTGCCTGCGGACGGGTATTCCCGAACCGGCTGCCGATGCCACGGCCGTTCCGGTGACGACCGAAGACGGGGCAGCCGCCGCGGACAAGCCGGCCGTTGACCGCGAGGCCGTGCGGTCGCAGCTTGGCAACCAGCAGCTGAACGCGCTGGCCGAAGCCTTCATCGAAGAGCTGCGGTCGGAAGCGATCATCCAAGAACCGTGATCGACCGTCGCCCCGTCGCGCTGACCTGCGGTGATCCGGCAGGGATCGGGGCGGAGATCGCGCTGAAGGCACGGGCGGTGCTGGCGGACGAGGTTCCGTTCTTCTGGATCGGGGATCCGTCGCATCTGCCCCCGGCAGACCACGCCATCATTTCGGACCCTGCCGATGCGCTGTCGGTTCCGGCCGGGCTGCTGCCGGTGCTGCCGCATCCCTTTCCGCATCCTGCCATCCCCGGGAGGCCCGACCCGCGCAATGCACAGGCGACCATCGACGTGATCGCCCGTGCGGTGCGGCTGGTGCAGGACGGGGCGGCATCGGCCCTTTGCACCTTGCCGATCCACAAGAAGGTGCTGAAGGACGGGGCGGGGTTCGCCTTTCCGGGCCATACGGAGTTCCTTGCCCATCTGGCGGGGGTGGAGCGGGTGGTGATGATGCTGGCCTGCCCCGAATTGCGGGTGGTGCCGGTGACGATCCACATCGCGCTGGCCGATGTGCCCAAGGTGCTGACGCCCGCGCTGCTGGAAGAGACGATCCGCATCACGGCGGCCGGGTTGCAGCGCGATTGCGGGATCGCGCGGCCAAGGATCGCGGTGGCGGGGCTGAACCCCCATGCCGGCGAAGGCGGGGCGATGGGGGGCGAGGAAGGGGAATGGATCGCGCCGCTGCTGGCGCGGCTGGGGACCGAGGGGTTCGACCTGAAAGGGCCGATGCCGCCCGATACCATGTTCCACAAGGCGGCGCGGGCGCGGTATGACGTGGCAGTCTGCATGTATCATGACCAGGCGCTGATCCCCATCAAGACCATCGATTTCGACGGCGGGGTGAATGTCACGCTGGGGCTGCCCTTCATCCGGACCTCGCCCGACCACGGGACGGCGCATGACATCGCGGGCAAGGGCATGGCCAGTGCGGGAAGCCTTGTCGCGGCGTTGAAGATGGCGCAACAGATGGCAGCGGCGCGCGGGGTTTGAGGCGCCGGAGCGGGGGCCAGCCCCCGCGCCCCCCGGGGTATTTGGGCCGAGATGAAGGGGCATGGTCAGGCATGGCGACGATCGACGGGCTGCCGCCCCTGCGCGAGGTGATCCGGGCGCATGATCTGGTGGCGAAGAAGCAGCTGGGGCAGAACTTCCTGCTGGACCTGAACCTGACGGCGAAGATCGCGCGGCAGGCGGGAGACCTTTCGGCCTGCGACGTGCTGGAAGTGGGGCCGGGACCGGGCGGGTTGACGCGGGGGCTGCTGGCCGAAGGGGCGCGGCGGGTGCTGGCGGTGGAGAAGGATGCGCGCTGCCTGCCCGCGCTGGCAGAGGTGGCGGCGGCCTATCCGGGGCGGTTGCAGGTGATCAATGGCGATGCGCTGGAGGTGGATGTGCTGGCGCATCTGGTGCCGCCGGTGCGGGTGGTGGCGAACCTGCCCTACAATGTGGGGACGGAGCTGCTGATCCGCTGGCTGACGCCCGAGGTCTGGCCGCCCTTCTGGGACAGCCTGACGCTGATGTTCCAGAAGGAGGTGGCCGAGCGGATCGTGGCGAAGCCGCGCAGCGACCATTACGGGCGGCTGGCGCTGCTGGTGCAGTGGCGGGCGGAGGCGAAGATCGTGATGCATCTGCCGCCCGAGGCCTTTACCCCCGCGCCCAAGGTGCATTCGTCGGTGGTCCATGTCACCCGGCTGGCAGAGCCGAGATTTCCCTGCGATGGCAAGGTGTTGCAGCGTATCACGGCGATGGCCTTCAACCAGCGGCGCAAGATGCTGCGGTCGTCGCTGAAGGGGCTGGGCGGGGATGTGGAGGGGATGCTGACCGCTGCGGGCATAGAGCCGACGGCGCGGGCGGAGGAGATTTCGCTGGAGAAGTTCTGCGCCCTTGCGCGGGTCGTGGCGGGATGAGGAAAGGCCGGGCGGGTGGCCCGGCCTTGCATTTCTTAACGCGCCGTTAACACGCCGTTAACGCGGCATGAACAGGCGGTCAGCCGGTCATTCGGCGGCTTCTGCCGGGCCGTCCTTGGGGGCGGCGTCGGTCTTTTCGGCCTTGGGCTTGCGCGGGGCGCGGGGTTTCTTCGGCGCCTCGGCGGCTGCGGGTGCTTCGGCCACAGGCGCGGATTGCGGTGCGGGAGCAGGTTCGGCCACGGGCGCAGGTGCCGGCGCGGCTTCGGTCACGGGGGCCTGTGCCGCTGCCTGTTCGCGCGGCTGGTCGCCACGGTTGTCCCGATCCCGGTCGCGGTCGCGGTTGCGATCCCTGTCACGGTCACGGTCACGGCGGAACTGGCGGTCGCCCCGATCTTCGCGCCGTTCGCCGCCCTGGCCCTGACCGCCCTGACCCTGACCGCCCTGGCCACCTTGGCCGCCCTGACGGTCATCGCGGCGGTCGTTGCGGTCGCCACGGTCGTCGCGGCGCTCGTGATCGCGGCGTTCGCCCCGGTCGTCACGGCGGTCATCGCGGCGCTGGTCGCGGTCGTCGCGGTCGCGGCGCTGCTGGAAGGGGCGTGCTTCGGGCGTTTCGACGAGATTCGTTTCGCCCTCGCCCAGTTCGATTACGGCCGCGCCCGTGCCTTCTTCGCCACGGTCGTCGCGGAAATCGCGGTAGTCACGGTCCTGCCGGTCGCGCCAGTTGTCGCGGTCACGGTCGCGGTTGCCGCCGTTCTGGCCGCCCTGCCCGTAATTCCCGCCGCCATTCTGCTGCTGCTGGCGCTGGCGTTCCTCTTGTTCGGCCGCCATCTCGCGCTGCGCCTCGCCCAGCATGCGGGTGTAGTGTTCGGCGTGCTGGAGGAAATTCTCGGCCGCCACGCGGTCGTTGGACAGCTGCGCGTCACGGGCGAGAAGCTGGTACTTCTCGATGATCTGCTGCGGCGTGCCGCGCACCTTGCCTTCGGGACCGGAGCTGTCGAAGACGCGGTTGATGATGTTGCCGAGGGTGCGCGGGCGGTTCGCCTTGTTGCGCGAGCGGGACTTGGAAGATCTCATCTTGTCCTTTGGTCCAGATGACCTGGCTTTCTGCGAAGCGCCTTCGGATTGCGTGATCCCTTGCGGGACCGGAAGGCGTTCAAGCTGTCTGGCAGTTCCGGCGCGGGGGAGCCTGCGCCCGGCCCCGTCACCTGAGAGCGACTAAACATTCTTGGCAGCGCATGACAAGGGGATTCTGTTCCCCTTGGCCAGCGTGCGCCGATTTTGCCGCATGTGCCTGCGGGATTGTGGCGGATTTCCCGCAGACTGTCCGGTTCAGGGCGCGGTTCGGGGCGCGGTTCGGGGTCCGGCTCAGGCGGTGCCGCAGCCGGTATCACCGGCGGGTTTGCGGGCGGCGACCACGCGGTCGCGTCCGTCGAGGTCGGGCAGGATGCGGATGCCGGTCAGGCCCTGTGCCGCGAAGAGGGCGGCGACTGCGGCGCCCTGGCTGGGGCCGATTTCGACGATCAGGCGGCCACCGGGCATCAGGCGGGCGGGGGCGCCCCTTGCGATGGCGCGGTAGGCGTCGAGGCCGTCGCCTCCGGGTGTCAGGGCGCGGCGGGGTTCGTGCAGGACTTCGGGCGACAGCGCGGCCATTTCGCCTTCGGCGATGTAGGGCGGGTTCGAGACGATCAGGTCGAAGCGGCCTTCGACGGCGGTGAACCAGTCGGAGAGGAGGAAGCGGGCGCGGTTGGCGAGGGAATGGGTGCGGGCGTTGTCTTCGGCGACGGCCAGCGTGGCGGGGTGGATGTCGGTGCCGGTGCCATGGGCCATGGGCATGGAGGCGAGGCAGGAGACGAGGATACAGCCCGTGCCGGTGCCGAGGTCGAGCAGTTTCACGAAGGGTTCGGTCAGCGCCTCCTGCACGAGAATTTCGGTTCCGGGCGGGGGTCCAGCGTGTCGGGGGTGACGCGGAAGGGGCGGCCCCAGAAGAGGCGGGTTCCGGTGATGTGGCTGACGGGTTCGCGGCGGGCGCGGCGGGCGATGGCGGTGTCGAAGGCGGCGGAGGCTTCGGGTGTCAGCGGGTCGGAAAGGTGGAGCGTCAGGCGGTCGGGCGGGATGCCTGCGGCATGGGACAGCAGGGCGCGGGCGTCGCGGGGTGCGTCGGGGATGCCTGCGGCCTGAAGGCGCGGGATGGCCTGACGCAGGGCTTCGTTCCCCGTCATCCTTCCATCTCGGCCAGTTTTTCGGCCTGGTCATGGGCGACGAGCGCGTTGACGACCGCGTCGAGGTCGCCCGCCATGATCTGCGGCAGGGAGTAGAGCGTCAGGTTGATGCGGTGGTCGGTCATCCGCCCTTGCGGGAAGTTGTAGGTGCGGATGCGTTCGGACCGGTCGCCGGAACCCACCTGAGACTTGCGTTCGGCGGCGCGTTCGGACGCCTGACGGTCGCGCTCCATCTCGTAGAGCCTTGCGCGGAGGACCTGCATGGCGATGGCGCGGTTCTGGTGCTGGGACTTTTCCGAGGAGGTGACGACGATCCCCGTGGGGATATGGGTGATGCGCACCGCCGAGTCGGTGGTGTTGACGTGCTGGCCCCCTGCCCCGCTGCTGCGCATGGTGTCGATGCGGATGTCGGAGGCGGGGATGTCGATGTCCACCTCCTCGGCCTCGGGCAGGACGGCGACGGTGGCGGCGGAGGTGTGGATGCGGCCCCCCGCTTCGGTTTCCGGCACGCGCTGGACGCGGTGGACGCCGGATTCGAACTTCAGTTTGGCGAAGACGCCTTCGCCCTGGATATGGGCGGTGAGTTCCTTGATGCCGCCAAGGTCGGAGAGTTGCTGTTCGAGGATCTCGAACCGCCAGCCCTGACGTTCGGCGTAACGCTGGTACATGCGCAGCAGGTCGCCCGCGAAGAGCGACGCCTCCTCGCCCCCCGTGCCGGGGCGGATTTCGAGGATGGCGGGGCGGGCATCGGCGGCGTCCTTGGGCAGGAGCGCGATGCGGAGCTGCTGTTCGTAATCGGGGATCAGGGCGCGGAGGCGGGGGAGTTCATCCTCGGCCAGCGCCCGCATTTCGGGGTCGGAGAGCATCGCTTCCGCCTCGGACAGGTCGTCGAGGGCACGGCGGTAGGCGGCGATCTGGTCGGCGACGGGGCGCAGGTCGCTGTATTCGCGCGAGATTCTGGCGATTTCCGCCGGGTCGGCGCCCGCGTTGAGGCGGGCTTCGAGATATTCGAAGCGCTGGGTGATCTGGGCGAGTTTGTCGAGCGGGACCATGCGGGGTTCTGTGGCGCTTTAGGGGGGGCCGGTCAAGTAGGGTGCGCCATGGCGCACCCTACGTCAGAGCTTCGGCAGCCAGTCGCGCAGGCGGGCGGCGTTGACGCCCATGTCGCCCCGTCCGAAGCGGAGGCGGGCGTGGAGGGTCAGGCGGGTGCCGCTGCCCTCCGGGGTGGCCTCTGCCGTGGTATAGTCGGCGAAGCCCCAGAGCGCGGAGCGGGTGATCCAGGTGATGCGGCCTTCCTCCGGCGATCCGGCAAGGCGGGTGGTGCGGGGGGTGGCCATGGCGATGGCGTCGAGTTTCGCCAGCGCCTCGGCCGGGGGGGCGGGCAACAGGCAGGTGGCGCGGGCGTCGCCTTCACCCTGCTCCACCGTGCAGTCGGTGGTCGCGGCGGGTGCAGGCGGGACGTGCCAGCGGGCAGGGTCGGAGGGGGCAAGGCGGACATAGAGGCCGAAGCCCACTACCAGAAGGGCGAGTGCCCCGAATACCATGCCCATCCTTCCCACTCCCGTTTCCCCTGCCCTTACCGCTGTGTCCGCGCCCAGTGATAGAGGCAGATCAGGTCATAGGCCACATGCGCCCCTGCAACCGCCGTCGCCCCTGTGGTGTCGTAGGGGGGCGAGACTTCGACCACATCGCCGCCCACCATGTTGATCCCCGCAAGGTCGCGCAGGATGGCCGCCGCCTGCCAGCTATGCAGGCCGCCCCAGACCGGCGTGCCGGTGCCCGGCGCATAGGCGGGGTCCAGCGCGTCGATGTCGAAGGTCACATAGGTCGGCCCGTCGCCCAGGATGTCCTTGGCCAGTGCGACGGCATGGGCCACGCCCTTTTCGTGCAGCTCGCGGGCGGTCAGGACGTTGACGCCGAGGTAGTCCTCGGTCGTCGTGCGGATGCCGATCTGGAGCGATCGCTTCGGGTCCACATAGCCGTCGCGGACGGCCTTGTAGAGCATCGTTCCGTGGTCGATGCGGTCGGGATTGTCGTCCGGCCAGAGGTCGGAATGGGCGTCGAAATGGATCACGCCGAGGGGGCCGTATTTCTGCGCATGGGCGCGCAGGATGGGATAGGTGATGTAATGGTCGCCGCCCAGGGTGATCGCCCCCGCGCCTGCCTTCAGGATCGTGGCGATATGGTCGGTCAGCGCCGCCGGGAAGGCCGGGGTGTTGGCGTAGTCGAAGGCGAGGTCGCCGTAATCGATCACCGCCATCTCCTCGAGCGGGTCGGTGCCCCAGCCGAAGGGCGGGTCATAGGCGATGAGCGACGACGCCTCGCGGATGGCGCGGGGGCCGAAGCGGGTGCCGGCGCGGTTCGAGGTGGCCTGATCGAAGCAGACGCCGGTAATGGCGATGTCCACCCCCGTCAGCTCCTTGGTATAGGTCCGGCGGAGGAAGGAATTGGCGCCCGCGAAGGCGTTTTCGAAGGAGTGGCCGCGCAGACCCTTGCGGGTGAAAGCGGTATCGATGTCAGACTTTGCGTCTTCCAGAAGAGACATGAGGGATTGCCCACATTCGCAAGCGCAGTCGTTTGGATGGCCGAGACGCGCGGATCGGGTAGGCGGAGGGTGCCAGTTGCGGCGGGGTTGTCAAGGCGGGCGGGCGGGGGCGCGGCGTGCGGTGGGTTAATGTGCTGATTTTGCGGAATAAACCGCGGCAATGACTGTACCGGGGATTGTACCGGAAACTGTACCGCAAACTGTCAGCACGCAGCGGGCGGCGCGTTTACCTACGGGGCGCGTTAACGAAGCGCGGCGAATCGGGCAGGGGACCCCGCCCCGGACCTGATCCGGGGCCCCTGTGTCCGGCTGTGGCGGCGGTTGTGGCGGAGGCCCCGGGTCGAGCCCGGGGCGGGGTTTCACGGGGAAGCGTCAGCCTATCCGATGCCCTTCGCGCAGCAGTTCGTCCGTCACCTGGCGGATCGCCTTTTCCAGCGTGGTGGCGATGAAATCCACCTCGCCCTCGGTGATGCTCAGCGGCGGGGACATGACATTCAGATGCGCCATGGGGCGGACCATCAGCCCCAGCGCCTCGGCCGCGTTGGAGATGCGTTTGGATTCGTTGACGCCATCGGGAAGGGGCTGCCTGGTCGCCTTGTCCGCCACATTCTCGGTGCAGAGCATCAGCCCCCTGCCCCGCACCTGCCCGACCAGCGGCAGCGCCTCGAGCCCCTTCAGGCGGGACTGGAACAGCGCGCCCATGCGGGCGGCATTGGCGAGAAGGTCCTCGCGTTCCATGATCTCGATGTTCTTCAGCGCGGCGGCGCAGGCGACGGGGTGGCCGGAATAGGTGAAGCCTGCGGTGAACCAGCGGTCCGGGTCCTGCCCCATGATGTCCCAGAGCCGGTCGGAAAAGATCATGGCGCCCAGTGGGATGTAGCCCGAGGTCAGGCCCTTGGCGGTGGTGATGATGTCGGGGACGACGTCGAAGACATCTTCCGACGCGAACCAGTGGCCGAGGCGGCCGAAGGCGGTGACCACCTCGTCAGCGATGAAGAGGATGCCGTGGCGGCGGCAGACCTGCCACATGCGGTGGAGGTAGCCTTCGGGGGGAACGATCACGCCGCCGGAGGCCTGGATCGGTTCGGCGATGAAGCCGCCGATGCGGTCGGGGCCGACGGTGGCGATCAGGGTTTCGAATTCGGCCACCAGCCAGTCGCAGAATTCGGCTTCGGTCATGCCGTCGGGGCGGCGGTAGGGGTTGGGGGGTGTCAGGTGCCAGATGCCGTCTTCCTTGTAGCGGAATTCGGGCACGCGGTCGCCGGGGCGTTTGCCCACGGATTGCGAGAGGTAGGTGGAGCCGTGATAGCTGTGGTCGCGGGCGACGATGCCGGTCTTTTCCGGAAAGCCGAGGCAGGATTGCACATAGGCCACCATGCGGATGGCGGTATCGACGGCGGTGGAGCCACCGGTGGTGAACATCACGCGGTTGAGGTCGCCGGGGGTGAGGCTGGCCAGTTTAGCCGCCAGTCGGGCGGAGGGATCGTTCGCCATGTCCACGAAGGTGTTGGAAAAGGCGAGGCGTTCGGCCTGTTCGGCGATGGCCTGTGCCATCTCGCGCCGACCGAGGCCGATATTGGTGCACCAGAGCCCGCCCACCGCATCGAGGTAACGCTTTCCCTCTGCGTCCCAGAGCCAGCAGCCTTCGCCCCGCGTGATGACCAGCGCACCTTCGTCGCTGAAGCTGCCGAAATTGGTCCAGGGGTGGAGGTGGTGGCCGTGGTCCATCTCCCACAGGTCGCGGGGCGCGGGGGAGTTGAGGGCGGCGATGGGGGGGCATGGGCCTCTCCGGTCGGTTGCGAATTGTACGATAGTATAACAGCGGCAGGCGCCTGCATCCAGAGCGCGGGACTGGCGGTTTGCGTTCCGCCGCTTGCGGAAAGGCGCGCGTGCCGCGCATTGCTTTCCTCTCGCCTCCGCATCCGCTCCGGCTCGGCCGT
>AYNO01000144.1 GCA_000500915.1 Rhodobacter sp. CACIA14H1
ATGTCCGTCGTGTTCATCCGCGCATACTGGTCCGCGATCCAGGCCATCTCCCGCTCGCCCGTCCCCATGTCGGGGGCGGGCACGTTCTGCGCCGGATGGATCAGGTCGCGCTTGATCAGCTCATAGGCGAAGCGGCGGGTGATCTGTTCCAGCTCGTGGTCGTCCCACTGGCGCGGGTCGATGCACAGCCCCCCCTTGGACCCGCCGAAGGGTGTCTCCACCAGCGCGCATTTGTAGGTCATCAGCGCCGCCAGCGCCTCCACCTCGTCCTGGTTGACCGACAGCGCATAGCGGATGCCGCCCTTGACCGGTTCCATATGTTCGGAATGGACCGAACGATAGCCCGTGAACGTCTCGATCTTGCCGCGCAGCCGGACCCCGAACCGCACGGTATAGGTGGAGTTGCAGACGCGGATCTTCTGCTCCAGCCCCGGCGACAGGTCCATCAGCCGGACCGCGCGGTTGAACATCAGATCTACGGATTCACGGAAACTGGGTTCACCAGCGTGCTTCATGTCTTCCTCCCTTGGGCGACAGTCCGGCGGGGGCCGGTCCGCGCGTGGTCCCTGTATAACGGCTCTGACCGGCGGAAGTTGAGTTTTCGTGAACCGGCTACAATCACGGGCAGCAGCCGCGGAATGGCCACGGTTCCCCATCTTGCTGCCGCATTCCCGCCCCGACCGGCTGGTATCCCATTAACCATCGAACGTATGGATCGTACTAATCCGGAAGGGTGTAACCGTGTCGGAATACGATATTGCCAGTCAACTTCACGCCCCGCGCCGCGAATCAGCCGGTCGCGGCGATGGACGTGCCCGCGAAGCGTTGTCCTGCGATCCCGAACAATTA
This sequence comes from Rhodobacter sp. CACIA14H1, assembly GCA_000500915.1. GTDB lineage: Bacteria > Pseudomonadota > Alphaproteobacteria > Rhodobacterales > Rhodobacteraceae > Paragemmobacter. Next base: position 850 of record AYNO01000144.1, read on the forward strand.
TGGCAGAAACTCGCCGACCGTTTCGGCGACCGCCCCGCGACAGCGCCGGAACCCGCCTTCTACTTGCGCGGGTGCATCGATGCATTCACTTCTCTGAACCGGGGGCGCAAGGCTGCGGCAGACCGGGCAACCGGTACGCCGCATAGCGTCTATGGGACGGTCTGACATGGTCAAGGGTGCTGCCTCCAGAGTGATCGCGCCGCTCCGCCGCTTCCGGCGGCGCGAGGACGGGTCGCTCATCGTCTTCGGGCTCTTCCTCTTCGCCACCGCCTTCCTGATGAGCGGGATGGCCGTGGACGTGATGCGCTCCGAGAACCGCCGCGCCGCGCTGGCCCAGACGCTGGACCGCTGCACGCTGAACGCCGCCGCCCTGCGCCAGACGCTCGACCCCGCCACCGTCGTCCGCGACTGCGTGGACCGCGAGGGGCTGCTGCCCTTCCTGAAAAGCGTGACCGTCACCAGCGTCGCCGGCGCCCGCAGCGTCGAGGCGAAGGGCGACATCCCGGTCGAGACCTTCTTCATGCATGCCTCGGGCGTGGACACGCTGAATGTCGGCGCCCGCTCCAAGGCCGAACAGCGGGCCACCAACATCGAGATCGTGCTGGCCCTCGACGTCTCCGGCTCCATGAACACCAACGACCGCATCGGCGGCCTGCGCACAGCGGCACGCAACTTCGTCACCACGGTGCTGGGCAACAACACCGACCGCATCTCGATCGCCGTCGTGCCCTATAACGGTCAGGTGAACCTCGGCCCGGCGCTGGCGGCGAAATACAACATCACCCACCAGCCGGGACTGACGACCACGACGAACGGCGACATGCGCAACGTGAACTGCGTGGATATGCCGGCGTCGGTCTATACCTATACCGGCATCCCGCGCACGCTGGCCATGCCCGCGACCGGCTGGGTCGATGCCTTCTCCACCGCGGCGCAGAACGCGACCTATTCCACCTCCGGCATGTCGCCCAACGGCAGCAACGTCTGGTGCCCGCCCTCGACGACCAACGTCGTCCGGATGCCTGACGACAACATCACCAACCTGAACACCTATCTGGGCAACCTCAACGCCATCGGCGCGACCTCGATCAACGCGGGCGTGAAATGGGCCGGCGCCCTGCTGGACCCCGAAGCCCGCTCCGTCGTCAACGAATTCGTCACCGCAGGCACCGTCCCGCCGGAATTCCGGGACCGCCCCTTCGACTATTCCAAGCGCGACGCGCTGAAAATCATCGTCCTTATGACGGATGGCGAGAATTTCGGCGACGTCCGCCTGAACGACAGCCCCACAAATTACCGCACGGGCCTGTCCCCCGTCTTCCGCGGCACGGATGGCAACTTCTCGATCCAGTTCCTGACCGGCCGTCCCACGGCGGCAGGCACCAACCAGTTCTGGGTGCCCCACCGCGACCCCGACAACAACTCCACCAACGGGATCCAGGGCGAATGGCGTGCGACCTCTTGGGGCGGCACGACCTCCACTCAGGGCACGCAACTGACCTGGCAGCAGCTCTGGCAGCACGCCACGCCCAGCTGGGTCGCCTGGCACCTCTATGCCCGTGCGCTGCGCTCGGCCACCGCCGACCGGCAGGCACTCTACAACACCCAGTTCGCCGCCTTCCGCACCCAGCGCGGCAGCTCCACCAGCACGCCGGAAATGGATGCCGAACTGCAGCAGATCTGCAACCTGACGAAACAGCAGGGCGTGCTGATCTACGGCATCGCCTTCTCGGCACCGACGCGGGGCATCACCACGACGCGCAACTGCGCCTCGTCCGACGGCCACTTCTTCACCTCGACGAACAACACCGCGCTGAACGCCGCCTTCCAGGCCATCGCGACCAACATCACCCAGCTGAGGCTCGTCAACTGATGCGCGCGCTTCGACTGTCCCGCCTCCTCAGACGCTTCCGCCGCGAAGACGGCAACGCGACGGTCGAATTCACGATCCTCGTCCCGCTGCTCTTCATGATCTTCTTCGCCACGCTCGAAGCGGGCCTGATGATGCTGCGCTGGGCCTCGATCGACCGCGCCTCGGACATGGTGATCCGCCAGCTCCGCCTCGGCCAGATCGCCAACCCGACGCATGAACTCCTGCGGCGCGAAATCTGCGACCGGACCTTCATGATCGCCAACTGCTACGAGAATGCCGTGGTCGAGATCACGCGCATCAACCGCGCCACCTTCGCCATGCCGCAGCCCAACACCCCCTGCGTCACGCGGGACGGCACGATCATCATGCCCGTGACCCAGATCACCCCGGGCCAGCAGAACGACCTGATGCTGATCCGCGTCTGCGTGACGGTGGATGCGCTGCTGCCCAGTTCCACCTACTCGCTGCCGATCGAATACGACGCGCAGGGCGGCTACGCGCTCTCCGTCGCCTCTGTCTATGTGAACGAACCGAGCTGAGGCCCCGCATGTTTGCCCCCATCCGCCGCCTGGCCGACCGGCTGTCACGCTTCCGCAGGGATACCCGCGGATCGCTCCTCGTGGAATCCGTGTTCATCGTTCCGATCATGGCGCTTGGCCTGACGGGCTTCTACGCCTTCTGGGATATCTATCGCACCCAGAACACCGTCCAGAAGGCCAGCTACGCCGTCGCCGACATGCTCTCGCGCGAGATGGTGCCTGCAACGCCCGCCTTCCTCGACGGGCTGGAACGCACGCTGGAATTCCTGATCCGCGAAAACGCCCGTCTCCGCATCACCAGCGTCCGCCGCATCTCGGACGGTCCGAACGGCGTGGTTGGGCTGGACGTGCTGTGGTCCTATTCGCCCAGCAATGCCATGGTGCCGCTGAACGAAACCTCGCTCGTGACGATCGAGGAGGCCATCCCCATGATGGCCGTCGGATCGAACATGGTGATCTTCGAGGTGCAGGTGCCCTATGTGCCCGTGACCGACGTGCTGCAGGTGGACACGCTGAACGAAGTGGTGGCGATGCGCCCCCGTTTCCTTCCCACGCTCTGTATGCAGGGCGTCATCTGCTGACAGGCCGCGGCCCTCTGTGCAGCACGGCACGCAAACCCTGCGCGGGGCGGCAACCGGTTGCGGTTGTCCGCCCCGCCCGCGCATCCTAGCTTCTGCCGCAACCGCAGCAGGAGTTGCCCATGTCCATCCGCCCCGTCACCCACGAAAACCGCGCCCAGCCCACCTATGAAGGCGCGGGCGTCCACCTCCACCGCGCCTTCGGCTTCGGCGATCCCGAACGGATGGACCCGTTCCTCCTGTTCGACGATTTCCGCAACGAAGACCCCCGCGACTACATGCGCGGCTTCCCCTGGCATCCGCACCGGGGGATCGAGACGATCACCTATGTCCTCGCAGGCGCCGTGGAACATGGCGACAGCCTCGGCAACCATGGCCTGCTGAAGGGCGGCGACGTGCAGTGGATGACCGCAGGCTCCGGCATCCTGCACCAGGAAATGCCGCGCGGGAATGCCAAGGGCCAGATGCACGGCTTCCAGCTCTGGGCGAACCTGCCCTCGTCGCTGAAGATGACCGCCCCGCGCTATCAGGACGTGAAGGGCAAGGACATCCCGGAAATCATGGATGACGACGGCACCGTCGTGAAGGTGATCGTGGGCAGCTTCTGGGGCAAGACCGGCCCCGTGGACGGCATCGCCGCCGATCCGCAGTATCTCGACATCTACGTCCCCCCGAACCGCCGCAAGACCTTCAAGGTGGACACCTACCGCCGCGCCTTCGCCTATGTCTTCGAAGGCAAGGGCAGCTTCCGCGACGCCGCCGCCCCCAAGGGCGTGCTGCTGGAGAAAGAGCTGCGCGGGCAGGAGGTCAACATCCGCGACATGTCGGGCGACCGCACGCTGGTGCAATTCGGCACGGGGGACGAGGTGACGGTGACCGCCGGCCCCGACGGCATCCGCTTCCTGCTGATCTCGGGTGCGCCGATCCAGGAACCCGTCGCATGGCACGGGCCCATCGTGATGAACACCGATGCGGAAATCCGGCAGGCGATGGCGGAACTGCGCAACGGCACCTTCATCCGCCCCGCCCACTGACCTTTCCAAAGGGGGCGGCGCCCGCCTATCATGCGCCGTCCCTGCCGGAGCCCGCCCCATGCGCCTTGCCCTTGCCCTCCCCCTCCTCCTCGCGGCCTGCGCGCAACCGGGCTTCCTGCCCACCGACACCGCCACCCCGCCCCCGCCACTCCTGCCCGTCGAACAGATCCTGACGACCGACAGCCCGACCCTCGACGCCGAAGCCGCCGCCGCGCTGGCGGCACGCGGGGACAGGCTGCGGAACAGGGCGGGCAGTTCTCAGTAACGGAAACAGCGCCACCCGGGCCTTGTGGGCCCGGGTGAAGACCAACCGCCGCGCCTGGGCAGGGCCTGCCCATCCCCCGCGTTGCAAGCCCCGCGCCGAACGGCTAACAGGGCAGCGATCGGTCCACGATGGAGTCTCCCATGCCCGCCCCCCTCCGCCTCGGTCTTGCAGGTCTCGGGACCGTGGGCATCGGCGTGGTCAAGATCGTGCAGAAACATGCCGACCTCATCGCCGCCCGCGCGGGCCGCCCCGTCACCATCACCGCCGTCTCGGCCCGCGACCGCAGCAAGAACCGCGATGCCGACCTGTCCGGCTACGCCTGGGAAACCGACCCCGTCGCACTGGCCCGCCGCCCCGATATCGACGTCTTCGTCGAAGTCATGGGCGGCCACGAAGGCCCCGCGAAACTGGCCACCGAAGCCGCCATCGCCGCAGGCAAGGACGTGGTCACGGCCAACAAGGCGCTTCTCGCCCATCACGGCCAGTCGCTGGCCGAATCCGCCGAAGCCGCCGGCCGCGTCATCCGCTTCGAAGCGGCCGTCGCAGGCGGCATCCCCGTCATCAAGGCCCTGACCGAAGGCCTTGCCGCCAACCAGATGCGCCGCGTCATGGGCGTCATGAACGGCACCTGCAACTACATCCTGACCCGGATGCAGAATGCGGGCCTGCCCTATGAAACGGTGTTCGAAGAGGCCCGACAACTCGGCTATCTGGAGGCCGACCCCAACCTCGACGTGGGGGGCATCGACGCGGGCCACAAGCTCTCGCTGCTGGCCGCCATCGCCTTCGGCACGAAGGTCAGCTTCGACAAGGTGGAACTCGAAGGCATCGGCAATGTCTCCATCGAAGACATCCGCATGGCCGATGACATGGGCTACCACATCAAGCTTCTGGGCGTCGCCCAGATGACGGGCCGCGGTCTGGAACAGCGCATGACCCCCTGCCTCGTCCCCGCCGAAAGCCCGCTGGGCCAGTTGCAGGGCGGCACAAACATGGTCGTGCTGGAAGGCGACAGCGTGGGCCAGATCGTCCTGCGCGGCCCCGGCGCGGGCGAAGGCCCCACCGCCTCTGCCGTCATGGCCGACGTTCTGGACATCGCGCGCGGCATCCGCATCCCCACCTTCGGCCGCCCCGCCGCGACTTTGGCCGATCCCGTGGCCGCCAAGGCCGCAACGCCCGCACCCTATTACCTGCGCATGACGCTTCTGGACAAACCCGGCGCGCTGGCCAAGGTCGCCACCTGCATCGGCGAGGCGGGCATCTCCATCGACCAGATGCGCCAGATCAACCAGCCGGGCGAAGCGGACGACAGGGCGACCGTCCTGATCGTCACCCACAAGGCCGCACCGGCGGACATCGCCCACGCGCTGGCAACCTTTGCCGCAACAGGGGTGGTGGTGGGTCAGCCGGTGGCGATCCGCATCGAGGAAGTGTGAGGCTTCTTGTAGGACGCGCCCATCCGGCCCCACGAAATCCCTAGCTCTGAAGCGCAAGGAGGTTTGGAGGGCTCCAGTGGAGCCATCCAAACCTCCGCCGGTAGGGCCGCGCGCGTCACGCCGGGGCGGGCGCCTCTGGCGCACGTCCCGGTGGGGCGGGACGTGCGCGGCCCGTGGCTTTGGGCCACGGGCCGGAACCATCGGTTGCTCTGCATGCCCGCAAGACCAATCGCCCCCCGTCAGAAAACCCCCGACACCCCCACACCCCCCTGTTAGCGCGACCATCCTTGCCCCGCCCGCCCCCCTTCGTTAATCCCGCAGGAAAGGGACAGCCGAAGGGAGTTTTGCAGGCATGGCCGACAAGGAACAGTTTCAGGACCGGCTGCTCTCGCTCGGCCTCGGCCGCGTCTCGGAAGCCGCCGCCCTCGCCTCGGCGGCCCTCATCGGGCGCGGCGATGAAAAGGCCGCCGATCAGGCCGCCGTCAACGCCATGCGCGACCAGTTGAACCTGCTCGACATCGCAGGCGTCGTCGTCATCGGCGAAGGCGAACGCGACGAAGCCCCCATGCTCTACATCGGCGAGGAAGTCGGCACCGGCAACGGCCCCGCCGTGGACATCGCGCTGGACCCGCTGGAAGGCACCACGCTGACCGCCAAGGACATGCCCAACGCCCTGACCGTCATCGCCATGGCCCCGCGCGGCACGCTGCTGCATGCCCCCGATGTCTATATGGAAAAACTCGCCATCGGCCCGGGCTACAAGCCCGGCACGGTGACGATGACCATGACCCCCTCCGAACGCGTCTCGGCCCTTGCCGCCGCCAAGGGCGTCTCGACCGAGGATATCACCGTCTGCGTCCTCGAACGCCCGCGCCACGAAGACCTGATCGCCGAGATCCGCTCCACCGGCGCGGCGATCCGGCTCATCACCGATGGCGACGTGGCGGGCGTCATGCACTGCGCCGAACCCGAGGTGACGGGGATCGACATGTATATGGGCTCCGGCGGCGCCCCCGAAGGCGTGCTGGCGGCGGCGGCGCTCAAATGCATGGGCGGCCAGTTCTTCGGCAAGCTCCTCTTCCGCAACGACGACGAACGGGCGCGGGCCCGCAAGGCCGGCATCACCAATTTCGACCGTGTCTATACCCGCGACGATCTGGTGCGCGGCGACGTGATCTTTGCCGCGACCGGCGTGACCAACGGCTCGCTTCTGGCGGGGATCAAGCGCGAACCGGGCTGGGTGACGACCGAGACGATCCTGATGCGCTCCAAGACCGGATCGGTGCGCCGCATGACCTATCGCAGCCCGCTGAAGTAAGGCCCGCCCGCCAGGTAGGGTGCGCCATGGCGCACCCTACGCGATGCGCAAGGCGACGCAGGCCACAGCCCGCCCCCGACCCCGCAAAGATTACCAACCCCTCGCCGCAGCGCCCGCTGCGTGCTGACAGTTTGCGGTACAGTGTGCGGCACAGGACACGGCACAGCCGGTGCAGGCCACGCCGCCTACTCCGCCAGCTCCCACCCGTCGGGATAGAAATCGTGCCGCAGCGCGATCTCCGTCGCCACCCGCTCGCGCTCCCACACCGCCTCGGCGGTCAGCGGAATCATCCCCGACGTGGCCACGACCGTCTCGCCATCGCCCAGACGCTTCGTCTTGAACCCCTTGGATTTCAACGCCTTTTCAAAGGCGCCCCAATCCGCGTCCAGCTCCTCGATGAAGAAGATGAACTCCACCCGCGCCTGCGCGGGCAGGCCCTTCGCCCCCTTGAAGGTGGCGAAAGTCTCGCGTCTCTGGGCTTCGTAATTATGCGACATGCCCCCGCCTATCACCCCATCAGCCGCGCCGCCAGACGGTTCTGCCGCTCCACCACCGCAGGCAGATCGATCGTCACCATCTGCCCATCCCTAACCACCTGTTTTCCCTCGACAAACAGATGCTTCACCCGGGCCGGCCCGCACAGCAGCAGCGCCGCCACCGGATCCCAGCTCCCCGCACTTTCCACCCCCGAAACATCCCACACCGCCACATCCCCCCGCTTGCCCGGCTCCAGCGATCCGCAGTCATGCCGCCCCAGCACCCGCGCCCCGCCCAGCGTCGCAATCTCCAGCGCCTCGCGCACCGACATCGCATCCGCACCCCGCTGAACCCGTTGAAGCAAAAGGCTTTGCCGCGCCTCGGCGATCATGTTCCCGGCATCGTTCGACGCAGACCCGTCCACCCCCAGACCGACCTTCACCCCCGCATCCCGCATCGCCCGCACCGGCGCGATCCCCGATCCAAGCCGACAATTCGAACAGGGACAATGCGCCACCCCCGTCCCCGACCCCGCGAAAAGACCGATTTCCGAACCATCCAGCTTCACGCAATGCGCATGCCAGACATCCGCACCGGTCCATCCCAGATCCTCGGCATATTGCCCCGGACGGCACCCGAACTTCGCCAGCGAATAGGCAATATCCTCATCGTTTTCAGCCAGATGGGTGTGCAGCATCACCCCCTTGTCCCGCGCCAGCACCGCCGCCTCCCGCATCAGGTCGCGGCTCACGGAAAACGGCGAACAGGGCGCCAGCCCCACCCGCACCATCGCCCCCTCGGACGGATCGTGAAAGGCATCCACCACCCGGATGCAATCCTCCAGGATCGACCCCTCCCGCTCCACCAGCGAATCCGGCGGCAAGCCCCCGTCGCTTTCCCCGATGCTCATCGCCCCCCGCGTCGGATGGAACCGCAACCCCACCTCCGCCGCCGCCGCAATGGTGTCATCCAGCCGCGCCCCGTTCGGAAAAAGATAGAGATGGTCAGAACTCAGCGAACAGCCCGACAGCGCCAGCTCTGCCAGCCCCACCTGCGCAGAGACGAACATCTCCTCCGGCCCGAACCGCGCCCAGATCGGATACAGCGTCTTCAGCCACCCGAAAAGCAGCGCATCCTGCCCCCCCGGCACCGCCCGCGTCAGCGTCTGGTACAGGTGATGATGCGTGTTCACCAAGCCCGGCGTCACCACGCATCCCCGCGCCTCCACCACCTCGCCCGTGGTCGTCAAGCCCTGCCCCACGGCCACAACAACGCCTCCGCGCAGCAGCACATCGCCCCCCGCGATCTCGCGCCTTGCGCCATCCATCGTGACGACCGCCGCCGCGCCCCTGACCAGAATCTCCCCGGACATGGAATGCTCCCCTCTTGCCCACCCCCTTCGGTGGATCGGGAACGGCCCGGCGACAGAAGGGGGGAAGGACTCGCCACGGGCGCAGGCACCCTAACGCGACCGGCGCCCCCGCCTCAACCCCCGGGAGGCGCTTCGCCCTCCCGGACCCACCCGAGGATAT
>AYNO01000145.1 GCA_000500915.1 Rhodobacter sp. CACIA14H1
TGTGTGCCTTGGTGCCTTGAGGGACTACGACTCGCCTTCAGGCGGCGCGGAGCAGCATCCCGAAGAGATCGCGCGGGTCGTCGGGGTCGGCGATCATGTCGAGGTCTTCGTATAGGCCGGTTTCCGCGAGTTTGGAGCGGAGATAGGTGAGGGCCGAGAAATCCTCGATCGCGAAGCCCACGGAGTCGAAGAGGGTGACCTGCGCGGCATCGCTGCGGCCCTTGGCGCGGCCGGCGATGACTTCCCAGAGTTCGGTCACGGCGTGGTCGGGGTCGAGTTGCTGGATTTCGCCTTCCACGCGGGTCTGGGGCGGGTATTCGACGAAGATGGCGGAGCGGTGGAGGATGTCGGGGTGGAGTTCCGTCTTGCCCGGGCAGTCGCCGCCGACGCCGTTGATGTGGACGCCGCTGCCGATCATGTTGTCGGTCAGGATCGTGGCGTTCGTCTTGTCCGCCGTGACGGTGGTGATGATCTGGGCGCCGAGGATGGCGTCTTCGGCCGTGCGGCAGGGAGTGACGGTCAGGCCGGTGCCGGCGAGGTTGCGGGCACATTTGGCGGTGGCTGCGGGGTCGATGTCGTAGAGGCGGATATGGGTGATGCCGCAGACGGCCTTGAAGGCCAGCGCCTGGAATTCCGCCTGCGCGCCGTTGCCGATGAGGGCCATGGTGGTTGACCCTGCGGGGGCGAGCCATTTCGCGGCCATCGCGCTGGTGGCCGCGGTGCGCAGTGCCGTGAGGATGGTCATTTCCGACAGCAGCACGGGGTAGCCGGTTTCGACATCGGCGAGAAGGCCGAAGGCGGTGACGGTCTGGAGGCCGCGCTTCATGTTGGAGGGGTGGCCGTTGACATATTTGAACCCATAGGTGCGCCCGTCGGAGGTAGGCATGAGTTCGATCACGCCCACGTCGGAATGGGAGGCGATGCGGGGCGTCTTGTCGAATTGCGCCCAGCGGAGGAAGTCGGCCTCGATCGCGGCGGCAAGGTCGCGCAGCATCGGTTCCACGCCGATGCGGTGGACGAGTTTCATCATCCGGTCCACCGAGACGAAGGGGACGAGGTTCAGTTTTTCGGTCGGCATCACATATGGCCTCTGGTCGGGCGGTCGAAGACCTTGCGCCCCATGAGGGAGGCGACGAGGTCCACCATCAGGCGGGCGGTGCGCCCGCGTTCATCGAGGAAGGGGTTGAGTTCGACGAGGTCGAGCGAGGTGACGAGGTCGGATTCGTGGAGGAGTTCCATGACCAGATGCGCCTCGCGGAAGGTGGTGCCGCCCGGGACGGTGGTGCCGACAGCGGGGGCGATGGAGGGGTCGAGGAAATCGACGTCGAGCGAGACGTGGAGCATCCCGCCTTCGGCGCGGACGCGGTCAAGGAATTCGCGCAAGGGCGCGACGATGCCGCGTTCGTCCAGCACGCGCATGTCGTGGATGGCGATGTCATGGGTCAGCAGCGCGGCGTGTTCGGCCGGATCGACCGAGCGTATGCCGAAGAGGCAGATGTTCTGCGGCGGGAGGGGTTGCGGGAAGGGGGGAAGGCGTCGAAGCCGCCACGCCCGGCGATATAGGCGACGGGGGTGCCGTGCAGGTTGCCGGAGGTGGTGGTGAGGGGGGTGTGGAAGTCCGAATGGGCGTCGAGCCAGAGCAGGAAGAGGGGGCGGCCGTTCCGTTTGGCATGGGCCGCCGCGCCCGCGACGGTGCCCAGCGCGAGGGAATGGTCGCCGCCCATGACGACGGGCAGGCCGTTCTGCGACAGGGCGTCGTCCACGCGGTCGGCGAGGATTTCGGTCCAGCCCACGGTTTCGGGCAGGGAATGGACGGCGGGGTTGGGGCAGGGGGCGGGGCGGAGGTCGGGGAGGGCGACGTCGCCCCAGTCCTGCACGCCGTGGCCGAGGTCGCGGATGGCCTGCGCGATGCCCGCCACACGATAGGCAGAGGGGCCCATGAGGCAGCCCGGGTAGCGCTGGCCGGAATCGATGGGGGCGCCGATGAGGATGGCGTTGGACATGGGATGGCTCCTTCTGGTCGGCAGGGTGTTTCCGGTTTGCGGAGAATTCTAGCGCTGTTATGGTCGATGCGGACAGGGGATTGTTCGGAACGGCGGGGGAATTTGCCATGATGGACGAAACGGACCAGCGGCTGGTGGCAGAGCTGCGGCGCGACGGACGGGCGGCGCTGTCGGACCTTGCGGACCGTCTTGGGCTCAGCCGCGCCACGGTGCGGGCGCGGATGGAGCGGCTGGCGGCGAAGGGGGAGATCGCGGGGTTCACGGTGCTGACGCGGGGGGATGTGACATCGTCTCCGGTGCGGGCCCTGATGATGATCGGGATCGAGGGGCGCGGGGGCGAGAAGATCATGGCGCGGCTGGGAGGGCTGCCGCAGGTGCAGGCGGTGCATTCGACCAACGGGCGGTGGGATGTGATCGTGGAGCTGGGGACGCAGACCCTGCTGGAGCTGGACGAGACGATCCACCGGATACGGGCGATGGAGGGGGTGACGGTGTCGGAGACGAACCTGCTGCTGTCCACGCGGAAGGCAGGGCGGCGGTAAGGGGTAGGTCAGACATGAGGGCTGGACGGCCGCCACCCTCATGCTGCGCTTGAAGGTGGGGGGGCGCGTTCAACCCTTCGTCACCTGCTGCGACGCGGGGGCGCAGCCCCATTGGAGCGGGCGGGGTTTCGGCCTATGGTCTGCGCCAACATCCGGGAGGGCCGCCAATGATCGTCGAGCTTGGGCATTTCGCGCTGATCCTTGCGCTGGCGGTGGCCGTCATCCAGTCCATCGTGCCGCTGGTGGGGGCAGAGCGCCGCAATGCCGCCTGGATGGCGGTGGCGGACCCGGCGGCGGTGGCGCAGTTCCTGCTGGTCGGGTTTTCCTTTGCCGCGCTGACCTATGCCTTTGTCACCTCGGATTTCTCGCTGTCGCTGGTGGTCAGCAATTCGCACACGCTGAAGCCGCTGATCTACAAGATTTCGGGCGTCTGGGGGAACCATGAGGGGTCGCTGCTGCTCTGGGTGCTGATCCTGTCGCTGTTCGGGGCCTGTGCCGTCTGGTTCGGGGGGAACCTGCCGCCGCAGCTGAAGGCGCGGGTGCTGGCGGTGCAGGGGATGATCGGCGTGGCCTTCATGCTGTTCATGCTGCTGACCTCGAACCCGTTCTGGCGGCTGGAGATACCGCCGCTGGACGGGCAGGACCTGAACCCGCTGTTGCAGGACCCCGGTTTGGCCTTCCATCCGCCCTTCCTGTATCTGGGCTATGTCGGGCTTTCGATGTCGTTTTCCTTCGCCGTGGCCGCGCTGATCGAGGGGCGGGTGGATGCGGCCTGGGGGCGGTGGGTGCGGCCCTGGACGCTGGTCAGCTGGGTCTTCCTGACGATCGGGATCGCGCTGGGGTCGTGGTGGGCCTATTACGAGCTGGGCTGGGGCGGGTTCTGGTTCTGGGACCCGGTGGAGAACGCGTCCTTCATGCCCTGGCTGATCGCCGCCGCGCTGCTGCATTCGGCCATCGTGGTGGAGAAGCGGGAAAGCCTGAAGGCCTGGACGATCCTGCTGGCCATCCTCGCCTTCGGCTTTTCGCTGGTGGGGACGTTCATCGTGCGGTCGGGGGTGATCACATCCGTCCATGCCTTTGCCAATGACCCGGAGCGGGGGGTGTTCATCCTGATGATCCTTGGCGTCTTCATGGGCGGCGCGCTGACGCTGTTCGCGGCGCGGGCGGGGGCGATGGAGGCGAAGGGGGTGTTCGGCGTCGTCAGCCGCGAGTCGGCCTTGGTGGCGAACAACATCCTGCTGGCGGTGTCGGCCTTCGTGGTGTTCTTCGGGACGATCTGGCCCTTGGTGGCCGAGATGCTGTTCGACCGGAAGCTTTCGGTGGGCGAGCCCTTCTTCAACGCGGCCTTTTCGCCCTTTGTCGTGGCGCTGGCGGCGCTGCTGCCCGTCGGCGCGATGATGCCGTGGAAGCGGGGGGATGCGGGGCGGGCGATGCGGCCGCTCTGGCCGGTGCTGGTGCTGTCGGTCGCGGTGGGGGCGCTGGTCTGGGCGATGCAGACGGGGCGGTCGGCGCTGGGGCCGGTGGGCGTGATCCTTGGCCTGTGGGTCGGGATCGGGGCGCTGGTCGATCTGTGGGCGCGGACGGGGCGCGGGGCGCTGGCGGGGCGCGTGGCGCGGCTGGGCCGGCTGCCGCGGGCGGACTGGGGCAAGGCGGTCGCGCATTTCGGGCTGGGCGTCACGATCTTTGCCGTGTCGGCCATGCTGGCCTGGAAGACCGAGGATATCCGCGTGGTGCAGGTGGGTGGCAGCTATCCGCTGGGCCCCTACGAGGTGACGCTTGCCGATGTGCGGCAGGTGGAGGGGCCGAACTACACCTCCACCATGGCCGAGCTGGTGGTGGCGCGGAACGGGGCCGAGGTGGTGCGGCTGTTCCCCGAGAAGCGGGTCTATCCGGTGGCGGGGATGCCCACGACGGAAGCGGCGATCGACTATGGCTTCCTGCGGGATGTCTATCTGGTGATCGGTGATCCGCAGGATAACGGCGGCTGGGCGGTGCGGTCCTATATCGAGCCCTTTGCCAACTGGCTGTGGGGCGGGTGCCTGCTGATGGCGCTGGGCGGGCTGCTGAGCCTGTCGGACCGGCGCTATCGCGTGGCGGCGGGGGCGCGGCGTGCGCCGGCGGGGGTGCCTGCGGAATGACGGGGATCGCGGGGAATGGTGCGCCTTGGCGCATCCTACGGGGCGCTCTGGTCGCGCTGGTGGTCATGGGGGCGGCGCTGGGGGCGCCTGTCCATGCGGTGCAGCCCGACGAGATGCTGGCCGACCCCGCGCTGGAGGCGCGGGCGCGGGCGCTGTCCAAGGGGCTGCGCTGTCTGGTCTGCCGGAACGAGAATATCGACGATTCCAACGCGCAACTGGCCAAGGACCTGCGCGTGCTGCTGCGCGAGCGGCTGGTGGCGGGGGACACGGACGAGGAGGCGGTGGCCTTCCTCGTGGATCGCTACGGGGAATATGTGCTGCTGAACCCGCCTGCGACGGGGGCGAATATCCTGTTGTGGATCGCGGGACCGGTGATGCTGCTGGCGGGGGCGGGGATTGCCTTTGCCACCTTCCGGCGGCGCGGCCCGGCCGGAAGCGACGATCTGAGCGCCGAGGAAAAGGCGCGGCTGGCGGAAATCCTGAAGGAGTGACGCGCCGTCCCGCTTTTCCTTTTGCCCTGCCTGCGTAGGGTGGGCGCAAAAGGGGAGGCGGATATGGATTACAGGACGATCACGGTGGCGGAGGCAGGCGGGGTGGCGACGGTCACGCTGAACCGGCCGGAGGTGATGAACGCGCTGTCGTCGCTGTTGCGGATGGAGTTGCTGGAGGCGTGGCGGGATGTGGAAAGCCGCGCGCGCTGCATCGTCCTGACGGGGGCGGGGCGGGCCTTCTGTTCGGGGCAGGACCTGCAGGATGCGATGGCGCTGGGCGAGTTCGATCTGGGCCGCGTGCTGGCCGAGGAATACGAGCCGCTGTTGAAGGCGATATACGACTGTCCCGTGCCGACCATCGCGGCGGTGAACGGGGCGGCGGCGGGGGCGGGGGCCAATCTGGCGCTGGCCTGCGACGTGGTGATCGCCTGCGAAAGCGCGTCCTTCATACAGGCCTTCACGCGGATCGGGCTGATCCCCGATGCGGGTGGGACCTACTGGTTGCCGCGTCAGGTGGGGATGGCGCGGGCGATGGGGGCGGCGCTTTTTGCCGAGAAGGTGTCGGCGCGGCAGGCCGCAGATTGGGGGATGATCTGGGAGGCGGTGCCGGATGAGGTCTTTGCCGCCCATGTGGCGGCGCGGGCGGCGGCGCTGGCGCAGGGACCGACGGCGGCTTACCGGCTGGTGAAGCAGGCGCTGCGGGCGTCGCCCGCGAACGGGCTGGAGGCGCAGCTTGCGCTGGAGGCGCGGTTGCAGGCCGAGGCGGGGAGGACGGAGGATTTCCGCGAGGGTGTGGCAGCGTTTCTGGAGAAGCGTCCGGCGCGGTTCAGGGGGGCGTGAAGGCGGGCGGGGCATCCTTTTTCGCGCCCCGCACCCGTCCGGTAAGGCAGGATTCACCTTTCGCTGTTGTTGTCGGGGCCGCCAACGCCCATCTTTGGCGGATGCCGCAGGCGGAAGGGGAGGCGATGCGCGACTGGCTGAAAGGGATGGCGGGGCTGCGGCGGTCGCTGGAAGGCAACCGCATGTTGCGGCCCGTTGCCCATTGGCTGGGTGCGCCGTCGATCTGGCATGTCAGCCGCCGCAGCGTGGCGCGGGGCGTGGCGGTGGGGCTGCTCTGCGCCTTCGTGCTGCCGGTGGGCCAGATCTTCCTTGCCGCGCTGATCGCGCTGGTCACGCGCAGCAACCTGATCGTGGCCAGCGTGGCGACGCTGGTGACCAATCCGCTTACGGTGACTCCGATCTATTATTTCGCCTGGCGGACCGGCAAGGCGCTGCTCGGCCCCACGGCCGAGATCCGCGAGGTGCTGGAAGAGGCGCTGGAGGATGAGCCCGTCGCGGGGGATTTCCTGACCAGCCTGTCGGATGCGTCGCTCTATACGGCGGGCGGGTTGCTGGTCTTTGCCATCGGCTCTGCCCTGCTGGGCTATCTGCTGGTGCATCTGGTCTGGTGGGGAACGACGCGCTGGAAGCAGCGGCAGCGGCGGGGCGGGCGGCGCAGCGTGGGCGAAGTCTGACACGGACTTCGCGGCGGCAATCGGCGCAGGTTCCGGTGCCCGGCAGTCCACGGGCGGTTCCCGCGTCAGGAACCGCCGCGCAATCCGTGTGGGATTTCGGCTTACGCCCCGCGCGACAGGGCGGCGACGCCGGTGCGGGCCAGTTCGCGCAGGCCCAGAGGGCGCATGAGGTCGGCGAAGGCGTCGATCTTTTCGGGCGTGCCGGTGATTTCGAAGACGAAGCTTTCCAGCGTCGAATCCACCACATTGGCGCGGAAGATCTCGGCCAGGCGCAGCGCCTCGATCCGCGCGTCGCCCTTGCCCGCGACCTTCAGCAGCGCCAGTTCGCGCTGCACGGCGGGGCCTTCGGCGGTCAGGTCGTGGACTTCGTAAACCGCGACCAGACGGCCGAGCTGCGCCTCGATCTGGTCGATCACGGCGGGGGTGCCGGAGGTGACGATGGTGATGCGCGAGCGGTGGCCGGTATGGTCCACCTCGGCCACCGTCAGGCTGTCGATGTTGTAGCCGCGCCCCGAGAAGAGGCCGATCACGCGGGCGAGGACGCCCGGTTCGTTTTCCACGATGACGGCCAGCGTGTGGCTTTCGACGACCTGGCTGTGGTGGTCGCGGAGGTCATAGGCGGAATGGCTCGTCGAGCCCTTTTTGATATTGAGCGCGGACATCCGCCACTCCCTTCATCTGTTCACAAATATCCCGGGGGTGCGGGGGCGGCCCCCGCTTTCGACATGTCAGACCAGAACCGCCCCTTTGGCCCCGATGACGCCCTGCGTATCGGCCTCGCCCAAGAGCATCTCGTTATGCGGCTTGCCCGAGGGGATCATGGGGAAGCAGTTTTCGTGCTTTTCCACGAGGCAGTCGAAGATCACGGGGCCGTCGTAGCGGATCATCTCCATGATCGCGTCGTCGAGGTCTTTCGGATCGTCGCACTTGATGCCCTTGCAGCCGAAGGCTTCGGCCAGTTTCACGAAATCGGGCAGGCTTTCGGACCAGCTATGCGAATAGCGTTCGCCGTGCAGCAGTTCCTGCCACTGGCGCACCATGCCGAGGCGTTCGTTGTTCAGGATGAACTGCTTGACCGGGGCGCGGAATTGCATGGCGGTGCCCATTTCCTGCATGTTCATGAGCCACGACGCCTCACCGGCCACGTTGATGACGAGGGCGTCGGGATGGGCAATCTGCACGCCGATGGAGGCGGGCAGGCCGTAGCCCATGGTGCCGAGGCCGCCCGAGGTCATCCAGCGGTGCGGGTCTTCGAACCCGAGGAACTGGGCGGCCCACATCTGGTGCTGGCCCACTTCGGTGGTGATGTAGCGGTCCATGCCCTTGGTCAGGGCTTCCAGCCGTTGCAGGGCGTATTGCGGCTTGATGGTCTTTTCGCTGTTCTTGAAGGACAGGCAGTCCACCGCCCGCCATTCGGCGATCTGCTTCCACCACTTGTCCAGACCGCCCTTGTTGGTCTTGGACCCGCGGGCGCGCCACTGGCGCAGCACTTCCTCCAGCACCAGCGTCACGTCGCCGACGATGGGAACATCCACGCGGATGACCTTGTTGATGGAGGAGGGGTCGATGTCGATATGGGCCTTGCGCGAATGGGGCGAGAAGTCCTTGACGCGGCCGGTGATGCGGTCATCGAAGCGGGCGCCGATGTTGACCATCAGGTCGCAGCCGTGCATGGCAAGGTTGGCCTCGTAAAGCCCGTGCATCCCCAGCATCCCGAGCCAGTTCTTGCCCGAGGCCGGATAGGCGCCGAGGCCCATCAGGGTGGAGGTGATGGGGAAATCCGTTTCCGCCACCAGCTCGCGCAGCAGGGCCGAGGCGCGGGTGCCGGAGTTGATGACGCCGCCGCCGGTATAGAAAATGGGGCGTTCGGCCTGTTCCATCATCTCGACCAGGCGGGCGATCTGTCCCGCGTCGCCTTCGCGGCGGGGCTGGTAATGGGCGATGCGGGTCTTTTCGCGTTCCGTATAGGTCGCGGTGGCGAATTGCACGTCCTTGGGGATGTCGATCAGCACCGGGCCGGGGCGGCCGGAGGTCGCCACATGGAAGGCCTGATGGATGGTTTCGGACAGTTTCTCGGTATCCTTCACCAGCCAGTTATGTTTGGTGCAGGGGCGGGTGATGCCGACGGTATCGGCTTCCTGGAAGCCGTCGGTGCCGATCATGAAGGTGGGGACCTGACCGGTCAGCACCACGAGGGGGATCGAATCCATCAGCGCATCGACAAGGCCCGTCACGGCATTGGTCGCGCCGGGGCCGGAGGTCACCAGCACCACGCCGGGCTTGCCGGTGGAACGGGCATAGCCTTCGGCCATGTGGACCGCGCCCTGTTCGTGACGGACGAGGATGTGGCGGATGTCGTTCTGCTGGAAGATCTCGTCATAGATCGGAAGGACGGCGCCGCCGGGATAGCCGAAGACAACCTCGACCCCCTGATCCTTGAGGGCCTGAACCACCATCTTCGCGCCGGTCATCTGTTTCGTCATCTGCCTTCACCTTGTTCGGGGCATCGGCCCCCGCCATCGCGCAACAAAAAGCCCCCGGTGTTTCCGTCCGGGGGCGCATGGGAACCATATGGTCAGCGTCACCGCCCCATGCGCCATCGTCCTACAAGTACGAGAAGTGCGGACATCGCCGTTCCCTTTTCTGTCGGGCCGGACACTAGGGCGGGCGACGGGGGGCGTCAACCGCAAAACTTGGCGTAAAGTGTCGCGGCGGGCGGAAATTTTGAAACATCGTTTCGGAAGGCGTTGCGCTGGCGCAATATCCGGAAATCTCTGCGCTGCCGCACAGGGGGATGTGCCTGCCTGAGTCGCCCGTCCCGTTGCTGGACGCCGGCGTTCAGGATAAAGCGCCGCTGCGGGCATTGTGGTCCTGCGGTCGAGAGGGTTCATCCATGAAGCTTTACTATTCGCCGGGCGCCTGTTCGCTGGCCTCGCATATCGTGCTTGCCGAGAGCGGGGCGGACTATGCCATCGAAAAGGCCGACATCCGGGCCAAGAAGACGGAAAGCGGCGCCGATTTCACGGCGATCAGCCCGCGCGGGGCGGTGCCGGTGCTGGTGCTGGAGGGCGGCGAGGTGCTGACCGAGGGCGTGGCGATCATGCAATATGTGGCCGACAGCGTCACGCCCGGGGCGCTGCCTGCTGCGGGCACGCTGGAGCGGGCGCGGTTGCAGGAGGCGCTGAACTTCGTTTCGAC
>AYNO01000146.1 GCA_000500915.1 Rhodobacter sp. CACIA14H1
AAGGGCGATCCAGAACAGGCACAGACCGAGGAGCGACACCAGATAGGCGATGCCCGCGGCAGTGCGGATGGTGGCGACATCCGCCTCGGTGGCGCCGGGCTGGAGGGCCTGCGTGGCCAGCCGGACGGGGCTGTAGGGGAAGTCCATGGCCTGCCCGACGAGGAGGCCCAGAGCCTCGACCAGCTGCGATATGGCGGAGGGGTCGTCGCGGCCCTTCTCGATCATGGCCAGCGACAGGACGGTGGCGGCAAGGATCAGCACGCGGATGCGGTTGAAGGGCGGGGCATCGCGGAATTCGATCAGCCCCGGCGCCTTGGCCATGTATTCGACATAGGTCAGGAGGGCGGCGAAGAGGGCGACGAGCGCAACCGTCTGCTGCGCGTCGGCGGACAGGCCGGGCACCAGCAAGGACGGTGCGACGACCAGCACCGCAATCAGCAAGGCGCGCACAAGCGCACCGGTCAGGCGCGAAACCACTGCCCCGTTTCCTTCCAGCCCATCCATGGCCCCGGGTTTGCCCAGGGTGCCCGAACCGGCACTATCCCGCACATTGTGGCGGACTGCCTCAATCTTGCCCAATTTGTGCCTACTTTCGGTACGCGTGACAACATCCGTCCGTAGGTAGGCAGGGCTTTGCGGCCATTTCACGGACAAGGTGTCGCGCGAATGCATCAAGATTCGGGAAAGAAGATGGCGGCGGGCAGGCTGTCCACAAGATGTTGTGGAGGATGAGTTTTTCGCCCCTAGACGGCCAGACGCGACCGGTGCCGCGCGTGTCTGGCCGGCAAGAGGACGGAAGGCCGGAGGCCGTGGATGGGCGGGGGATGTCTGGCAGGACATGCTTCAACCTCGTTACTGGGATACAAACACATCCCATGGACGGCCCGAGGCGCAGCCGTTTTAGGGTAAATTTATATGAAAGTCGAAAATTTCTGACGAAAGTCTGGGTCGTGCCGCGTCACCGTGGAAATGACGGCGCCGCCGGCCCGGGGGCGGCGGCGCCTTTCATGGCAGGGGACGGTTCAGGCCCAGGGGCGCAGGGTGGCGTTGCGCGCCTCGAAGCTGTCGATGGCGGCGGCCTTTTCCAGCGTGAGGCCGATGTCATCCAGCCCGTTCAGCAGGCAGTGCTTGCGGTGCGCGTCCACTTCGAAGGGGAAGGTCTGGCCGTCCGAGGTGGTGACGGTCTGGCTGGGCAGATCGACGGTGACGCGGGCATTGGCGCCCTTTTTCGCGTCGGCCATCAGGATGTCCACCTGTTCCTGCGACAGGACGATGGGCAGGATGCCGTTCTTGAAGCAGTTGTTGAAGAAGATGTCGGCAAAGCTGGTGGAGATCACGCAGCGGATGCCGAAATCCAGCAGCGCCCAGGGCGCGTGTTCGCGCGAGGAGCCGCAGCCGAAATTGTCGCCCGCGACGATGATTTCGGCCTTGCGATAGGCGGGCTGGTTCAGGACGAAGTCGGGGATTTCCTGCCCGTCCTGGGTGTAGCGCATCTCGTCGAACAGGTTTTTCCCAAGTCCCGAGCGCTGGATCGTCTTCAGGAACTGCTTGGGGATGATCATGTCGGTGTCGATGTTGACCAGCGGCATGGGGGCCGCGATGCCGGTCAGGGTGATGAACTTGTCCATTGTTCCTGTCCTTACACCGATTCAGCCATGAGTTCGCGCACGTCGGTCAGGTGACCCGTGATCGCCGCTGCCGCCGCCATCGCGGGGGACAGCAGGTGGGTGCGCCCGCCGCGGCCTTGGCGGCCTTCGAAGTTGCGGTTCGACGTCGCCGCGCAGCGTTCGCCGGGGGCGAGCTGGTCGGGGTTCATCGCAAGGCACATGGAGCAGCCCGCGAGGCGCCATTCGAAGCCTGCGTCGATGAAGATCTGGGCGAGGCCCTCTTCTTCCGCCTGTGCGCGGACGAGGCCGGAGCCGGGGACGACCATGGCGCGTTTCACCTTGATCTTCTTGCCCTTCAGGATCGCCGCCGCGGCGCGGAGGTCTTCGATCCGGCCATTGGTGCAGGAGCCGATGAAGACCGTGTCGATGGCGATGTCGGTCAGCTTCATGCCGGGGGTCAGGCCCATGTAGTCGAGCGAGCGCTTCGCCGCTTCGACCTTGCCGCCGGTGAAGTCTTCGGGCGAGGGGACCACGCCGGTGATCGGCAGCACGTCTTCGGGCGAGGTGCCCCAGGTCACGACGGGGGCGATGTCTTCGCCGCGGATCGTCACGACCTTGTCGAAATGCGCGCCTTCATCGGTGAAGAGCGTCTTCCAGTAGGCGAGGGCGGCTTCCCATTTCGCGCCCTTCGGCGCGTGGGGGCGGCCCTGCACATACTGATACGTCTTTTCATCGGGGGCGATGAGGCCCGCGCGGGCGCCGCCTTCGATGGCCATGTTGCAGACGGTCATGCGGCCTTCCATCGACAGTTCGCGGATCGCCTGACCGCAATATTCGATGACATAGCCCGTGCCGCCCGCCGTGCCGGTCGCGCCGATCACCGACAGGGTGATGTCCTTGGCGGTGACGCCGGGGCGGAGGGAGCCGGTGATTTCCACCTTCATGTTCTTGGATTTCTTCTGGATCAGCGTCTGGGTGGCCAGAACGTGTTCCACTTCGGAGGTGCCGATGCCGTGGGCCAGTGCGCCGAAGGCGCCATGCGTCGCCGTGTGCGAGTCACCGCAGACGACGGTCATGCCCGGCAGCGTCCAGCCCTGTTCGGGGCCGACGATGTGGACGATGCCCTGGCGGATGTCGGACACCGGGTAGTAGTTGATCCCGAAATCGCGGGCGTTCTTGTCCAGCGCCTCGACCTGGATGCGCGATTCCTCGTTGTCGATGTGCTTGTCGCGGCCGGCGGTCGTGGGGACGTTGTGGTCCGGCACGGCGATGGTCTTTTCCGGCGCGCGGACCTTGCGGCCCGTCATGCGGAGCCCTTCGAAGGCCTGCGGCGAGGTCACTTCGTGGACGAGGTGGCGGTCGATGTAGAGCAGGCAGGTGCCGTCTTCGGCCTGATGGACGACGTGGTCGTCCCAGATCTTGTCATAGAGGGTGCGCGGAGCGGTCATGGCTCATCTCTTTCGGATATGGCTGTGAGGGTGGTGCGTGGGCGCCGGTGACGCGGGCAGGCGTCAGATAAGTCGTGCGAGGACGGACCGGCTTTCGCGGGTGAAGCGCCAGGGCAGGCGGGCGTGATCGGCCATGTCGAAGAAGCGGGTCATGGGGGGCTAGATACGCTCGAATCCCTGTTGAGGCAAGCTAGGTTGAAGGGGGAAGGCGGAGGGGGGCGGGCGATGCGGTGGATCGTGGTGATGCTGGGGGTGGCGATGGCGGGGACGGCGGGGGCGGAGGGGATGATGCGGCGGGGGTATGAGATGCCGCCCTATCGCGTTGAGGTCGCGGAGGGGGCGCGGGAGGTTCGGGATTACGGGCCGCGTGTGGTGGCGGAGGTGACGGTCAGGGGGGACCGGCGGGCGGCGGTGAATACGGGGTTCCGCGTGCTGGCGGGGTATATCTTCGGGGGGAACGAGGGGTCCGCGAAGATCGCCATGACGGTGCCGGTGGAGCAGGCGGATCAGGGCGGGGGGCTGTGGGTGGTGCGGTTCACCATGCCTGCGGCGGCGGTGGCGACGGGGCTGCCCGCGCCTGCGGACGGGCGGATTGTGCTGCGCGAGGTGGATGCAGCGCGGATGGTGGTGGAGGGGTTTTCGGGGATGCCGGATGGGGAGGACATGGCGGCGCGGGCCGATGCGCTGCGGGACTGGGCGGAGGGGCGGGGGCTGCGGGTCGTGGGCGGGCCGGTCTATGCGTTCTACGACGCGCCCTGGACGCCGGCGGGGGCGCGGTTGAACGAGGTGGGGTGGGAGGTGCGGTGAGGGGGGCGACCCAATTCGCGTCAGGTCTGACTTCGATTGGCGCGACGGTCGGACCGGACCGTGGCCCAAAGCCACGGTCCGCGCACGACCCGCCCCCTCGGGTCGTGCGCTTGAAGCGCCCGCCCCGGCGGGTCATGCGCGGCCCTACCGGCGGACGGTCGAAACGCCCCACTGGGGCCTTTCGACCGTCCTTGCGCCAAAAGACATATCACCCGCCTTGGCGTAGCCGTGCGCGACATGACTCCGTTATGCTTATTGCTTCCCCTTGCGCTTTCCCCCGCCCAACTGTATCGCGCCCGCTTCGCGCGCCGTTGAGATACGGGCGGCGCGGTGTTAGTTTTGGCATATGCCCGGCGCCGGGGCCTTACGGTGCGCAACTTCTGGAGGACGATGTCCTGTCTCATTCTGACCCTGCGACCGGGCTTCCGGTCGGGCCGAGGGCGCCGCGCATGAGCGATGCTGCCACGGCGAACGCGCCCACCTATACGTCCGAAGAGATTCTGGCCGCCGTCCTGAAATCCGTCGATGACGACAAGGCCGAGGATATCGTGCAGATCGACCTGCGCGGGCGGTCGGATGTGGCGGATTACATGGTGATCTGTTCCGGCCGGTCGTCGCGGCAGGTTGCCGCCATCTCGGAAAAGCTGGTGGATCGCCTGAAGCAGGAGTTCCGCGTGTCGTCCAAGATGGAAGGCAAGGAAACCGGCGACTGGGTGCTGATCGATACGGGCGACGTGATCGTCCATGTCTTCCGGCCCGAGGTGCGCGAGTTCTACCAGCTGGAAAAGATGTGGCTTCCGGGAAGCGCCCATCGCGGGGCGTGACCGTTGCGGGTGCATCTGTGCGCCGTGGGCCGGATGCGGACGGGGCCGGAGCGGGCGCTGGTCGATGACTATGTGACGCGGTTCGACCGGACGGGGCGGGCGCTGGGCCTTGGCCCGCTGACGGAGCACGAGGTCGAGGACAGGCGCGGCGGCGGGATGGAGGCGGAGGCGGAGCTTCTGTCGCGGGCCCTTCCGGCGGGCGCGATGCTGGTGACGCTGGACGAGCGGGGACGCGTGATGTCGTCGCCGGACTTTGCCGCAGAACTGGCGAAGTGGCGCGATGGCGGGCGGCAGGATGTGGCCTTCGTCATCGGCGGCGCGGACGGGATCGCGCCGGGCTTGCGGGCGCGGGCGGATGCGTCGATCAGCTTCGGCAAGATGGTCTGGCCGCATATGCTGGTGCGGGTGATGCTGGCCGAGCAGCTGTATCGGGCGGCGACGATTCTTGCGGGGGGGCCCTATCACCGCGTTTGAGGGGGGGGATGGGCCGCAAATTTCTTCGAAGAAATTTGCAAAAGTTTTCGAAAACTTTTGCGCGTTGCGTTGCGTGCGTTGCCCGCGTGGCGACGGGGCGGTATTCAGCGGGCAAGACCGAGAAAGGGTATCCTGCCATGAGCGTTCCGAAGCCTGTCGTGCTGTGCATCCTCGATGGCTGGGGGCTGTCGGAGCGGCGCGAGGGGAATGCGCCCGCACTGGCCAATGTGCCGAATTTCAACCGGCTCTGGGCGACCTGCCCGAAGGCCACTCTCGTGACGCATGGGCCGGATGTGGGGCTGCCCACGGGGCAGATGGGGAATTCCGAGGTCGGGCATACCAATATCGGCGCGGGGCGCGTGGTGGCGATGGACCTTGGCGCGATCGATCTGGCGATCGAGGACGGGTCATTCGCGGTGAACGAGGCGGTGGTTGACTTTGCCGGACGGGTGAAGGCGGCGGGGGGCGCGGCGCATCTGATGGGCGTCGTGTCGGATGGCGGGGTGCATGGGCATATCGCGCATGTGCTGGCCGCGTGCCGTGCGATCACCGCGCTGGGCGTGCCGGTCTGGCTTCATGCGATCACGGACGGGCGGGATGTGGCGCCGTCCTCTGCCGACGGGTTCGTGGCGGAGCTGGTGGCCAAGCTGCCGGTGGGGGCGCGGGTGGCCACCGTGATCGGGCGCTACTGGGCGATGGACCGCGACAACCGGTGGGAGCGGGTCGGCCGCGCCTATGCGGCGATGGTCCGGGGCGCGGGCGAAGCGGCGGCGGATGCCGTGGCTGCGGTGGCCGCGTCCTATGCCAAGGGCGAGACGGACGAATTTCTGGCGCCGACGGTGCTGGCCGGTTACGCCGGTGCGCGGGACGGGGACGGGTTCTTCTGCCTGAACTTCCGGGCCGACCGGGCGCGGGAAATCCTCGCCGCCCTCGGGCAGCCCGGCTTCGATGCCTTCGATACGGGCGTGCGGCCCGTCTGGTCGGCCATGCTGGGGATGGTGGAATATTCCGACGCGCATAACGGCTATATGGCGACGGCCTTTCCGAAGCGGTCCATCGTCAACACGCTGGGGGAATGGGTGGCGCGGCAGGGGCGCACGCAGTTCCGGCTGGCCGAGACGGAGAAATATCCGCATGTCACCTTCTTCCTGAACGGCGGACGGGAGGAGCCTTTTGCGGGCGAGGACCGGTTCATGCCGAAATCGCCCAAGGTGGCCACCTATGACCTGCAACCCGAGATGAGCGCGCCGGAGGTTGGGGCGTCGCTGGTCGGCGCCATAAGGCATGGCTATGACCTGATCGTGGTCAATTTCGCCAATCCCGACATGGTGGGGCATACCGGCGATCTGGGGGCCGCGATGAAGGCCTGCGAGGCGGTGGATGCCTGTCTGGGTGAAGCGCTGGCCGCGCTGGAGGCCTGCGGGGGCGCGATGATCGTGACGGCGGATCACGGGAATTGCGAGATGATGGTCGATCCCGTCACCGGCGGGCCGCATACGGCGCATACGACAAATCCGGTGCCTGTGGTGCTGTTCGGCGGGCCTGCGGGGGCCAGCCTGCGGCCGGGGCGGCTGGCGGATCTTGCGCCCACGGTGCTGCAGCTGATGGGGCTGCCGCAGCCCGCCGAGATGACGGGGCGGAGCCTGATCGCGTGATGCGCCGCGCCGCCCTTGTCCTGTGGCTGGTCGCGGCAGGTCCTGCCGCCGCACAGGGCGTGGCGGAACAGGCCGCAAGGGCATCGGCCGATCTGCAGGCGGCCGTCGCGGGATTGCAGGAGGCGGAAGGCGCGAAGGACCGTGTCGCGGCGCTGTCCGCGACGATCCGCGCCTATGAGGACGGGCTTGGCGCCCTGCGCGAGGCCCTGCGGCAGGCCTCGCTGCGCGAGACGTCGCTGACCCTGCGCTTCGAGGCGGAGCGCGAGAGGATCGCGCAACTGCTGGGCGTGCTGTCGCGGATGGAGGCGGAGCCGGGGCCGCAGCTGATGCTGCATCCGGCCGGGCCGCTGGGGACGGTGCGGTCGGGCATGATGCTGGCCGATGTGACGCCCGCGCTGCAGGCCGAGGCGGCGCGGCTGCGGGGCGAGTTGCAGGAATTGCAGGACCTGCGGGCGTTGCAGGTCGCGGCGGGCCGGACGCTTTCCGAAGGGCTGGCCGCCGCGCAGTCGGCCCGCACGGCGCTGAGCCAGGCGATCAGCGACCGGACGGAACTGCCGCGCCGGTTCACCGAGGACCCCGAGGTGCTGCGCGGCCTGCTGGAAAGCGCGGACACGCTGGAGGCCTTTGCCGCCGGTCTGGCGCCGGACGGGGCGGACCTGCAGGATTTCGCCAGCGCCGAGGGGCGGTTGCCCTGGCCGGTGCTGGGGTCGATCCTGCTGCGGCCCGGCGAGGCGGATGTGGCGGGCGTCCGGCGGCCCGGCCTGACCATCGCGACGCGCCCGCGTGCGCTGGTGTCGGCGCCGTGGCCTGCGACGATCCGTTACCGTGGCCCGCTGCTGGACTACGGAAATGTGATGATCCTGGAGCCGGGGGGCGGCTATCTTCTGGTTCTGGCCGGTCTGGGCACGGTCTTCGGCGAGGTGGGCGAGGTGGTGGCGCAGGGGGCCCCGCTGGGACTGATGGGGGGCGACGAACCGGCCCTTGCGGACATTCTTGCCGTGTCCGAAGAAGGTGGTGGCGCACGCGAGTCGGAAACGCTTTATTTGGAGTTGCGGCAGGGTGCCGAGCCGGTGGACCCGGAACCGTGGTTCGCCGAAGGAAGGGATTGAGTTCGAGATGAAGAAGTTCGTCATGGCCGCGCTGGGCGGCACGGTGGCCGGGGTGCTGATCACGACGCAGGTCGCCGGACCGCTGATCGCGCAGGAGGCCGAGCGGACGGAGAATGTCTATCAGCAGCTTGACCTGTTCGGCGACATCTTCGAGCGCATCCGCGCCCAATATGTCGAGGAAGTGGACAGCGAAGAGCTGATCGAGGCGGCGATCAACGGGATGCTGACCAGCCTCGACCCGCATTCCAGCTATCTGCCGCCGGAAGATTTCGACGACATGCAGGTGCAGACGCGGGGCGAATTCGGCGGGCTGGGGATCGAGGTCACGCAGGAAGAGGGCTTCGTCAAGGTCGTCTCGCCCATGGACGGGACGCCGGCAGACAAGGCGGGGATACAGGCGGGGGATTTCATCACCCATGTGAACGGCGAAAGCATGATGGGGCTGACGCTGGATGACGCGGTCGAGATGATGCGCGGTCCGGTCGGGTCGGAGATCATCATCACGGTCGTGCGCGAGGGGACGGACGAGCCTTTCGATGTGTCGATCATCCGCGACACGATCAAGGTGACGGCGGTGCGCAGCCGCGTGGTGGGCAATACGGTCGTGCTGCGGATCACCACCTTCAACGACCAGACGACGCCGGGCCTGACCGAGCAGCTGAAGAAGTCGGTGGAGGAGCTGGGCGGGCTGGCCAATGTGGACGGTTTCGTCATCGACCTGCGGAACAATCCGGGCGGTCTGCTGACCGAGGCGATCAGCGTGTCGGATGCCTTCCTCGAAAAGGGCGAGATCGTCTCGACCCGGGGCCGCGATCCGGCGGATGGCGAGCGGTTCAATGCGACGCCGGGCGACATGGCCGAAGGCAAGCCGATCGTGGTGCTGATCAATGGCGGCTCTGCCTCGGCTTCCGAGATCGTGTCGGGGGCGCTGCAGGACCATCGCCGCGCGATCGTTGTGGGGACCAAGAGCTTCGGCAAGGGGTCGGTGCAGACGGTGGTGCCGCTGCGGGGCGACGGGGCGATGCGGCTGACCACGGCGCGGTATTACACGCCGTCGGGCCGGTCGATCCAGTCGCTGGGGGTGATGCCGGATATCGTGGTGAACCAGCCGGTGCGCAGCACGGAACCGGAGGAAGAGGAAGAGACGAGCGCGGCACGGCGGCCGCAATCCGAGGCGGATCTGCGCGGCAGCATCACCAACGATTCCATGACCGAGGACGAGCGCAAGCTTCTGGAAGAGGAACGTGCGCGGATCGAGGAGACAGCCGCCCTGCGCGACGAGGATTACCAGCTTGCCTATGCGGTGGACATCCTGCGCGGTTTGAACGCGGTGGCGGCGCCCGCCGCCGAGGGGCAGTGAGGAAAGGCGGGCCGTCCCCTGCGGGCGGCCCGGTGCGTGACATGGTCGATCCCGCGACGCTGCCCTATCGCCCCTGCGTGGGGGTCGTGCTGATCAATGCCCGTGGCGAGATCTTCGCGGGGCAGCGGCTGGATTCCACCGTGGCCGCCTGGCAGATGCCGCAGGGCGGGATCGACCCGGGGGAAAAGCCCAGGGCCGCTGCGCTGCGCGAGTTGTGGGAAGAGACGGGCGTCACCGCCGATCTGGTGGAATTCGTGGCCAAGACCGATGGCTGGGTGACCTATGACCTGCCGCCCGAATTGCTGGGCAAGGTCTGGGGCGGGAAGTATCGCGGGCAGCGGCAGAAGTGGTTCCTGTTCCGGTTCCTCGGGACGGATGACCAGGTGCGGATCGACAGCGAACATCCGGAATTCAGCCGCTGGCGCTGGATCGGGGCGGCGGAGATGGTCGCATCGATCGTGCCGTTCAAGCGCAAGGTCTATGAAGAGGTCGTGGACGCGTTCCGGGAG
>AYNO01000147.1 GCA_000500915.1 Rhodobacter sp. CACIA14H1
ACGGACTCGTTTTCACGTCACGAGCTTCACGCTGGTCATCCCACCGTCGACCTTGGCGGTGCCGCTGACCCACGATCCAGTGTTCCGACCGGTCGCATGTGCGATTTGCAGCGACAGCGCCGCGCCCGGCTTGACGACGATCCGCTTCCACCTGGAAGCGGGGCGACAGGGCCCAGCGTCTCGAACCAGCCCCAGGGGCGGTGGTCGCGGGGGAAGGCCTCGGCCTGTTTCGCGCCCTTGGCCTTCAGCACCTCCACCGCCTTCTTCACATCCTGCGCCCGCGACCGGTGCGCCACGAGGACGGCGTCACCGGTGGCGATGGCGATGATGTCCGTCAGGCCGATGCCGACGAGTTCCACCCCCTCGTCCTCGGCCCGCAGGAGCGAGCCGGTGCAGTCGATCGCCGTCGCATTGCCGCCCAGCGCGTTGCCCTGCGCGTCGCCGCCCATCTCCGACGCGACCGCATCCCAGCCGCCAAGATCGGACCAGCCCGCGCCGAAGGGCACGGCCACCAGATTGGCCGCGCGTTCCATCACGGCATAATCCACCGATATGGCTTCGGCCTTTGCCCATGCCGACGGGTCGAGGCGGAGGAACCCCAGATCGGCCTGCGCCGCCTCCACCGCCGCCGTCACGGGCGCGACCATCGCGGGGGCATGGGCGCGGAAGGCGGCAAGGATGGTTTCGGCGGTGAAAAGGAAGATGCCCGCATTCCACAGGAAATTGCCCGAGGCCAGCATCGACTCGGCCACGTCCTGCTTCGGCTTCTCGACAAAGCGGGTCAGGGTGACGGGGCGGTTGTCCTGCGGCTGGCCCGCGACCTCCAGCCAGCCATAGCCGATTTCCGCCCGCGTGGGGCGGATGCCGAAGGTGACGATCTTGCCCGCCATGGCGGCAGGCAGCCCCGCCTCGACCGCGGCGCGGAAGGCGGCGGCGTCGGGCACGACATGGTCCGAAGGGGCGACCAGCATGACGGTCTTGGGGTCCGCCTTGGCCAGATGCGAAGCGGCGGCCAGAACCGCAGGCGCGGTATTGCGCCCTTCGGGTTCGATCAGCACCGCGCCCGGATCGATCCCCGCCGCGACAAGCTGCTCGGTCACGATGAAGCGGTAGTCGGAGCCGGTGATGACGACCGGCGCGGTGAAGCCCGGCCCCGACAGGCGGCGGGCCGAGGACTGGAACAGGCTTTCACCCCCGACGAGTTTCGTGAACTGCTTGGGAAAGCTCTTGCGCGACAGGGGCCAGAGGCGGGTACCGGAGCCGCCGCACAACAGAACCGGGTGGATCAATTCGCCTCTCCCTGCAGGTCACAAATGCCGGTTAACCTTTGCCGGAAAAAGCCCAGGGGAGCAATGGAGTTGCGTGTCGCAACCCCAGGCGGCGCGGCCCGCTATTCCGCCGCGCGGACGGCCCCGCTGTCACCTGCCATCCGGTCCGCAAGGTCGGCAGCATCGCGCCACGCGCCCCAGATGAAGGCCGAAGACCGCCGCGTCAGCCAGGGCAGGCCGAGGAAATACAGCCCCGGCACGCGGGAGGACACGCCTTCGCGGTGATCGGGCCGCCCCTGCGCGTCCAGCGCATCCAGCTTCATCCAGCCATAGTCGAAGCCATAGCCCGTGGCCCAGATGATCGTCGTGATCCCCTCTGCCGCAAGGTCCAGCGACAGGACCGGATCGGTGACGCAGGCCGGATCGGGCGGAAAGACGCGGGCCTGCGGCTCTGCCGGGAAATCCAGCCCCTGCGCGGCGACATAGGCATCGGCCTCGTCCAGCACGGACAGGTAATTGGCATCCCCCGCCCGGATATTGGCCTGCAGGTCGGCGGCAAAGCGCAGCCTGCCCGCCTCATGGCCCTCGGTCCGGCCGACCAGAGTGATGCCCAGCGCGGCAAGGTCGCG
The DNA here is from genome assembly GCA_000500915.1 of Rhodobacter sp. CACIA14H1. GTDB lineage: Bacteria > Pseudomonadota > Alphaproteobacteria > Rhodobacterales > Rhodobacteraceae > Paragemmobacter. Next base: position 1,898 of record AYNO01000147.1, read on the forward strand.
GAAATCGACCGTGTGCCCCCCCCGCGCCCCGCTGACGGCGATGGTGACATGTTCCGTCCCCGGCGTGCGGGCGCGGGCGTCCCATTTGCCCAGCGCGCCCAGCCACCAGACGAAATCCTTGCCGCGATAGGCCCGTGGCGGGCGGTCATGCGGACCGACCGACAGGAAGACCCTGCGCCCCGCGCGGGCCAGTTCATCGGCGATCTGCGCCCCCGACGACCCCGCCCCCACCACCATCACCGCGCCATCGGGCAGCTGGGCGGGATTGCGGTAGCCTGCCGAATGGATCTGCATCAGCCCCGCCGTTTCGGGCACCATCGCGGGGATCAGCGGCTTCTGGAACGGCCCCGTGGCGCAGACCACCCGCGCTGCCTCGAAGCGTCCGGCGCTGGTGTCGGCGACGAAGCCGCCACCGTCGCGGGGGCGTAGCGCCGTCACCTCCACCCCGCAGCGGAGGGGCGCGGCGATGCGGGCGGCATAATCCTCGAAATAGCGCACGATCCGGTCCTTGGAGGGAAAGGCATCGGGCGGCAGGTCGTCGAAGGTCTGGCCGGGAAAGCGGTCATGCCATGCCGGCCCGTTGGCCACGAGGTTGTCCCAGCGTTCCGTCCGCCAGCGTTCGGCGATGCGGTGGCGTTCCAGCACCAGATGCGGAATTCCCACCCGCGACAGGTGTTCCGACATGGCGATCCCGGCCTGCCCGCCGCCGATGACCAGTGTATCCACCTTCTCGACCATTGCCGTCTCTCCCGTCTGGTGCCTGCAAAAGGGATAGGCAGGATGCGGCTTTGGCGAAATGTCGATTTCGCTGTCCGTTGCTTAGGCGCGGCCTAAGCAGGGCGCGTGGCACGCTGTTCGCGGATATGGACGCGCGGGGGGAAGCTTTGTAACCTCATCCCTGCGCGGCCCATGGCCAGCGCTGGTTCGATGTGTCGGTTTAACAAGTGAGTGCGTCCTTGACCCCAGTTTTCCAGCCCTGCGGCCCTTCCTGCGCAGGGGGCCGGTGATGGCACCGGCGAAAGAGTCCCCCGCGAAGCCGAAAGTCGCCCTGCTGCTGGACGCGCACCGGATGGATGCGCTGGTCTTCCACCAGTTCCGCCTGCTGTCCGAGACGCTTGAACCCGACGTGGCCGTCCACCTGCTGCTGCACGCGCCCCGCGGCACGCACCGCCAGGACGACCGCGTGATCGTGCTGACGGATGCCGACATCTTCCCCCCGGGCCGCAAGGCAAAGCCGGGCGTGACGAAGGTCATCCCCGGCAATCCCGACCTGAAGCTGATCCGCGCCGCACGGCTCCTGCCCGGATACGATGCCTTCCTGCGGATCGAATCCGACGTCGTCTGCATGGCGGGGGTGCGGGACACCTATCTGCGGATGCTGGCACGCTTTGCCCCCTATGATTTCGTCGCGCAGGCCTTTGCCTCGCAGAAGGGCGATCCGGGCTGGAAATGGTGGCCGACCTTCACGGCACCCGAAGAGATCCGCGCCGCCCTGACGCCGGACCGGATGCTGCGGGCCTTCCTGCCCATCCTCTACTACAGCCGCGCCTTCATCGACGGCTATGCGGCGGCGCTGGATGCCGGTTGGGGCGGGCATTACGAGGTGACCATGCCCAGTTTCGCCGCCCATGCCGGCCTTGCCTATTGCGACTTCCGCAGGAAGTGGCCGTCGATCACGAAACCCGCGACGTTCAAGGCCACGAAACTGCTGACCACCGATCCGGACGGGGCGCAGTTCTGCCATCCGGTCAAGACCGTCGAACACCTGCTGGCTTTCCACGGGCTGCACGACATCTTTCCCGAAGGCGACGCCCCGCCACCGCCGCGCAAGCCGGCCCCCGCCCGTGCCCCCGCCGTCCGGCTGCCCTGAAGGCCCCGAAACTGACCCTGCCCCCCGAGGCCGCGACGCTGCTGCGCGAACAATACGCGAAGGCGCAGAGCATACTGGAATTCGGGTCGGGCGGATCGACCCTCGTCGCGGCAGAGCGGGAGGGAACGGTCACCTTCTCGGTCGAAAGCGATGCGGACTGGGCCGACCGGATGCGGCACTGGTTCGACGCGCATCCGCCGAAGGGGCAGGTCCATCTGCACCATGCCGATATCGGCCCGACACGCGAATGGGGATATCCGCAGGATGACGCGCACTGGCGCCAGTTCACCGACTATCCGCTATCCGTCTGGCGGCGCGGGGATTTCCGCCATCCCGACGTGGTGCTGATCGACGGCCGGTTCCGCATCGGCTGCTTCGTCGGGACCCTGCTGAACATCACCCGTCCGACCCGCATCCTGTTCGACGATTACGTTGACCGCCCGCGCTATCACGTGGTGGAACAGCTTTGCCGTCCGGTGTCCTTCGCGGGACGGATGGCCGTGTTCGACGCCCGCCCGACGGCGCTGCACCCGTCCGATTTTGGGCAGGTGGATCAAGCTGATGCAGGCCGTGGACTGACGGACGCCGGCGCAGGCGGGGCCGGTCAGTCGCCCGACCCGCTCCGCACCGTGCCGGGTTCTGCGGCGAACGGACCGCCCCCTTCCACCACGCGCAGGGTCAACTGATAGCCCGTGCCCCGTATGGCGACGATGGGATTGCCGCCGCGCATGATCTGCGCCAGCTTCTTGCGCAACCGCGTGATCCGCACATCCAGCGCGCCACGGTTGGCCGAACTGCCTTCGAGGGCGGCAATCTCGGCAAAGGACAGCCGCCGGTCATCGGCCCGCCCGAACTGGCGCAGCAGGTCCGTCTCGAAGGCCGACAGCGTCACGCGTCCCCCGGGGCCGATGGCCAGCAGACGCGCGGTGTCGATGCGCAGGTCTTCGTCCGCCTGTGCCGGAACGGGGGCCAGCCGCCGCGCCAGCGACCGCAGCGCCGCCGCCAGCTCGCCCGGGGAGCTGGGCTTCGTCAGATAGATGTCCGCGCCCGATTCATACCCCTGCTGCCGCTGCGCCGGATCGGTGCGGGCAGTCAGCATCACGATCCCCAGATCGGGCCGCGCCTGCCGCAGCCTGCGGGCAAGGCTGATCCCGTTCTCGCCCGGCAGGTTCAGGTCCAGCACCACGACCTGCGCCGATTGCAGGGCCGCGCTGCCCGCCGCTTCTTCCGCCGAGGCGAAGCAGGACACGTCATGCCCTTCGGCCGACAGGAATTCCTCCATCGTCTCGCGCAGGAGCATGTTGTCCTCGATCAGCGTGACCTTCAGCATGGCAGCTCCACCGCAAAGCGCACCGTCTGCGCCTCCGGTTCATAGCGGATTACCCCGCCCAGCACCGTTGCCAGATGCTGCGCGATGCTCAGCCCCAGCCCGGACCCGAAACGGGCCTGCGCATGTTCGCCCCGGTAGAATTTGCTGAACACCCGCGCCGGATCGGGCATCCCGAAGCGGCCCGCCCCGTTTTCCACCGCGATGCGCACACGGTCCGCCGCGCGGTCCAGCGTCACCGTCACTGCGGAACCGTCGGCGGAGTATTTCAGCGCGTTCTCCACCAGATTGGACAGGATCACCTTCATCAGCACCGGATCGCTCTGCACCGCCAGACCCTCGGGCGCGACCAGCCGCACCCGCGACGCGTCGGCCGATGCGCCACGGATGTCGCGCAGCATCTCGACCAGATCGAAACCGGACATGCCGACATCGGCCGCCCCCTGCTGGAGCCGCGCCAGTTGCGTGCTGCGTTCGATGATGGAGTCCAGATCGCTGATCGTGTCCATCACCCGCTTGCGCTGGCGGTCCGCGAAGACGGGGCCCGCCACGGACATGTTGATCACCGCCAGCGCGTTGCGCGTTTCGTGCGCCAGCATGTCGATGAACCGCAGCCGGATCTCGCTGTAGCGACGTTCGACGTTGTGCAGCGTCTCGGCGGCGACCAGCGCCTCTTCGGCGCGGCGCAGGACGGCCAGCACGCCCTTGCCGTGCAGGCGCAGCAGGATGAACATCAGAAGGCCCGTGGACAGCCCGTGCAGGATCACCGAATAGCGGTCATTGGCCTGTGCATGGCCGAAGCCCAGCAGTGTGAATATCCACAGGAACAGCGTCGTGCAGAACAGCAGATAGACCAGCCGCAGCGCGACCAGCCCCGCCCCGTCCCGCGCCGGGCAAGGGCCACGTTGAGCAGCAGGAGGAAGGGGAAGACAAAGATGCAGAGGCCGTTGATGCGCAGGGCCAGCGCCCTGTCGCCCAGCAGGTAGTAGAACATCATCGACGCGGATATCCCGGTCAGGACATCCAGCCCCCGCAGCGCCCAGAGCGGCGGATCGTGGCGCCGCAACACGGCACGGTGGAAGGCGAAACCGGCAACGGAATTGACGATGGCCAGAAAGCGCAACGCCCAGAACTGCCAGCCATCCCCGAAATCCAGCAACAGCGGCAGATAGCCGAAGACCAGCATGTTATGCGGTATCCACACGATCTGGACCGCCGCAAAGCCAAGGAACAGCCGGTCGGCGGTCAGCGCATACATCCGCAGCGACCAGACCATGAGCACCAGCATCAGCGCCAGATAGGCGAATTGCTCCATGTCCGACCCCAGCCCGTCCGACAGCGCCGCCTGCCGCGTCATAACGTCGATCGCCGCCGTGATGCTGCCGACCGAGGCGACGCGGACGAAGACCTCCACCCCTTCCGGCGGGACGGAAACCAGCGTGCCGCGCAGGGCAGTATCGGCCCGCAGGTGCAGATCCTCGCGCGTCCAGCCCGCGCGGATGTCGGGCGCGGGGGTGAAGACCGAAATCTCGTCCAGGACCGGCGGGAAGAAGCGCAGGACGACGGACTCGTCCTTCCCTTCCGGGCGGTGCAGGCGCATCCGGAACCAGAAGGCCGACCGCGTATATCCCTCGGCAAGGTGGGTGGCGGACGGCGCGAAAGCCATTTCCTGCACGTCCCCGATATCAAGTGCGGCCGTCCGGTCCTCCAGCTTTGCCACATCGGACACCAGCGATTGCGGCGGGGCGGATGGCGGCGCGAAGGCAAGCAGCAGCAAGAGCAGACCGGCTGCCACAAGCGCAAGCCAGTTCAACACCCTGCGGTGCAACGATGAATTGGCTCCGAAAGCGGAAGACACGCTGCATCCATGGCCATGCTACCGGTCCGCAGTTACATTCCCGTGCCACACCCGCAAGATTGCGGACGGATGGGCGGGTACATGCATCGGTAGGAAGCTTACATACCGCATACTTAAGCCTGCATTTACTTACACAACCTTACAATCTACTTCACCAAGCATGGAGTTCAGGAGGGGTCCATGTCCTTGTTTGCCGGTACTGCGTTTTTCTCGGACCTCAGTTCGCAGATCGAACAGGATGTCATCGTCGATGACGAGGAAACGCTTGCACGCATCGCCATGGTGGTGCCGTCGCTGATCGAGGCGCTCTACCGCACCCTGCCCTTCACCAGCGAAGGCCTGCCCGCGCTCCGCGCCGCCGAACAGGCCATCGCCTCCGTGATCGAGGCCTGATCCGCCCCGCCGCCGCCCGTCAGGCGCCGTCGCGCCAGCGCATGGCAAGTTCCGTGCGGTTCCTGACGCCGAACAGCCGCAGCAGCACGCGGATTTCAGCCGCGACCAGCGACGCGGACAGAGACAGTTCCTCCTGTATCTGCCGGTTCGACCGCCCCGCCGCGATGAGTGCGCCGATGGCGCTGCGCCGTTCCGACATGGCCGTCTTGCCGGGCACGGCAGGGGCGCGGGCGTCGTTCTCGCGGAGATAGACGTCACCGCCCAGCATCAACCGGATCGCCGCAGCGGCGGTGCGCAGCGGGGTGGCCTTGGTCAGGGCGCCGCAGAACCGCCCGTCCAGCACGGCGGCCGAGGTTTCGGCATCCGCATGATCGGTCAGCAGCGCCACGGGCGTCTCGCCCATCAACCCGCCGTCCAGCGTGTCGGTGCCAAGGAACTGGCTGTCGATCAGGATCAGCCCCGCCCGGCGCCGGCTTTCGATGCGCCGGCCCAGATCGGCCGCCGAACAGACAGGCTGCGCGTTGATCCCGTAGGCATCGTTCAGGCAGGCGGCAAGCGCCTCCACCACCGTCGCCTCGGGACTTACGATCAATACCGGACCGCGGGCCGGATCGCTCTCCGTTTCCATCATGGCGACCATCCTTCCATACCGGCCCATGTCTAGGACCGGCCCGAAGGCCCGTCGCGCCGTCCTATGGCGTCGCGGCGGCTCTCGTGGGGGCGGGCCGCGCCGAAAACGCCAACCAAGGTAGGTGATGCCTTGACGGGTCCTGCTTGGTCCCATCCTTTGGGACGCCCCCTGACCCTACGGGTACAACAGCCTTACTCGGAAATGGCAGCCGTTCGCGCCAATGGTCTCCGCATGACGCATTGGGGGTAGAACGGCTAATAATATCAATCCGATTGCAATAAGCAGGGCGCACACCAACGGGAACACCACGAAGTCCCCGACAAAAGAAAACACGGAGCAGCCTATGAATGACGTGGTCAATATTCTTATCGTCGATGCTGATCCAATCGTTGCCGAACTGCTGGCCGACTATCTGGAACGGAACGGGATGCACGGAACCGTGGCGGGGCGGACCGAGGGCACGAAGGACCTGTTCTCCAGGATCGGCGAATATGATGCCCTGCTGATCGACCCGAACGCCCCGGGGATGAACGCGCCGAAGGATATCGAACAGGTCGTCCGCCAGTTGCTGCCGAAGCCCGTCATCCTCTTTGCCGGACGCGCACGGCGCGAGGTCATCGAACATGCGCTGGAAGTCGGCGCCCGTGGCTACATCCCGAAAAGCAGCTCGCTGCGCACCCTGCTGAACGCGATCCGCTTCGTGCTGGCGGGGGAAACCTTCGTGCCCGCCTCCTTCCTCTCCTCGCCCAGCGAACGGATGACGGAGGGCGGGCTGAACCTGTCGCCCAAGGAGATCGAGGTGCTGCGGCAGATCCGTCTGGGACGGATGAACAAGGAGATCGCGCAGTCGCTGGGGCTCAGCCTCGTCTCGGTCAAGATGCATGTCCGGGCGATCTGCGGCAAGCTTTCGGCCAAGAACCGTACGCAGGCCGCGCTGCTCGCCTCGCAACTGCTGCCGGACTGATCGGCGGCCGGTCGGGCGGCCTGTCCGGCCACCGCATCGCTTCCCACAACGCAACCTGCTGTTCCCCCATAGAAAAAACGGGGTCGGACCGCGTCCGACCCCGAAGTGGGCAGGTCGGTGGCTCTCCCCCTCGGGGCACCACACGGATAAATCGTTAAACCGGTTCAAACCCGCGCCATGCCGCGCCGGTGGATGGGTCCGCTATCTTTGGATAACGCCCGCCGCCGTCTTGCCAGCATCGACGATACCGGAGTTCACCGCCCCGATGACTGTCGTGGTGATAGATGCGATGGTCGTGCTCTGGCTGGTCACGGCATTGGTCACACGGCCCCGCACCTCGCCCATGTTCATGGACAGGTTGGCCGCGACGGCGCCTGCACCCGCCCCGCCCCCGATCTCGCGGATCGTCATGGTGCTTGCCATGACATCGCCCGCCACGGCCCCGCTCAGCGCGATGGACCCGCCCGTGGCGATGCGTGCGCGGTCGATGTCCACGGTGAAGCTGCGCCCCGCCTCATCGGTGCGGACCTCGATCGACGCCACGATCTCGCCGCTGTTGACGGCGCCCAGGACGGTGGTGCTGATCCGGTCCAGCGCCAGCATGGGCGGTGCCGTCGCGCCGATATCCATCGCCAGCGTCTGCACGGGCGCCAGATCGGGCAGCAGCACGCCCTGCACGATATTCGTCACCGACCCGTCCAGCACGGCCAGCACCGCCTCGGTTGCACGGTCCAGCCGGTTGCCCTGACGGTCCGCCTCGTAAAGCGAAAGCTGCCCGGCGGGGGGCAGGCTGTAAAGCGC
>AYNO01000148.1 GCA_000500915.1 Rhodobacter sp. CACIA14H1
ACTTCGGCCCGGTCAAAATCTGGCAGGACCACCCCTCCGTCACGTCCTCAAGCCGCAACCCCGGCGCCAGATGGCGCTGCAACCACTCCCTGTCATGCAGCTGCGCCGTCGCGGCCGTGATCAGCAGGAACTGCTCCTCCCCCATCCGCGCCACCGACATCTCGGTGACGATCCGCCCCTTTTCATCCGCGAAATAGGCCAGCCCCAGCCGCCCGACCGAAGGCAGCTTGCCCGTGACCTGCTCCGCCAGCCAATCCGCCGCGCCCGCCCCCGTCAGCATGAAGCGCGAAAACCCCGGCAGGTCGAGGATGCCGCAGGCATCCCGCACCGCCAGACATTCCTCGCGCACCGCCCCGAACCACGGGCCTTCCCGCTCCCATGTCCGCTGCGCCGCCTCGCTCGTGTCATCCCCGGGCCGCGCATACCACAGCGCCCGCTCCCAGCCGTTATACGGCCCGAACTGCGCCCCCAAGGCCGCCGTCCGGTCATGCACCGCCGACAGCTTCTTCCCCCGCCCCTCGGGCCAGACGTGATGCGGGAAATGGATGGCATATTCGTGCCCGTACACCTCCATCCCCTTCTTCACGCAATAGTCCGGGTCCTCGAACCCCGTGAAGCGGCGCGGATCGCAGGACCACATGTCCCATTCCGTCGCCCCCTCCGTCACCCATTCCGCCAGCACCTTGCCCGCGCCCCCCGCCTGGCAGATGCCGAAGGTAAAGACGCAGGCCTCGAAGGCATTCGGCACCCCGGGCATAGGGCCAATCAATGGGTTGCCATCAGGCGTATAGGGGATCGGCCCGTTGATCACCTTGGTCAGGTTCGCCTGACCCAGCAAAGGCACCCGCGCCATCGCGTCGTTGATATGCCATTCCAACCGCTCCAGATCGTCGGGGAACAACTGGAACGAAAAATCCTCCGGCATCGGATCATCCGGCGTCGCCCAATGGGCGCGGCAGGGGTTCTCGTAGGGCCCAAGATTGAAGCCATACTTCTCCTGCCGCAGGTAATAGCTGGAATCGACGTCCCGCAGCAGCGGCAGCTTGTGCCCCACCCCCTTGGACCAGCTTTCCAACTCCGGGATCGTATCGAACAGCAGATACTGATGGCTCATCACCATCATCGGCAGGTCGCGGCCGAACATCTTGGCCACCTCCCGCGCATAGTATCCGGCGGCATTCACCACGATCTCGCAGCGGATCTCGCCCTTCGGCGTCTCCACCACCCACTCGTCCCCCTCGCGCCGCACGCCGGTCGCGGGGCAGAACCGCTCGATCCGCGCCCCCATCTGGCGTGCGCCCTTGGCCAAAGCCTGCGTCAACTGCGCGGGGTCGATATCCCCGTCATAGGGGTCATACAAAGCCCCGCTCAGATCATGCGTCTCAAGGAAGGGATAGCGCGACCGGATCTCGTCGGGCGACAGGATGTCCAGGTCCATCCCCTGATACCGCCCCATGCCGACAACCCGCTTGAATTCCTGCAACCGCTCCTTCGTGTGCCCCAGCCGCACCGACCCGGTCACATGGTAATTCATCGGGTAATCGACGGCCTCTCCCAGCCCCCGATAAAGCTGCGCCGAATAGCGCTGCATGTTCATGATCGACCAGCTGGACGAAAACGTCGGCACATTCCCAGCCGCGTGCCATGTCGAACCGGCCGTCAGCTCGTTCTTTTCCAGCAGGACGCAATCCGTCCACCCCGCCTTGGCCAGATGATACAAGGACGACGCCCCCACCGCGCCCCCGCCAATGATCACCACCCGCGCGCTCGTGGGAAAATCCGCCATGACATCCTCCGCCCATTCCGCGCGGCAGGATGACAGCCAAACCCCGCCCTTTCAATTCGGCCCCGACGCGCCTATTGATCGGAAAACGCGATTAGGCCGCCCCCCGACACATCCATGCAGATCGACCAGCTCGAAACCTTCCTCGACCTCTGCGACAGCCGCAGCTTCAACCGCACGGCGGAACGGCTGGCGATCACCCAATCCACCGTCTCCGCCCGCATTGCGGCGCTGGAATCCGCGCTCGGCGCAAAACTCTTCACCCGCTCCCGCGCCGGCACCGACCTGACCACCGAAGGCAAACGCTTCGAACCCCACGCCCGCGCCCTGCGCCACGAATGGCACGAGGCGCGGCGCCGCATCCAGGTCCCCGACCGCGCCGCGCACCTGATCCGCTTGGGCATCCAGAACGACCTTGCCGCCCAGCACATCGGCGAATGGATCGCCGATTTCCGCCGGGCGCTCCCCGATACGGCCTTCTACATCGAACCCGACTATTCCAACCAGATGTGCGCCGATGTCCTCACAGGCATCCTAGACTTCGCGGTGATGTATTCCCCCAAACCCCATCCCGACCTGCACTTTTCCGAACTGGGCGAAGTCACCTACCGCATGGTCAGCACCGACACCGACCGCCGCGCCGAAGTCCCCCCCGAAACCTTCATCTTCGCGCATTTCTCCCCGATGTTCGAAGCGATGCACCGCGACCTCACGCCCGAATTCGCCTCCGCCCCCGTCTCGGTCGGCCAAAGCGCCACCGTCGCCTCCCTCCTGCAGGCAATGGGCGGCGCGGGCTATGTGCTGGAACGCACCGCCACCCAGATGCTTGCCACCGGCCGCTTCCGCGAGGTGACGGATGCCCCCGTCCTGCGCCAGCCGGTCTATGCCGCCACCCACCTCCGCCACCGCATCACGCCCTTGCACCGCAAACTGCACCGCATCGTCCAGCGCCGCCTCACGGGGCGCTGAAGCCGACGATTTGAACCGTTTTTTCCATATTAAACAGCCAGTTGCGCAGCATTTTAACAGCCCGCGCAATTGCAGCCCGGGCACCGCAGCCGCATCCTTCCGCACATCGAACCGTGGTGAAAGGAGTCCCCGATGCTGTCCCGCCTCCGCCCTCTGGCCCTCGCCGCCCTCGCCATCGTCCCCCTCGCCCTCCTTCCCGCCGCGCCCGCCACGGCGCAACAGCTCCGCCCGTGGATGCAATCCGAAATCGCCCGCGCATGGAGCCTTGGCTTCCGCGGTCAGGGCACCTCGATCACCGTGGTGGACGATTTCCGCAGCACCAGCCGCAGCACCGGCATCCTGCGCGGCACGACCGAACGGCTGCGCCACGGCGAATGGACGGCGCTGCAGACCGGCCTCATCGCGCCCTCCGCCCGCGTCTTCACCCGCGATTTCGGCACGACACAGGCGATCACGCTGCAAGGCGGGCTGAACACGCTGAACCTGTCCTACGGCATGATGGCCGCCGCCGGCAGCAACATCCGCTGGACCCCGCGCGAGGCGTCGATCATCGGCTTCGCCCGCACCGGCCGCGCCGTGGTGGTGAAATCGGCGGGGAATGACGGCATCGACATCGGCACGCCCACCGTAACAGGCCGGTTCGACTATCTCAGCCGCGATCTGACCGGCACGCCCTCCACCATCTTCGTCGGCGCCCTGACGGCGCATGGCAGCACCGCCCGCCCCGCCACGCTGGCCGCCTATTCCAACCGGCCGGGCGCCGATGCCACGCTGCAGGGCCAGTTCCTCGTCGTCGGCGTCCCCTCGGACCTGACGCGCCTGTCCGGCACCTCCTTCGCCGCGCCGGTCGTGGCGGGCTATGCCGCCGTCCTGGGCAGCAAATTCACCCGCGCCACCCCGGTCCAGATCACCGGCCAACTCCTCGCCACCGCCCGTACCGACACGATCCGCAACTACTCCGCCACCCTCCACGGCAGGGGAGAGGCCAGCATCGCCCGCGCCCTCGCCCCCGCCGCGATCCGCTGATCAGAAGTCCAGCCGGAACCCCACCGTCACCCAGGCATCGCTGCGCCCCGACAGATCGACCATGTGCTGCAGCGTGTCCTCCGGCGGGACCGGCGCGGCGGCCAGACGGCAGTTCACCGTCTGGATGCCGCCCAAGGCCCCGTAATCCGCCACGCAGGGAAATTCCCGCATCCGACCGAACAGCGGATGCACCGCCGCAACCGTCACCTCGGCCCCGTCAAAGGGCGCGTGCCGCCAGACAAAGCCCAGATGCAGCGCCGGGGCGATCCGGTACTTCACCCCCCGCTCGCCGCTGCTTGCCCCCCAGATCAGCCCGAACGCGGGCGACAGCTCCGTCAGGAACAGGACCGTCACCTCCGGCCATCGCGGGCTGTACCAGTCGCGGAAGCGCACAGCCGCCCCGCCCGACAGTTCATACCCGCCCTCGCGCAGCCCCGCCGCGACGGATGACCGGTGCGACCCGCGATAGGCATCGATCAGCGCGGTGCGTTCCCAGAAGGCCTGCGCCCGCACCTCCCCCGCCACCGGCAGGAGGGACAGGCAGACCAGGGCAAGGACAGGACGCACAACCATCGCCGGCAAGGCTAGGCAGGTCCGGCCGCCCCCGTCATGGACCGAATGCGAACAAGTTTAGCGACCGCCCCGTTTCCTTACAGACCCTGAACGCAGCGCCCGCCGCGTGCTGACAGTTTGCGGTACAGTCTGCGGCACGACATCCGGCACAGCCGTCACACCATGGTCCGCAGCCGGTATCCCGGCCCGTGCAGCAGCCGGACAAAGGTGATCGGCGCCTCCGCCGTCCAAGTCACCCGCTCTGTCACGAAGACCGGATCGCCCGCCGCAATCCCCAGCGCCGCCGCCTCCGCCGCCGTCGCCGCCTCGGCGGAAAAGGCAATGTCGCCAGTGGCATAGGCGACATTCTGCACCAGCCATTCATTGGCACTCACCGCCCCGAAATCCGGCACCACCCGCCCCGGCAGGACGTCCGGGTTCAGCCACCGCACCTCATGCGCAAAGGGCCGCCCCCCCGCCAGATGCAGCGTTTCCAGAAACAGCATCGACGCCCCCGCCGGCACCCCCATCCGGACCGCCGCCGCAAGGGAAATCCCCTCCATCCGCTGCGCCAGAACGCGATGCGCATAGCTTTCACCCCGCGCCTCAACCTCTTGGCGGATAATGGAAATGTCCAGCGTCGCCTTCCGCACCGGCAGCAGCGCCACCCGCGTCCCCGCCTTCCTGCGCCGCTCCAGCAGCCCCGCCTCCGCCAGTTCCCGCAGCGCCCGGTTCACCGTCGCCCGCGCCACCCCGAATTCCGCCGCCAGCGCCTCCTCGCCGGGGATCACCTCCCCCGGTGGCCAGTCCCGCGCCCTGATCCGGCGCAGCACCTCCTCGCGCACATCCTCCCAGCCCATCACGCCCGCTCCCGCAGGGCCGCCATCACCGACCGGAACCGCCGCTCCACCCCCTCCCGCGCCACATGGCGACCGTCCGTCACCACATGCCGCCCCGCCGACCATACCTCACTGACCAGCCCGTCATTCCCCGCAAAAACAAAGGCATCCAGGATTTCATCCCCCTCCCGCCCCGCCAGATGCAGGCTGTCCATGTCCAGCGCCACAAGATCCGCCACCGCCCCCGCGACGATCGCCCCCGAGTCGCGCCCCGCCGCCTGTGCGCCACCCTGAGCAGCGCCCTCCCACAGCACCCGCCCCGTGGACCGCACGCCGTCTGCCAGCATCGCCCGCCCCCGGTCGCGCAGCCTTTGCGAATACTCGAACAGACGCAACTCCTCGGCCAAGGATATCCGCACATTGGAATCCGACCCGACGCCCCAGCGCCCGCCCGCCCCTGCAAAGCGCACCCCGTCAAAGATGCCGTCCCCCAGATTCGCCTCGGTGATCGGGCAGAGCCCCGCCACCGCGCCGGACCGCGCCAGCGCCACCGTCTCGGCCGCCGTCATCTGCGTGCAGTGGATCGGACACCACCGCCCGTCCACCCCCGCATTGGCCAGCAGCCACTCCACCGGCCGCGCCCCGTAGGCGGCGGAAACCTCTTCCACCTCAGCCACTTGCTCGGCAAGGTGAATGTGGATCGGCGCATCGGGCGCCAGCCCTTCCGCCATGCGCAGCCCCGCCGCATCCACCGCCCGCAGCGAATGCGGCGCAACCCCCGTCACCCCGTCCGGCAAGCGCGAAACGGCCTTCGCCGCCCCCTCCCACAGCGCCGCGAACCGTGCCGCATCATTGCCGAACCGCACCTGCCCCGACGCCAGCGCCCGCCCATCACAGCCGCCCCGCTGATACAGCACCGGCAGCAGCGTCAGGCCGAACCCGGTTTCCTCCGCCGCGTTGACGATCCGTTCAGACATTTCTGCGATATTCGCATAGGGCACACCGCCGGGCTGGTGATGCAGATAATGGAATTCCACCACGGCGGCATATCCGGCCTCTGCCATCTCCACCATCACCTGCGCGGCGATGGCCTCCACATCCCTGGGCGTCAGCCTGTCCAGAAAGCGATACATCAACGACCGCCAGGTCCAGAACGAATCCTGCCCCTCGCTGCGGCGCTCCGTCATGCCCGCCATCGCCCGCTGGAAGGCGTGGGAATGCAGGTTCACCGGCGCGGGCAACAGGCACCCGACCCGCGTGCCACCGGTTGCGGGACCGACAGAAACGATCCGCCCGCCCTCCACGCGCACCGTCACTTCCGCAGCCCATCCCTCCGGCAACAGCGCCCGCTCTGCATGGATCAGCATGGTCCCTCGCTTGACTTCACCCATTATGTATAGACATAATACGCCCAAGCGCAGACATAAGGCAAGCAAAGATGGCGATTCTCCTGACCGGCATCACGGCGGCCACCATGACGGGCGGCTACGGCCTGATCCCCGACGCCGCCCTCCTGATCGAAGGGGACCGCATCGCCTGGACCGGCCCGCGCAGCGACGCGCCGAAAGGCCACGAAACCCTTGATTTCAAAGGCCGCCTCGTCACCCCCGGCCTGATCGACGCGCATACCCACATCGTCTTTGCCGGCAACCGCGCCGCCGAATTCGAACGCCGCCTGCAAGGCGCGAGTTACGAGGAAATCGCCCGCGCCGGCGGCGGCATCCTCTCCACCGTCACCGCCACCCGCGCGGCGACCGAAGACGACCTGATCGCCCAAGCCCTGCCCCGCCTCGACGCGATGATCGCCCAGGGCACCACCACCGTCGAAATCAAATCCGGCTACGGCCTGACCATCGCGGACGAGTTGAAGATGCTCCGCGCCGCCCGCCGACTCGGGCAACTCCGGCCCGTCACCGTCACCGCGACCCACCTTGCCGCCCATGCCATCCCCCCGGAATACAAGGGAAATCCCGACGCCTATATCGACGATGTCGCCATCCCCTCGCTCCGCGCCGCCCATGCGGAAGGGCTGGTCGATGCCGTGGACGCCTTCTGCGAAACCATCGCCTTCACCCCCGCACAGGTGGACCGCCTCTTCACCGCCGCCCGCGCCCTCGGCCTGCGGGTCAAGCTCCATGCCGAACAACTCTCCGACCTCGGCGGCGCCCAACTCGCCGCCCGCCACGCGGCGCTGTCGGCGGACCATCTCGAACATCTCTCGCCCGAAGGCATCGCCGACATGGCCCGCGCCGGAACCGTCGCCACCATCCTGCCCGGCGCCTATTACACGCTCCGCGACACCACCCCGCCCCCGATCGCGGCCCTCCGCGCCGCAGGCGTCCCCATGGCCGTCGCCACCGACTGCAACCCCGGCTCCTCGCCTATGACCTCGCTGCCGTTGGCCATGAACATGGCCTGCACCCTCCTCCGCATGACCCCCGAAGAAGCCCTCCTCGGCACCACCACCCACGCCGCCCGCGCCCTTGGCCTGACCGACCGCGGCACCCTCGCGCCCGGCCAGCGCGCCGATATCGCCATCTGGGACGCGGGCCACCCCGCCGAACTCTCCTACCGCATCGGGGCCGAGGCGCTCCACAAATCCATCATCGGAGGCCGCCTGTGACGACCGAAACCCTCACCCCCGGCGAAACCACCCGCGCCCAGCTCGAACGCCTCTATCGCACGGAAGCGGCAGCCAAACTCCACCCCTCCGCCCGCCCCGCCATCGAAGCCGCCGCCGCCCGCATCGCCGCCGCTGCCGCGGGCGACACGGCGGTCTATGGCGTCAACACGGGCTTCGGCAAACTCGCCTCGCTCAAGATCGCGGCGAAGGACACGGCCACGCTGCAACGCAACCTGATCCTCTCGCATTGCTGCGGCGTGGGCGACCCGATGCCCCGCAACGTCGCCCGCCTGATGATGGCGCTGAAACTCCTCTCCCTCGGGCGCGGCGCCTCCGGCGTGCGCTGGGAAACCGTCGCCCTGCTGGAAGCGATGCTGGAGCAGGGCATCACCCCCGTCATCCCCGCCCAAGGCTCCGTCGGTGCCTCCGGCGACCTTGCCCCCCTTGCCCACATGACCGCCGCCATGATCGGCGCGGGCAAGGCCGAGGTGGACGGCCAGATCAAGCCCGCAGCCGAAGCCCTTGCCGCTAAAGGTCTTTCCCCCGTCACCCTCGGCCCGAAGGAAGGGCTGGCGCTGATCAACGGCACCCAGTTCTCCACCGCCTACGCGCTGGCAGGCCTCTTCGACGCATGGCGCAATGCCCAAGCCGCCCTCGTCATCTCTGCCCTCTCCACCGACGCCATCATGGGCAGCACGGCCCCCCTCCACCCGCAAATCCACGCGCTCCGCGGCCATGCGGGCCAGATCGAAGCCGCCGCCACCCTCCGCGCCCTGCTCGACGGCTCTCCCATCCGCGAAAGCCACCGGATCGGCGATACCCGCGTGCAGGATCCCTACTGCATCCGCTGCCAGCCACAGGTCACGGGTGCCGCCATGGACATCCTGCGTCAGGCCGCGCAAACCCTTGAAATCGAAGCCAACGCCGCCACCGACAACCCTCTGGTGCTGGATGACGGCCAGATCGTCTCGGGCGGCAACTTCCACGCCGAACCCGTGGGCTTCGCTGCCGACATGATCGCCCTTGCCATCAGCGAAATCGGCGCCATCGCCCAACGCCGCGTGGCGCTGATGGTGGACCCGACGCTTTCCTTCGACCTGCCGCCCTTCCTGACGCCCAATCCCGGCCTCAACTCCGGCCTGATGATCGCCGAAGTCACCACGGCAGCCCTGATGAGCGAGAACAAACACCTCGCCCACCCCACCGTGACCGACTCCACCCCCACCTCCGCCAATCAGGAAGACCATGTCAGCATGGCCGCCCACGGCGCCCGCCGCCTGTCGCGCATGAATGCCAACCTCTCCCGCATCCTCGGGGTCGAGGCGCTCTGCGCCGCGCAGGGCGTCGAATTCCGCGCACCGCTAAGGACGTCGCAGCCCTTGCAACAGACCCTCGCCCGCCTGCGCCGCGATGTCGAAACGCTGGAGGAGGACCGCTTCCTCGCCCCCGACCTCGAAGCCGCCGCCCGCCTCGTCGCCACCGGCGACCTTGCTGCCGCCGCCGGCATCCCCCTTCCCACCCTCTGACACGGGCCGCACATCATGAACAAACGCCACAACCTCCGCGACGTCTTCCCCCCCACCGGAACCGAGATCACCGCCAAGTCATGGCTGACCGAGGCGCCGATGCGGATGCTGATGAACAACCTGCACCCCGACGTGGCCGAAAATCCCCACGAACTCGTGGTCTATGGCGGCATCGGCCGCGCCGCCCGGACTTGGGAGGATTTCGACCGCATCGTCGCCACGCTGAAGACGCTGAACGACGACGAAACCCTCCTCGTCCAATCCGGCAAGCCCGTGGGCGTCTTCCGCACCCACAAGGACGCCCCCCGCGTCCTGATCGCCAATTCCAACCTCGTGCCCCACT
>AYNO01000149.1 GCA_000500915.1 Rhodobacter sp. CACIA14H1
GCCCTCGCCAGACCGGCACGCCGAGGAGCGAAAGTTCGGCCTTGTGCTGTAGATAGGGATAGCCGCACGTCCAGGCGGCATCCACGGAACCGTCGAGAAGCGCGCCCGAGATCTCCTGATAAGTCCGTCGCTGGACGAGTTCAATGTCTTGACCCATGCCTTCGGCCAAAGCGGCGCGAAGGGCAGAAATGACTGCCGCGTCGTTGTCGAGGAAAACTGGCGTCAGTGCAAATCTGAAAGGTGCCGGGGCTTGGGCCCAGCCTCGGGTTACAACGAAGGGCGCGGCCGCGGCCGCCAGCCCCATCAGCAAAGCGCGACGCCTGCTTTTCATCTTTTTCCTCCCGGGGCGCGTCTCCCGCGCGCCGCCAACGACCCCAACGCGCCACAAACCCGCTTGTCCGATGGCCGTCGAAATCGTAAATCGACGATATACGGAATCTTACCGGCTTGGAAAGCGCGCAGATGGCAACGAACGAGACAACGACGGCCACCTTGGCAAAGGCCCTCGCACATCCGGCGCGGATCCGGATCCTTCGATTGCTCCAGGCAACTCCGGGCTGCATTGGCGGCGATATCGTGGGCGCAGTCGGCCTTGCTCAGTCAACGGTGTCGGAACACCTACGTATCCTCAAGTCCGCTGGCGTTATCTCAGGCGAGATCGACGGACCGCGGGTCTGCTATGCGCTGAACCCGGCGTCATTAGCCCCGCTCGCCGATTTGATCATGGGTCTCACCCCTCCGCCCGAAGGGGCCTGCTGCATTCCCGGAAAGAAAGAACCTGCATGAGCCTGTTCGAACGCTGGCTGACCCTCTGGGTCGCCCTTTGCATCCTTGTGGGGCTTGTGCTTGGTAACCTTATGCCCGGCCTGTTCACTGCGCTGGCGGGGCTGGAATATGCCTCGGTCAACCTTGTCGTGGCCGTGCTGATCTGGGCGATGGTCTATCCGATGATGATCGCCATCGACTTCGGTTCGCTGAAGGATGTGGGGCGGCGACCGAAGGGCCTCATTATCACGCTTGTCATCAACTGGCTGATCAAGCCGTTCACCATGGCGGCGCTTGCGGTGCTGTTCTTCAACCACGTTTTCGCGGGGCTGATCGATCCAGAGAAAGCGCCCGAATACATCGCGGGGCTCATCCTGCTCGGCGCCGCACCCTGCACGGCGATGGTCTTCGTCTGGTCGCAGCTGACCAAGGGCGATCCGAACTACACGCTGGTGCAGGTCAGCGTGAACGACCTGATCATGGTCGTGGCCTTCGCGCCGATCGTGGCGTTTCTGCTTGGCGTGACCGATATCACCGTGCCGTGGGAGACGCTGATCCTGTCTGTCGTCCTCTACATCGTGATTCCCCTGTTCGCCGGAGCACTGACGCGGCGGGCCTTGATGGCGCGCGGGGGTGACGCGGCGGTGTCGGACTTCACGGCGCGGATAAAGCCCGGGTCCGTCCTCGGCCTCTTGCTGACCGTGGTGCTTCTCTTCGGCTTTCAGGGGCAGGTGATCATCGCGCAGCCCTTGCTGATCGCGCTCATTGCCGTGCCGATCATCATCCAGTCCTATGGCATCTTCGCACTCGGCTATGCCTGGGCCTTTGCGTGGAAGCTGCCCCACAAGGTGTCAGCCCCGTGCGCCCTGATCGGAACGTCGAACTTCTTCGAACTGGCGGTGGCCGTGGCCATCGGCCTCTTTGGTCTGAACTCGGGCGCCGCCCTCGCCACGGTCGTAGGCGTGCTAGTCGAGGTGCCGGTGATGCTGACGCTGGTCGCCTTCGCCAACCGCACGCGCAACAGGTTTCCGGCGTAACCGATAACTGTGACAGAGACGACGCGTTTTTCCCTTGCATTGATGAAGAACGGCTGTTCTCGCGAAGGATTGCGTGCATTCTTCTCCTCTGCTGGTAGGTCCGAGCACGCAGCTTGTCCCGGCCAGCATCTTTTGAAGCAGCCGGAACTTTAGCGCTACTGGGGGCCGAAGTGACGTCCACCACCCTTCCACTTTATCGGTTTTCGATGACAGGGTGGGCGCGGCTCATCCAAATGTGCGCGCTTTGCGCGCGTTCAGAACCGCTTGCAAGGGAATGACCTTGCCCCGGCTCCAGGAACCTCAGGGCAATTACCGAGTCGACGTGGACGCAGAACGATAACGTTACTCCGTCCTAGCGGACGGTTCAGTCGCCCGTACGAAAGGCATTCGCTTGTCGTGATCTGGATCAAGCAGTGCAGGTGCCTGTGCTTAGGCTGTCATGAAACCTTCATTGGACGGCTCTGATTATTTCCTATAATCGGGAAATATGGAACAGAATCGCGCCATCCACGCCTTCGCCACGCTCGGACATCCCGGTCGGATGGCGGTCTTCCGCCTTCTGATGCGCTTCGCCCCGCAAGGAGTGCGCCCGACGGAGATCGCCGAGGCTTTGGGTCTGAAACAGAACACTTTGTCGCATCATCTAGCCGACCTGACGGCGTCAGGTCTTGTCCAAGTCACGCGAGCGGGCCGGTCGCTTTTCTACGCCGTCGATCTCGACACGACCGAGGGGTTGATCGGCTATCTCGCCCTCGATGTGGGCCGCGCCCGGCCCGACCTCCTTTCACCTTTACTCTCCGCCCCAAAGGACACCGTTCAAATGGACCGGACTATTCCCGATACCGACTTCGACGTGCTATTCATCTGCTCGGGCAATTCGGCCCGCTCCATCTTTGCCGAGGCGCTCCTGCGCGATCTGGGCAAGGGCAAGTTCCAGGCGTTCTCCGCAGGAACGCGTCCCAACACCGAGTTGAACCCCTTCGCGCTGGAAATCCTGAAGCGCAACGGCCACGACATTTCTGGCTTGCGGTCCAAGCACCTCTCGGAATTCCAGCAGCCGGGTAGCATCGTCATGGATTTCGTCTTCACAGTCTGCGATACCGCCGCCGCCGAGGAATGCCCGCCCTGGACAGGCCAGCCGATCACTGGTCACTGGGGCCTGCCCGACCCGGTAAAGGCGACCGGGACCGATGCCGAAAAGGCGCTTGTCTTTGCCCAGACCTATGCCGCACTGCGCCGGCGGATCATGACTTTCGTCGAGCTGCCGTTCGAGTCGCTAAGCCGCATGTCCCTCCAATCCCGTGTCGACGCCATCGGCACTGACGCTCAAGCAAAGGCCTGATCCCCATGACCCGTATCGCTCTTAACGGCCTTGGCCGGATCGGAAAGCTTGTCCTGCGCGATTTGATCGATACAGGCGCCGGTGGCGAGATCGTACTGCTGAACGATCCCGTCGGCGATGCTGATCAGCATGCGCTGCTGATGGAATTCGACAGCGTCCATGGCCGCTGGCGCACGCCGGTCACAGCAGGCAATGAAGCCCTGGTCCTCAATGGCCAGACCATCCGACTGACGCATGAGAAGACCATCGAGGCGCTGCCCTTAGCCGAACTGGGCGTCGATCTGGTGATCGACTGCACGGGTGTATTTAAGACTGCCGCGAAGGTGGCGCCCTACTATGCCGCAGGGGCGAAGAAGGTGGTCGTTTCGGCCCCGGTCAAGGACGGGGGCGCCTTGAACCTCGTCTATGGGGTGAACCATCATCTTTATGATGGCAGCCAGACCCTTGTCACCGCCGCCTCTTGCACCACCAACTGCCTTGCCCCGGTGGTGAAGGTGATCCACGAGAACCTTGGCATCCGCCACGGATCGATCACCACGATCCATGATGTGACCAACACGCAGACGATCGTGGACCGTCCGGCAAAGGACATGCGCCGCGCCCGATCTGCCCTGATGAACCTGATCCCGACGACGACGGGATCAGCAACGGCGATCACGCTGATCTATCCTGAACTCAAGGGCCGCCTGAACGGCCATGCGGTGCGGGTGCCGCTTTTGAACGCCTCCCTAACGGATTGCGTGTTCGAGGTAGAGCGGGCGACAACGGCCGAGGAGGTGAACGCGCTCTTCGCCGCCGCGGCTGAAGGGCCGCTGAAGGGCATCCTCGGGTTTGAAACCCGGCCTTTGGTGTCCTGCGACTTCACCAACGATCCGCGCTCCTCCATCGTGGATGGGCCGTGCACCATGGTCATCAATGGCTCGCAGGTGAAGGTCTATGCCTGGTATGACAATGAATGGGGTTATGCCTGCCGGCTGGCCGATATCGCGCGGATGGTGGCGGGGTCGCTGTGACTGACGCCGCAAACCCCGCCGCGCCGCCGCCCAACCCGCTTCGCGCCTATGCTGCCGTGACGGCGGCTTACTGGGCCTTCATGCTGTCGGACGGCGCGCTGCGGATGCTGGTGCTGTTGCACTTCAACACCCTGGGCTTCACGCCCATCCAGCTGGCCTGGCTATTCTTGCTGTATGAGGTCGCGGGCATCGTCACCAACCTGGCAGCAGGCTGGCTGGCCGCGCGCTTTGGCTTGGCGGCCACGCTTTACGGCGGGCTCGCTTTGCAGATCGGGGCCTTGGTGGCGTTGGCACAGCTTGATCCGTCCTGGGGTGTCGCCGCATCGGTCGCCTTCGTGATGACGGTTCAGGGCGTGTCGGGAGTGGCCAAGGACCTTGCCAAGATGTCCTCGAAATCCGCTGTGAAGCTGTTGGCCCCAAAGGAGGACGGCGGTTTGTTCCGTTGGGTGGCTCTGCTGACGGGATCGAAGAACGCGGTAAAGGGGCTGGGCTTCTTAATGGGCGCGGCGCTTCTGGCGCTGGCGGGGTTTCAGGCGGCCGTCTGGGGCATGGCGGCCGTGCTGACAGCGATCCTAATCGCTGTCGTCCTGTTCCTGCCCGCGGGCCTGCCGGGGCGCATGAAATCCGATGAGGCCTGGGGTGGCTGGCGGTCAAAGGACCCACGCGTGAACAAGTTGAGCCTTGCCCGCATGTTCCTTTTCGGCGCGCGGGATGTGTGGTTCGTGGTTGGCATCCCGGTCTATTTCCAAGCGGTCCTGTCCGACGGCACGGCCGAGGGCAGGCGGGAAGCCTTCTTTCTGATCGGCAGCTTCCTTGCGCTTTGGATCATCGCCTATGGGGCAGTGCAAGCCTTTGCCCCCCGACTCTTGGGTGGCAGAGGTCAGCCCGAGGCAGAGACCACCCGAAAGGCGATCCTTTGGGCAGGGCTACTCGTTCCGATCCCGTTTGCTCTTGCTGCAGCAACCTGGGTGGCCGGCGACCCTGCGGCGTGGCTTACGTCGACGCTGATCGGGGGCCTTCTGGTTTTCGGCTTTGTCTTCGCGATCAACTCTTCAGTTCATTCCTACCTGATCCTCGCTTTCGGATCGGCAGAGCGGATCACACGGGATGTGGGGTTCTACTACATGGCCAACGCGGCGGGTCGCCTGATCGGCACGCTGCTCTCGGGCCTCAGCTATCAGGTCGGAGGCCTGCCGCTCTGTCTCACCACTGCGGGCGTGATGGCACTCGCCTCGTGGCTGGCCGCAAGGAGGCTCAGCGCCTGAGTACCAGAAGGGCGGCGGTGGCTAGCACGCCTATCCCTGCCGTCAGCCAGATGGCGTTCAGCCCCCAAGCGGCGAGGGCAGCGCCGAAGACCAGTGGTGCGGCGGCTTGCAAGATACGTGCCGGAGCGTTCAGCCAACCTAACCGAGCGCCATAGCCCGATTGTCCGAAGAGGGCGAGCGGCAGGGTGCCTTTGGCAATGGTCAGGATCCCGTTCCCGGCCCCGTGCAGAAGTGCAAAGGCATAAGCCGCCGGACCACCCAAGACCAGGAGGCAGATTGCCGCCACAGGATGCGATGAGGCCGCCAGCCGGGCCGAGGCAAGGGGATGGAACCGGCGCAGCAGCCCGAACTCCAGCACCCGGGCCGCTACTTGCGCCGGGCCAATCAGCGCGCCCGCGGCGATTGCCACGGCCGGGCTGGACCCGGCCGCTTGCAGTAACCCCGGAAGATGCGCTGCCATTGCTGTCGAATTGAACCAGGTAGCAGCAAAGACGAAGGCCAAGAGCCAAAGCGCGTGACGCGGTGGCGGTGGTCCCTCCGCTATTAAAGCCTCTGTGGGAACGATCTTCTGTGAGCCTCTCGGCAGAACCGCATTCAATGGCAAGGCAAGGAACAGGTGTATCAGCGCCCAGCCAAGGCAGGCTTCGCGCCAGCCCCAGCTTGCCAGCATCAGCCCGGACAGAGGCCAGCCTACTGTGCTGGCAAACCCGGCGATCAGCGTGATGCCAGTGATCGGACCCCGCGCCTCCTTTCCATAGATGGCTGCCAGCGACGCAAAGGCCGCCTCGTAGAGCCCCATGCCCATTCCCAGCCCAATTATCGCCCATCCGCCGAAGAGGACCGGCACCGAGGGCGCAGCAGCAAGAATTGCAAGTCCAGTCGCAAAGATCAGGTTCGATAGCATCAGAACGCCTCGCCCGCCGATCCGGTCGATCCGCGCCCCGGCCCATGGTCCAACAGTGGCTGAAACCACCATCGCCATGGAAAACGCCCCGAATACCCAGACGGGTGACAGACCGAAGCTTGCCGCCATCGGGGCGGCGAGGACGGCGGGGATGTAGTA
Organism: Rhodobacter sp. CACIA14H1; assembly: GCA_000500915.1. Classification (GTDB taxonomy): domain Bacteria; phylum Pseudomonadota; class Alphaproteobacteria; order Rhodobacterales; family Rhodobacteraceae; genus Paragemmobacter. The sequence goes on from AYNO01000149.1 coordinate 6,486, forward strand.
ACTCGACGCCCAACTGATCGTCTGCGCAACGCCGAGGCTGGTGACAACCCAACCGCGACGGCCGGGCGGAAGGGTCAACAGCATGCTTTGACCTTGGAAGCGTCTTCCGTTGCTCCGCAGCCGCAACCGGACGCGCCGCTGTCTTTGGCCACTTCATCTTTGACGCAGCAGGCGTCAAGCCGCGTCTTGGCAGTCCCACCGCAACACCCCGTTGCTGCGACTTGCGCTACCTGTGGCCCCGGCCCGGAACACACGCCTGTTTCAGGTAGAACAAGTTCCACTCGCGCGGCAGCATCGTGATCTCCGGCTAGTGCGGCGACGATCGAGCGCACCTGCTCATGCCCTGTCGCCAGAAGGAAGGTCGGTGCCCGGCCATAGGATTTCATCCCGGCGATGTAGAAGCCGGGTTCGGGATGGGCAAGTTCCAGGGCCCCATGCGGCCGGACCGTGCCGCAGGAATGCTGGTTTGGGTCGATCAACGGGGCAAGAACCGAAGGGCATTCCAAGGCCGGGTCCAGTGCCACCCGCAGCTCCCGAAGCAGGGACAGATCGGGCCGAAAGCCTGTCGCGATCACCAGTTCATCCACTTCAGCCTGTCGGCCATCGGTGGCAAGCACCTGCAGCGATCCGGTTCCCGCGACCGAGCCGAGATGGAAGCCGCTTTCCACCCGGACGCGACCCAAATTCACCAATCGTGCAAGGTCAGTTCCAAGAGCGCCCCGGGCTACCAACTGGTCGGCCTGACCCCCGCCCAAGGCGCGCGTAATCGTCCTCGCGCGGCAGAGCCAGACGATTTGCGTTTCAGGAAGGTTCGACAGTGCGATCAGTGTTCCAATGGCGGAATGTCCGCCACCAAGAACCGCCACCCGCTTGCCTGAAAAGCGCGCGTGGTCCTTCCCCGCAACATCTGGCATGCCGTAGGTGATATGCGTGTTTCCTGCTTCTCCGGGAACGGGACGCCCAGTTCCGCCCGGGTTCGGCTGGAACCAGGTCCCGGTGACGTCGATCACCGCATCTGCGCGATGCCATTCCCGGCCTTCCGCGCCATCGGTTTCGATCAGGAAGGGTGCAGTCTCGCGCCCCGCATCCTTGACCTTGTCAATTCCCTCGCGCGAGACGGCAACGACGCGTCGACCAAAGTGCAACCAAGGCGTCAGCGACTTCCCGAGCGGCTCTAAGTAAGCCGCCAACAGGTCCGCGCCAGTCGGGTGTGCGTCCAAGTCCGGACCTTGCCAGCTTGTCGCTTCGAGCCGACGTCTTGCGGCACCGTCGATGTTGTACCGCCAGTTCGAAAACATGGGCACATGACTCCAGGCCCTCACGGCATAACCCACGGCGTCCCCCTGCTCTAGGATCAGGGGAACCATGCCGCGCTCCAACACATGCGCGGCAGCGGCGAGTCCCACCGGACCCGCCCCGATGATCGCAACTGTCTCTATCATTCCACTCTTCCTTTTGTTCTAGAAATATCGAAATTAAGGGCGCAGAAGCGCCCATCATTTACTTGAGACGCAAGCGTCCGCGCAGCATTCTGCAGCCAGATCATCGATCAGTCCTCGCATCACAGGATAGTTCGTCCTGCAGATGAGAGACGTGCCGACCCGCCCCTGCTGGATTAGATCGACCTGAACAAGCGCGCGGCAGTGATGCGACAGAGTAGAACCGGGAATCCCCAGCTTCTCCTGTATCTGGCCCATCGAAAGACCGGAATCACCTGACCGCACGAGCAGTCGATACAAGCGCAGGCGAGTCGGATTCCCCAGTGCAGCAAGGCGGGCGGCGGCAAGGTCGACATCCATCAAGGCAACTCCTTTTCCTATATTTCTAGAAATATCGAAATTTAAAGTCAATAACTTGATAGAAGCCCAAAATGACGCTTACCTTGCCGGGTGGCGGACAGTTTCAACGCATGGCAGCTCACAAGCATACCATCTCCGCCACCCCCCGCCGCCCGTCCCGCCGCGACAGTTGCACCACGAGGTCCACGCTCCCCTCGCAGTAACGTTTCACCTCTTCGAACCCCATGCCCAGACCTGCAGCCATCACCATGATCGCCATTCGGTCGATGGCCTTCCGCGCAGTGTCCGCATGGATTGTTGTAAACGACCCACCGTGGCCAGTGTTGATCGCCTCGAGGAATGTCCGGCTCTCCTCCCCGCGCAACTCGCCTAGGATAATCCGATCCGGTCTCATCCGGAGCGAAGCTTCCAGTAGACGCGCAGGGGTGCGTTCACCTTGGGCGCTTCGATCCGCTTTGAGCGCCACCGCATTCTCCTGCCGAGGGAAGAGCTCGTAGGCATCCTCGATGGTCAGGATCCTCTCTCCCGAGTCCACCATCGACAACAAGGACCTTGCGAACGTCGTCTTGCCGGTCGAGGTCCCACCGGAGATCAGGATGTTCATCCGTTCTTCGACGCACAATCGCATCGCGTCGACAACCTGCCCAGCCTCGGCGAGTTTCATCGCCTCCCCTGCCCTTTCCCGACGCTTGGCGTCGAGATCGACCAAACCGCCATGAAGAAGGCGCGGCTCGTTCAGCTGATCGGCCGCGACCTTGAACGGACGGAAGGTGATGGCCATCCCGCCTTCAACGATCGGCGGCGCCACAACCTGCGCCCGGATCGCCATGTCGCCCCAGATGATCTTTCCGGAGACGGTCGGCTTTTTGTCGGAGAACTGCACACCGACGGCTGAGGCGATGGCCTGCCCAAGGTTCTTAGACAGGACCCGATCGATGGACAGATGCGCGACCCGCTCCATGTGGGTTGCACCCTTCCGCTCGATCCAGACCTTTCCGTCCGGGTTGATCGCCACCTCGACCAGATCGTCCCGCAGGAACAGCGGCACAATTGGCGTGAGGTAGGTCCCGAGGAAACTCGGTCGGTCATCCATCACCAGATTTCCAGATCGCGGTCGACCATCAACGTAATCGCGGCGCCAGGTGCGACGGTGATGATTGGCGGCAGGCTCGTATAGGCCTCGACAGCTGAGCCCATGGCCGCGCTCAGGTCCTCGCCCATGCTCTCGGCAGTGTCTGAACTGACCTCGTCGGTGTATTTCGCGGCGGCAACGGCAGGGGCTG
>AYNO01000150.1 GCA_000500915.1 Rhodobacter sp. CACIA14H1
CGGGGCGCTGGCCTATGCCATCATGACCCGCGATTTCGCCTTCCCGACCATCTCGCAATACCACCTCGCCCAGTCCAAACCCGGCGCGGGCGGGACAAATGCGGTCAACACCATCATCGTGGACTTCCGCGGCTATGACACCTTCGGCGAAATCATCGTGCTCGGCATCGCCGCCCTGCTGATCTACGCCCTTGCCGACGCGCTGATGCGCCCGGGCAAGGCGCGGAACCGCCTGCAGTCGCTGCTGGCGCGGCCAGACCGCGCGGGCGATCGCCACCCGCTGCTGATGGTCATGGCGACCCGCTTCCTGCTGCCCATCGCCATGATGATCGGCATCTTCATCTTCCTGCGCGGCCACAACCTTCCGGGCGGCGGCTTCGTCGCGGGCCTCGTCGTCGCCATCGCCATCGTCATGCAATACATGGCCTCCGGCCTCGCCTGGACCGAGGCGCGGCAGCGCATCGACCACCACGCGCTCATCGCCGCGGGGGTTCTGACCGCCGCCGCCGCCGGTGTCGGCTCGTGGGTCTTCGGCGCGCCCTTCCTGTCCTCCTCCTACACCTATGTCCACATCTGGCCGCTGGAGGAATTCGAACTCGCCACCGCCGCCATCTTCGACCTCGGCGTATTCCTCTGCGTGCTGGGCGCGGTGCTTCTGGCGCTGAACTCCCTCAGCCGCATCGCGCGGCGGGCGGGCGAGACGACGAGCGACGACCCCTATTCCATCGACCAACCCGCCGGAGAGACCCGCTGACATGGAAGCCCTCATCTCCATCGCCATCGGATCGCTCACCGCCTCGGGCATCTACCTGATGCTGCGCCAGCGGACATGGCCCGTCATCATCGGGCTGACCCTGCTGTCCTACGCCGTCAACGTCTTCATCTTTGCCGCTGGCCGCCTTGCCACCGGCCTGCCCGCCATCATCGCCAAGGACGCGCCGGGTTACACCGACCCGCTGCCGCAGGCGCTGGTGCTGACGGCGATCGTCATCTCCTTCGGCATGACCGCGGTCATCGTGCTGATGTCGCTCGGCGCCTGGCTGACGGAGGGGCATGACCGCGTGGACATGGACGACCGCGAAGGAGAGGGCAAATGATGCACCACTGGATCATCGCCCCCGTCGTCCTGCCCGCGATCCTCGCGCCGCTTGTCGTCCTGCTGATGCGCCATGACCTGCGCCTGCAACGGCTCTTCGGCCTTGCCGGAACCGCCGCGCTGGCCCTGCTGTCGGTCGCTCTCCTATCGGCCGCCACCGCCAACCCGGCCGAAGCCTACCACCTCGGCAACTGGCCCGCGCCCTTCGGGATCGTGCTGGTGCTGGACCGGCTGTCCGCCCTGATGCTGGTGCTGACGGCGGTGCTGGCGCTGGCCGTGCAGGCCTATGCCGTGGCGACCGGCTGGGATGCGCGGGGGCGGCACTTCCACGCGCTCTTCCTGTTCCAGCTCATGGGCCTGAACGGCGCCTTCCTCACCGGCGACGCCTTCAACCTCTTCGTCTTCTTCGAGGTGCTGCTCATCGCCTCCTACGGGCTTATGATCCACGGCGCGGGCGGCGACCGCCTGCGGGCGGGCGTGCAGTACATCGCCTTCAACCTGATCGCCTCCACCCTGTTCCTCTTCGCGCTCGCCACGATCTACGGCGTGACCGGCACGCTCAACATGGCGGATCTGGCGGTGAAGGTCGCGGCCCTTCCCGAAGGCGACGCCGCGCTGGTGCGCGTCGCGGCGATCCTGATGCTGGCCGTCTTTGCCATCAAGGGTGCGCTGGTGCCGCTGCAATTCTGGCTGCCGGGCACCTATGCGAACGCGCCGGGTCCCGTCGCCGCCCTCTTTGCCATCATGACGAAGGTGGGCGCCTATGCGATCATCCGCACCACGACGCTCATCTTCCCGCCCGATACGCCCGCCATCGGCAGCCTCGTCGCGGACCTGATGCTGCCCGCCGCCCTTGCCACGCTGGCCATCGGGGCCATCGGCACGCTCGGGGCGACCACCCTGCCCCGCCTCGCGGCCTTTGCCGCCATCGCCTCCATGGGCACGCTCTTCACCGCGCTGTCCGCCTTCACGCCGCAGGCGACGGCGGCGGCGCTCTACTACCTCGTCCATTCCACGCTGGCGACTGCGGCGATCTTCCTGATCGCGGACCTCGTCACCAGCCGCCGGGGCAGCGCCGCCCTCGCGCCGCAGGGACGCATCGACCGGCAGGGCCCGCTCGCCGCCGCCTTCTTCGCCACGGCCATCGCCCTGGCAGGGATGCCGCCGCTCTCCGGCTTCCTCGGCAAGCTGCTGATCCTCGATGCGACCCGTGGCGATGCGGCGCTGGTCTGGTCGGTGATCCTCGGCTCCTCCTTCCTGATGGTGCTCGGCCTGTCCCGCGCCGGTTCGGTCCTGTTCTGGAAATCCCACGCGACCGACACCGCCCCTGCCCCCCACCCGCCGCAGACCGCCGCCTTCGCCGCCGTGGCCGCGCTTCTGGCCGGTCTGGTCCTGCTGACGGTCCTTGCCGGGCCCGTCACGGACTGGCTCGCCACCGCCGCGCAGTCGCTGGCTGAACCCGACGCCTATATCGCCGCCAACCGGCTGGAGGAGGACCCGTGATCCGCCGCCTCTTTCCCCATCCCTACCTGTCGCTGGTGCTGCTGGGCACATGGTTCCTGCTGGTCAACCAGTGGAAGCTCGGCTCGCTCGTCCTAGCAGCGATCCTTGCGATCCTCATCCCCCTGCTGACCGCGCCCTACTGGCCGCACACCCCGCGCCTGAACAGCCTGCCAAGGCTTCTGGCCTATGCCGCGCTTGTCGTCTGGGACGTGATCATCGCCAACATACAGGTGGCGAAGATCGTCCTCTTCATGCCCGCCGACCGCATCCGCACCGCCTTCATCCGCGTGCCGGTGGACCTGAAATCGCCCGAAGCCATCGCCATCCTCGCGGGGACGATCACCATGACACCGGGGACCGTCACCGCAGACATGTCGGCGGACGGCACCGTGCTGCTGATCCACTCGCTCCACGCGCCCGACCCCGACGCGATCCGCGACGACATCAAGTCGCGCTACGAATCCCGGCTGAAGAGGATCTTCGAATGATCGCCTACGCCCTCGCCTTCGCGCTGACCTGCTTCGCCCTCGGCCTACTGCTGAACCTCTGGCGCCTTGCCGCAGGCCCCGCCCCCGCCGACCGCATCCTCGCTCTGGATACGATGGTGGTGAACGTCATCGCCCTGATCGTCCTCTATGGCATCAAGACCGGCCTCGGCATCAACTTCGAGGCGGCGATGCTCTTCGCCATGACGGGCTTCGTCGGCACCGTCGCCTTCTGCAAATACCTCCTGCGCGGGAGCGTGATCGAATGACTTTCGCCCTCGAACTCCTCCTGACAGTCCTTCTCGTCATCGCGGGCGTCTTCGGCCTGATCGGCAGCTACGGCCTGATCCGGCTGCGCGACGGGATGCAGCGCCTCCACGCCCCCACCAAGGCCTCCACCGTCGGCCTCGGTTCGGCGCTGCTGGCCTCCATGTTCCATGGCCTGCTGATCGGCACGGGCTTCTCGGCGCAGGAATTGCTGGTGATGGTCTTCATCTTCCTCACCGCACCCATCACGGCGAACTATCTGTCAAAGGTCCACCTCCACAGCCGCGCCTATGACAAGGACCTGCCCGCCGTCGATGCGCCCCGCGACTGGGCCACCTTCGACCTGACAGACGAAACCCCGAACCCAAGCTTCCGCGCCGCAATTCCTGACCAAAAGGTCAGAAAACCCGCAGCGCCACCCTTGCAAGGCCCGCCGCCCCCGTGCATCCTCCCCCCGTCCGAAGGGAGGCGCCCGTGCAGACCACCATCCAGACCCCGACCCACCTGCCGCAGGTCGCCCATCCCCGCAACGAAGGGATGCCGCTCGACCTCGACTGGGTCGCCGCCGTGCAGGCCAACACCTCGGCCATCGAACGCCGCGCCGCGACTCTGGGCGGACGCAGGTCGGTCAAGAAGGACTGGCAGGCCGCGTGGCTGCTAAAGGCCGTCTCGCTGATCGACCTGACCACGCTGTCGGGCGATGACACATGGGGTCGCGTCGAACGGCTCTGTGCCAAGGCCCGCCAGCCGGTCAGCCCGTGGATGCTGGAAAAGCTCGGCATGGAAGGCCTGACCGTCGGCGCCGTCTGCGTCTATCACGACATGGTGGAAACCGCCGTCCGCGCATTGGAAGGCACGAACATCCCGGTCGCCGCCGTCTCCACCGGCTTTCCCGCAGGCCTGGCCCCCTTCGACCTGAGGATCGAGGAAATCCGCCGCTCCGTCGCCGCCGGCGCAAGGGAAATCGACATCGTCATCTCGCGCCGCCACGTCCTGACCGGCAATTGGCAGGCGCTCTATGACGAAATGCGCGAAATGCGCACGGCCTGCGGCAACGCCCATGTGAAAGCCATCCTCGCCACAGGCGAACTCGCCACGCTCCGCAACGTCGCCCGCGCGTCGCTCGTCTGCATGATGGCCGGGGCGGATTTCATCAAGACATCCACCGGCAAGGAAAGCGTCAACGCCACCCTCCCCGTCTCGCTCACCATGATCCGCGCCATCCGCGACTATCAGGACCGCACGGGCGTCAAGGTCGGCTACAAACCGGCGGGCGGCATATCGAAGGCAAAGGACGCGCTCCTCTACCTCGCCCTGATGAAGGACGAACTCGGCCACCCCTGGCTGCAACCCGACCTCTTCCGCTTCGGCGCCTCCTCCCTGCTGGGCGACATCGAACGCCAGCTGGAACACCACCTGACCGGCCACTATTCGGCCGCCAACCGTCATCCGATGGGGTAAGACCATGACGATCAAGGAAATCTTCGACCGCATGGATTACGGCCCCGCCCCCGAAGGCAATGCCGAAGCGAAGGCATGGCTGGCGAAACACGGCGCATCCTTCGGCCATTTCATCGACGGCACCTTCACCAGACCGGGCCAGACCTTCCCCACGAAGAACCCCGCCAACGGCACCGACCTTGCCGCCATCACCCAAGGCACCGCGCAGGACATCGACACCGCCGTCGCCGCCGCCCGCCGCGCCCAGCCCAAATGGGCCCGCCTGCCCGGCCATGCACGCGCGAAATACCTCTACGCCCTCGCCCGCCTGATCCAGAAACACGCCCGCCTCCTCGCGGTGCTGGAAACGACGGACAACGGCAAACCCATCCGCGAAAGCCGCGACATCGACATCCCCCTCGTCGCCCGCCATTTCTATTACCACGCAGGGCTGGCCCAGCTGATGGACAGCGAACTGCCCAACCACGCCCCCCACGGCGTCTGCGGCGCGGTCATCCCGTGGAACTTCCCGCTCCTGATGCTGGCATGGAAGGTCGCCCCGGCGCTGGCCGCCGGAAACACCGTCGTCCTGAAACCCGCCGAATACACCCCCCTCACCGCCCTCCTCTTCGCCGAAATCACGCGCGAGGCGGGGCTGCCCAAAGGCGTCCTCAACATCGTCACCGGCGATGGTGACACGGGCGCGGCCCTCGTCGCCCATCCCGGCGTGGACAAGATCGCCTTCACCGGCTCCACCGCCGTGGGCAAGGCCATCCGCCGCGCCACGGCAGGCACCGGCAAGGCGCTGACGCTCGAACTCGGGGGCAAGTCCCCCTACATCGTCTTCGACGACGCCGATATCGACAGCGCCATCGAAGGGCTTGTGGACGCCATCTGGTTCAACCAGGGGCAAGTCTGCTGCGCCGGATCGCGCCTTCTGGTGCAGGAAGGCATCGCCCAACGCTTCCACGAAAAGCTGAAGCGCCGCATGGACGGCCTCCGCCTCGGCGACCCCTTGGACAAATGCATCGACGTGGGCGCCGTGGTGGACCCGATCCAGCTATCCACCATCACCGACATGGTGCGCAGCTCGGACGGCGACATCTACCACGCCAACACGCCCCTGCCCGCGCAGGGCTGCTACTACCCCCCGACCCTGATCACCGGCCTCGGCACCGCCTCACGCCTGATGCAGGAGGAAATCTTCGGCCCCGTCCTCGTCTCCATGACCTTCCGCACCCCTGCGGAAGCGGTGGAGCTTGCCAACAACACCCGCTACGGCCTCGCGGCCTCGGTCTGGACCGAAAACGTCAACCTCGCGCTGGACATCGCACCCAAGATCAAGGCGGGCGTCGTCTGGGTGAACGCCACCAACCTCTTCGACGCCGCCGCAGGTTTCGGCGGGGTGCGCGAGTCGGGCTTCGGGCGCGAAGGCGGCTGGGAAGGGCTGATGGCCTACCTCAAACCCGCCACGACGGCGAAACCCCTGAAACCCGTCCCCGCCACGCCGGAACCCGCGCAATTCGACGCCCCGGCGATCGACCGCACCACCAAACTCTTCATCGGCGGCAAACAGGCCCGCCCCGACGGCGGCTATTCCCGCGCGATCTTCTCGCCCAAGGGAAAACACCTCGGCCATATCGGCCTCGGCAACCGCAAGGACATCAGGAACGCGGTCGAAGCCGCCCATGCGGCGAAAGGCTGGGGCAAGGCCACAGGCCACAACCGCGCCCAGATCCTCTACTACATCGCCGAAAACCTCTCGGCCCGCGCCGCCGAATTCGCGTCACGCCTGCGCGACCTGACCGGACGCGACGGCACGGCCGAGGTGGACGCCGCGATCGCCCGCCTCTTCACCTATGCCGCGTGGTCGGACAAATACGACGGTCAGGCGAAATCCGTCCCGATCCGGGGCATCGCGCTGGCCATGAACGAACCCGTGGGCGTCATCGCCGCCCTCTGCCCCGATGACTCACCGCTGCTCGGCCTGATCTCGGCCATGGCCCCCGCCATCGCCATGGGCAACACCTGCGTGCTGGTCCCCTCCGACCCCTTCCCGCTGGCGGCGACCGACCTCTATCAGGTGCTGGAAACCTCGGACCTCCCCGCAGGGGTGGTGAACATCGTCACCGGCAGCCATGCCGAACTGGCGAAACCGCTGGCAGGCCACATGGACGTGGACGCGCTCTGGTCCTTCTCCTCGACCGACCTCTCGGCGATGATCGAAGCCGAAAGCGCGACGAACCTGAAACGCACATGGGTCAACAACGGCAAATCCCGCGACTGGATGGGGCCGACAGGCGAGGGCCGCGAATTCCTGCGCCATGCCACGGCGGTAAAGACCGTCTGGGTCCCCTATGGCGAATGACGTAGGGTGCGCCATGGCGCACCCTACACCAGCGCCCCGCGATCCCGGTGCCACGACGAATGGGGCCAGTCCTCCACCGCGCTGACCAGCCCGTGCCGCACCGGATCCTGCCAGCAATAGCGCAGGCATTCCTCGAACTCCGCCCGGCTGCGGACATGATGCTCCCAGAACCGGCGCTGCCATATCCCCCGCTCGCGCCGCAGCACATGGCTCGCCCGCACGGGCACCTCCGGCATCGCCCGCGAAAACGCGGCCTTGATCCGCCCGATCCGCCCGCCATGGTCGCAATCCCCCGCAGGCAGCGTCCAGACGCCATGCATATGGTCCGGCAAGACCACCCATGCCTCGATCCGGAACGGACGATCCCGCTGCGCCTGCCGCACCGCCGCGCGCAGGACGCCGATCTCGCGGACCAGGAGGTCCGACCCGGGCGTGGCCAGACAGACGGTGAAGAACACCGTGGCACCGGGAATCCTGGGGCGGCGATAGTCGGACATGGGCCGACCCTGGGCGCAAAAGGTAAACCGCCCGTTACCCGTAGGGTGCGCCTTGGCGCACCCTACCCGTCAGGCCCGCCCCGCCGCCGCCGACAGCGTCAGCGGATCGATCCCCAGCCGCTTCAGAGCCGCCGCCCATTTCCCCGCATCATCCGGCGAAAAGACCAGATCCGCGCTCGACTCCACCACCAGCCAGCCATTGGCCCGGATCTCGTCCTCCACCTGCCCGGGCCCCCAGCCGGAATAGCCCAGCGCCAGCAGCGCACGGCTCGGCCCCTCGCCCCGCGCCAGCGCCTCCAGCACGTCCAGCGTCGCCGTCATCCCGTAGCCGCCCTCGATCCGCATCGTCGCAGGCCCGCCCGCGTAATCCCCCGAATGCAGCACGAAGCCCCGCCCCCGCTCCACCGGCCCGCCGATATGCACGCGGATATCCCGCCCCTCCGGCGCCCGCGGGATGGACAGCTGCTCCAGCAGGCTGCCGAAACTCAGGTCCGGCGTGGGCCGGTTCACGATCAGCCCCATCGCCCCCTCGGCGGAATGGGCACAGATCAGGATCACGCTCTTTTCAAAGCGCGGATCGCCCATCCCCGGCATGGCCACCAGCAGCTTCCCGTCCAGATCCAGTTCCGCCATCGGCCCGCCCTCCATCCGTTCCCGTCGAACATGGGCCTGTTGCAGCGCCGCCTCAAGCCCCGCCTTCCCCGCGCCCCCTTCGCCGGAACGTGATTTCCCATTTTCCGCCGAAACCGCATATTCACTCCATGCGCCACCTGCCCTTGCTCCTCGCCCTCCTTCCCGCCCCCGCCCTCGCCTTCTCGCAAGAGGATGTGCTGCGCGGCGACATCCGCCCCGGCTGGGCAACCGATGCGGGCACCCGCATGACCGCGCTCCACCTCAGCCTCGCACCGGGGTGGAAGACCTACTGGCGCAGCCCCGGCGATGCGGGCATCCCGCCCAGCTTCGACTGGTCCGGCTCCGAAAACCTCCGCGCCGTGGCCTTCCACTGGCCGCGTCCCCATGTCTTCGAACTGAACGGGCTCAAGACGGTCGGCTACCATGACGAACTGGTCCTCCCGATCGAGGTGACGCCGATCGACGTGACACGCCCCGTCCGGCTGCGCGGGACCGTCGATCTGGGCGTCTGCTCCGACATCTGCATCCCCGCCGCCCTCGCCTTCGACGCGGTGATGGCGGGGCCGGGCGCCCCCGATCCGGTGATCGCGGCCGCGCTGGCGGACCGCCCCGTCACGGCCCGTCAGGCCGGACTGGCGGGCATCGGCTGCGCCGTCGATCCCATCGCGGACGGGCTGCGCCTCACCGCCACCATGGCCCTGCCCCCTGCGGGCGGAGAGGAAACCGTGGTCTTCGAAAGCGCCACCTCCGGCATCTGGGTCTCCGAGGCCGACGCCACGCGCAAGGGCGGCACCCTCACCGCCGCCGCCGACCTCGTCCCGCCGGACGGTGCGCCCTTCGCGCTGGACCGCTCCACCGTGACCGTCACCGTGATCTCCGACACCCGCGCCGTGGAAATCAGGGGCTGCCCCGCACCCTGATCCCCCCTCTGGCGCCGCCAGCCTGCAGCGCCCCCGCATCGCAACACCCATCCGCCCGAAACCCGCCTCCCGCCCACGCTTCATCCCGGCCCAACCCCCCGGGGGAGGGCGCAAACCGCGCCCGGGGGCAGACAGCCCCCGTCGCCGCCCACCACCCCGCGCAGCACCGGAAGCAGGATACCGCCCCCTTCAAGGACAAGCCGCAGCGCTCACCCCGCCTCGGGCCTGCGCCGCCGCGCCATAAGCCAGACGCCGAAGGTCACAGCACCGGCCCCCAGCGCCACGAAGCCCAGCACGGCCCCGCCGCCCCA
>AYNO01000151.1 GCA_000500915.1 Rhodobacter sp. CACIA14H1
CCGTTCGCAGGTGGACGGGTTGGCCGACGATCCGCTCCACCTCGGCCAGCAGGCGGGAGGCGGCGGGCTGGGCGATGGCCATCCGGTCGGCGGCGAGCCCGAGCTGCCCCGTTTCCAGCAGCGCGGCGAGCAGGCGCAGGTGGCTGAGTTTCAGGCCGCGGCGGAGCAGGCTGTCGGGTTCTTTCATAACAAATCCGCCATGATTGGATACTAAAACAGTCTTTGACGGATATGCGACGGCGTTGCAACTGTTCGGCGCACGGCGAGGCGGGTCAGACCTGCGTCGGGGCCGTGTTCATGCCGTGGCGCATCACGGCGAGGGAGGATTAACCAATGCAACTTTCCAGAAGGGCGCTGCTGGCGCTCGCCACTGCTGCGTCGCTGGTCGGCGCTCCGTCTTTCGCGCAGGACAAGGGCACGATCGGGATCGCGATGCCGACGCAGTCCTCGGCGCGCTGGATCTCGGACGGCAATTCGATGGTGGAGCAGTTCCAGGCGGCGGGCTATGCCACCGACCTGCAATATGCCGAGGATGACATCCCGACCCAGCTGGCGCAGGTCGAGAACATGATCACCAAGGGCGTGAACGTGCTGGTCATCGCGGCCATCGACGGCACCACGCTGTCGAACGCGCTGGACAATGCCGCCGCTGCGGGGATCAAGGTCATCGCCTATGACCGCCTGATCCGCGACTCCGGTTCGGTGGACTATTACGCGACCTTCGACAACTTCAAGGTCGGCGTGCAGCAGGCGGAATCGCTGGTGGCCGGTCTGAAGGAGCGCTTCCCGGACGTGAAGCCGTGGAACGTGGAACTGTTCGGCGGGTCGCCGGACGACAACAACGCCTTCTTCTTCTACAATGGCGCGATGTCGGTCCTGCAGCCGCTGATCGATGCGGGCGACATCGTGATCCCGTCGGGCCAGATGGGCATGGACGTGGTCGGCACGCTGCGCTGGGATGGCGCGGTGGCGCAGGCGCGGATGGACAACCTGCTGTCGGCCAACTATGGCGACAAGCAGCTGCACGGGGCGCTGTCGCCCTATGACGGGCTGTCCATCGGCATCCTGTCGTCGGTCAAGGGCGTGGGCTATGGCTCGGGCGACCTGCCGATGCCGATCGTGACCGGTCAGGACGCGGAAATCCCGTCGGTGAAGTCGATGATCGCGGGCGAGCAGTATTCGACGATCTTCAAGGACACCCGTGCGCTGGCCGGCGTGACCGTGAAGATGGTCGATGCCATCCTGTCGGGCGGCGAGCCGGAGATCAACGACACCTCGACCTATGACAACGGCGTCAAGGTCGTGCCGTCCTACCTGCTGGAGCCGGTGTCGGTGAACGTGTCGAACTACGAGGAGATCCTCGTGGGGTCGGGCTATTACACGGCTGACCAGCTGAAGTAAGACGTCTTGACGGGCCCGCCCTGCCGCAAGGCGGGGCGGGCCTTTGCGCAGGTCCGTGGGGGGAACATGCCGACGCTTCTGGAGATGCGGGGGATCAGCAAGGTCTTCCCGGGGGTCCGTGCCCTGGACCATGTGGACCTGACGGTGGAGCAGGGCGAGATCCATGCCATCTGCGGCGAGAACGGCGCGGGCAAGTCCACGCTGATGAAGGTGCTGTCGGGGGTCTATCCCTTTGGCAGCTACGAGGGCGAGATCCATTACGACGGGGCGCTGTTGCAGAACCGGGGTATCCGGGACAGCGAGGCGAAGGGGATCATCATCATCCACCAGGAGCTGGCGCTGGTGCCGCTGCTGTCGATCGCGGAAAACCTGTTCCTGGGGAACGAGGTGGCGTCGAAGGGTGTGATCAACTGGCCGCTGGCGTTCCAGAAGACCGAGAGCCTGCTGAAGAAGGTGGGTCTGGACGAGGCGCCGACGGCGGTGGTCGGCAAGCTGGGCGTGGGCAAGCAGCAGCTGATCGAGATCGCCAAGGCGCTGGCCAAGGATGTGCGGCTGCTGATCCTGGACGAGCCGACGGCGGCGCTGCAGGAGAATGACAGCCAGAAGCTGCTGGACCTGATGCTGGAGCTGAAGGCGCAGGGCGTCACGCAGATCATCATCAGCCACAAGCTGAACGAGATCGGGCGCGTGGCGGACCGGATCACCATCCTGCGGGACGGGGCGACGGTGTCCACCTTGCGCAAGGACGAGATTTCGGAGGAACGGATCATCCGCGACATGGTGGGCCGCGACATGGCGCACCGCTATCCCGAACGGGACCACCACCCCGGCGAGGTGCTGATGGAGGTCACGGGCTGGAACGTCTGGCACCCCGAACAGCAGGGGCGACAGATGATCCGCGACGCGTCCTTCCATGTGCGCAAGGGCGAGATCGTGGGGATCGCGGGGCTGATGGGGGCGGGGCGGACGGAACTGGCCATGTCCATCTTCGGCCATGCCTACGGGCGCAACATTTCCGGCACGGTGAAGATGGGCGGCAAGGTGGTCGATACGTCTTCGGTGATGAAGGCGATCGATGCGGGGCTGGCCTATGTGACCGAGGACCGCAAGCAGTTGGGGCTGGTGCTGGACGAACCCATCGTACGCAACATCACGCTGGCCAATCTGGCGGGCGTGGCCACGCGGGGCGTGCTGTCGCGCGGGCGCGAGCAGCAGGTGGCCGAGGAATACCGGCGGGCGATGTCGATACGGACGCCGAGCGTGTTCCAGAAGGTGGTGAACCTCTCGGGCGGGAACCAGCAGAAGGTCGTGCTGTCCAAGTGGCTTTTCGCGGACCCGCAGGTGCTGATCCTTGATGAACCCACGCGGGGGATCGATGTGGGGGCGAAGTTCGAGATCTATACGATCATGAACGAATTGGCCGCGCAGGGGCGCGGGGTGGTCATGGTGTCCAGCGAGATGCCGGAACTGCTGGGCATGTGCGACCGGATCTATGTGATGAACGAGGGGCGGATCCTGGGCGAGCTTTCGCGGGCGGAAGCGACGCAGGAACGGATCATGTCCCTGATCCTGAAGAATAACGGGAAGAAGGTGGCGTGATGGCGGATCAGACGGCAAACGCGGGCGGCAGGGGCATCGGCGCACATCTGGGCGGGCATCTGCGCGAGAACGGGATGATCCTGGCGCTGGTCGCCATCGTGGTGTTCTTCACCGTGATCGTCCGGGTGACGCAGGGGGTGGACTTCCTGTCGGCGCAGAACATCACCAACCTGTTCCTGCAGAACTCCTATGTCATCATAATGGCGCTGGGGATGCTGCTGGTGATCGTGGCGGGGCATATCGACCTGTCCGTCGGGTCGGTCGTCGGCTTTACCGGTGCGGTGGCGGCGGTGCTGACGGTGAACATGGGCTGGCCTGTCTATGCCGTGGTGCCGACGGTGCTGCTGGTGGGCCTGTGCATCGGGGCGGCGCAGGGCTATTGGGTGGCCTATTGGCGCATCCCGTCCTTCATCGTGACGCTGGCCGGGATGCTGGTCTTCCGGGGCCTGACGCTGTGGCTGCTGGCGGGGCAGAATGTGGGGCCCTTTCCCAAGTCGTTCCAGTCGCTGTCCACGGGGTTCATTCCCGACGCCTTCGGCGTGGGCAAGCCGAACATGACCGCGCTGGTCCTGATCGCGCTGGCCGCCGTGGCCATCCTGTGGATGGGCCTGCGGGCGCGGGCGCGGGACCAGCAGTTCGGCATCGCGCCGGAGCCGATGATCGTCTTCACCATCCGCAATTTCGTGGTGGTCGCGGCGCTCATGTTCGTGGGCTACAAGCTGGCGACGTTCCGGGGGCTGCCGAATGTGGTGGTGGTGCTGGCGGTGCTGACGGTGCTTTATGCCTTCTTCACCGAACAGACGACGACGGGGCGGCGCATCTATGCGCTGGGCGGCAATGAAAAGGCCGCGCGGCTGTCGGGGATCAACACGGACCGGCTGGTCTTCCTGACCTTTGCCAACATGGGGGTGCTGGCGTCGCTGGCGGGGATGATCGTCGCGGCGCGGCTGAATTCGTCCACCCCCAAG
This sequence comes from Rhodobacter sp. CACIA14H1, assembly GCA_000500915.1. Lineage (GTDB taxonomy): Bacteria > Pseudomonadota > Alphaproteobacteria > Rhodobacterales > Rhodobacteraceae > Paragemmobacter. The sequence goes on from AYNO01000151.1 coordinate 3,969, forward strand.
GCGGGGGTCGGGTTCGAGCTGGATGTGATCGCCGCCGTCTTCATCGGCGGGGCGTCGATGACGGGCGGGTCGGGCAAGATCATCGGGGTGGTGGTCGGCGCACTGATCATGGGCGTGATGAACAACGGCATGTCCATCATGGGCATCGGGATCGACTACCAGCAGGTCATCAAGGGGCTGGTGCTGCTGGCTGCGGTGATCTTCGACGTTTACAACAAGAACAAGTGAGGAAAGCGCCATGCTGATTTCGCAGATCACGCGACCGGGGGGCGGGCTGGCCGTCGTCGTGCGGTCGGGGTCCGAGGCGGCGGTGCTGCGCGGGATGCCCAGCACCTATGCGCTGGCGATGGAGGCCGCGACTTCGGGCCGGCCGGTGGCGGCGGTGGTGGCCGAGCGGGGGCTGGGCGAGGCAGTGGACCTGCCGTCGCTGCTGGCCGAGGGGCGGGTCACGCTGCCGATCACCCATCCCGATCCGGCGCATATGCATCTGACGGGCACGGGGCTGACCCATCTGGGCAGCGCCTCGGCGCGGGATGCGATGCACGCCAAGCTGGCCGGGGGCGAGGCGCTGACCGACAGCATGAAGATGTTCCGCATGGGGCTGGAGGGCGGGCGTCCCGCCGCCGGTGCCGTGGGGGTGCAGCCCGAATGGTTCTACAAGGGCAACGGCACCACGGCCGTGGGGCCGGAGCAGCCGCTGACCATGCCCGGTTTCGCCGAGGACGGGGGCGAGGAGCCGGAACTGGCGGGCATCTATGTCATCGCGCAGGACGGGCGGCCCTGCCGTCTGGGCTGGGCGCTGGCGAACGAGTTTTCGGACCATGTGACGGAGCGGGTGAATTACCTGTGGCTGGCCCATTCCAAGCTGCGCGAGGCGTCCTTCGGGCCGGAGATCCTTGTGGGCGAGTTGCCCGCCGATGTGCGCGGGACCAGCCGCATCCGTCGCGGCGGGGCGGTGGTGTGGGAAGCGCCTTTCCTGTCGGGCGAGGCGAACATGTCCCATACGATGGCCAATCTGGAACATCACCATTTCAAGTACGAGTTGTTCCGCCGTCCGGGCGACGTGCATGTGCACATGTTCGGCACGGCGACGCTGAGTTTCGCGTCGGGTTTCAAGACCGAAGCCGGCGATGTGTTCGAGATCGAGGCGGCGCCCTTCGGGCTGCCGCTGCGTAATCCCCTGGCGCAGGCACCTGCCGAGGCGGGCGCTCTGGCCGTGACTGCATTGTGAGGAAAGCATGACCTTCAAGCCCGCCAAATGGCCCCGCAAGCTGCGCTCGCAGGAATGGTTCGGGGGGTCGAGCCGCGACAACATCTATCACCGCGGCTGGATGAAGAATCAGGGCTTTCCCCATGACCTGTTCGACGGGCGGCCGGTCATCGGCATCCTGAACACGTGGTCGGAGCTGAACCCCTGCAACGCGCATCTGAACGCGCTGGCGGAGAAGGTGAAGAACGGCATTTACGAGGCGGGAGGGTTTCCGGTGGAGGTGCCGGTCTTTTCGGTGTCGGAGTCGGCGTTCCGTCCGACGGCGATGATGTTCCGCAACATCGCGGCCATGTCGATCGAGGAGCAGATGCGCGGGCAGCCGATGGATGGCTGCGTGCTGCTGGTGGGATGTGACAAGACCACGCCCAGCCTGCTGATGGCGGCGGCATCGACGGACCTGCCGTCCATCGTGGTGACGGGCGGGCCGATGCTGAACGGCTATTTCCGCGGGGAAAGGGTCGGGTCGGGGACGCATCTGTGGAAGTTCAGCGAGGCCGTGAAGGCGGGCGAGATGACGATGGCCGAATTCGCCGAGGCCGAGGCGTCCATGAGCCGGTCGGCGGGGTCGTGCAACACGATGGGGACGGCCTCCACCATGGCCAGCATGGCCGAGGCGCTGGGGATGGCGCTTTCGGGCAATGCGGCGATTCCGGCGGTGGATTCGCGGCGGCGCGTGATGGCGCAGATGTCGGGGCGGCGGATCGTGCAGATGGTGAAGGACGATCTGAAACCGTCCGACATCCTGACGCGGGAAGCGTTCGAAAACGCGATCCGCACCAATGCGGCGATCGGCGGATCAACCAATGCGGTGATCCACCTGCTGGCGATTGCGGGGCGCGTGGGGATCGACCTGACGCTGGATGACTGGGACCGTCTGGGCCGCGACGTGCCGACCATCGTGAACCTGATGCCGTCGGGGAAATACCTGATGGAGGAGTTCTTCTATGCCGGTGGCCTGCCTGTCGTGCTGAAGCGGCTGGGCGAGGCGGGGCTTCTGAACCGCGACGCGCTGACGGTGTCGGGGCAGACGGCGTGGGAGCAGGTGAAGGACGTCACCAACCACAACGAGGATGTCATCCTGCCGGTGGAGAAGGCGCTGACGCAGTCGGGGGGCGTGGTCGTGCTGAAGGGCAATCTGGCGCCCAATGGCGCGGTGCTGAAGCCGTCCGCCGCGACGCCCAGCCTGATGGTGCATCGGGGGCGGGCCGTGGTGTTCGAGGATATCGACGACTACAAGGCCAAGATCAACGATCCCGATCTGGATATCGACGAGACCTGCGTGATGGTCCTGAAGAATTGCGGGCCGAAGGGCTATCCGGGGATGGCCGAGGTGGGCAACATGGGCCTGCCGCCCAAGGTTCTGAAAAAGGGGATCACGGACATGGTCCGGATTTCCGATGCGCGGATGTCGGGGACGGCGTTTGGCACGGTGTGCCTGCATACCTCGCCCGAGGCGGCGGTGGGCGGGCCTTTGGCGGTGGTGCAGAACGGGGATTACATCGAGCTGGACGTGCCGAACCGGCGGCTGCATCTGGACGTGCCGGATGAGGAGATCGCGCGGCGGCAGGCGGCATGGACCCCGCGCATCGCGCCGCCCGAGTCGGGCTATGCGATGCTGCACCACAAGCATGTGATGGGGGCGGATACCGGCGCGGACCTTGATTTCATGCTGGGCTGCCGCGGTGCGCCCGTGGGCAAGGATTCGCATTGATGGCCCGCGAGAAGGTCGCGCTGGTCGGCATCGGCAAGATCGCGCGGGATCAGCATGTTCCGGCGCTGGCGGCGTCGCCCGACTGGGAGCTGGCGGCGACGGTCAGCCGGTCCGGCACGGTGGAGGGTGTCGAGGCCTTCACCGATTTCGCGGCGATGCTGGCGGGGCGGCCGGATATCCGGACCGTATCGCTCTGCCTGCCGCCGCAGCCGCGTTACCCTTATGCCGAGGCGGCGATCCGGGCGGGGCGGCATGTGATGCTGGAGAAACCGCCGGGGCAGACGCTGGCCGAGGTCCATGCGCTGGAGCGGCTGGCGGCGGCCTTCGGCGTGACGCTCTATGCGACATGGCATTCGCGCATGGCCGAGGCGGTGGCCCCTGCCAAGGCATGGCTGGCGGACAAGGTGGTGCGCAAGGCGCATATCACCTGGCGCGAGGATGTGCGGAAATGGCATCCCGGTCAGGACTGGGTGTTCGAGCCCGGCGGGATGGGGGTCTTCGATCCCGGCATCAATGCGCTGTCGATCCTGACGGATATCCTGCCCGAACCGGTGCATGTGACGGGGGCGGAACTGGAGTTTCCCGAAAACCGCGACACGCCGATTGCGGCGCGGATTTCCTTTTCGGGCGGGGTGACGGCGGATTTCGACTGGCGTCAGGAAGGCCCGCAGACCTGGGATATCGAGATCGAAACCGGTGCCGGACCCTGTGCGCTGCGCTTTGGCGGCAACCGTTTCTTCATCGGGGACCGCGAAGTGGCGGGCGAGGCCACGATCATGGGGGAATATCCCAAACTCTATGCGCGGATGGCGGAACTGGTGCGGGCGGGCGCGTCCGAGGTCGATCTGGCGCCCATGGTGCATGTGGCGGATGCGCTGACGCTGGGGCGGCGCGTGGTGACGGACCCGTTCCACTTCTGACCGGTTCGATCCGGCAGCGCAGGTCCCGTTCTGGGGTTCGGGATGGTCGTGCCTGCGCTGCCGGATGGAAACCACATGCACTGGCACGCACTGGAGAGGCCGCTTGCGCGGACCCGTCGGCTGGCGCGACAGCGCCTTGCCTTGATCTTTTCTAGCAGGCGCGTCGAAGTTTGTCCGGTCGCGGAGGGGTAGGGGCCCTTGCCGCGTCGGTACGGCTCAGACCATTGGGAAAACGGTTACATACTCCCGTTGGTCTAAAGCTTTTGCCGCAACTTCCGATGGAACGCCGCGGGCGGGGGTGCAGGGATGCCCTTGCCGTTTCGGGGGCAAGGGCTAGACAGTGGAGGCAGATCGGACCGGAGGGGGGACATGGCGAGCATCCGCGACATTGCCCGACGGGCCGGAACATCGATTGCCACCGTGTCGCGCGTGATCAACGGGTCGGGCTATGTCAGCGCCGGGATGCGGGCGCGGATCGAGGCGGCGGTGGCGGAACTGGATTACCGCCCCAATGCGGGTGCGCGGGCCATGCGGTCCGGGTCGAGCCGGATGGTCGGCGTGCTGCTGCCCGCGCTGGATGTGCATTTCTTCGGCATCCTGGCCCATACGGTGGAACAGGCGCTGTTCGCGCGGGGCTATCAGGCGATGATCTGTTCCACCGCCGAAAGCCCCGCGCATGAGGCGGCCTATGTCGGCGCGATGCTGGCGCAGCAGGTGGACGGGGTGATCCTTGCGGCGGTCACCTCGGATGCGGGGGCGGTGGCGAAGCTGCGGGCGGCGGGGGTGCCCATCGTGGCGGTGGACCGTGCCCTGCCGGAGGTGCCTGCGGTGGCGGTGGATCACCATGCGGGCGGGCGGATGCTGGCGCGGCATCTGCTGGACCTTGGCCACCGGTCGGTGGGGGTGGTGGGGGCGCCCGGACATTCCGCCCCGGTGCAGGAGCGGCTGGCGGGGATCACGGCGGAACTGGCGGCGGCGGGGCTGGCCCCCGTGGCGGTGCGGCTGGGGCCGGAACACGGGTTCGAGGCCTGTCGCGGGCTTGCCGATGCGCTGCTGGCGGAATGCCGTCCGACGGCGCTGGTCGGGACGACGGACATGGCGGCGATCGGGGCGCTTCATGCGGCGGCGGGGCGGGGTTGCGGGTGCCGGAGGACCTGTCGGTGATCGGCTTCGACGACCTGCCGGCGGCCCGCTACACGATCCCGCAACTGACCACGGTGGCCCAGCCGGTGCGCGAGATCGGGCAGGCGGCGGTGGATTGCCTTGTGGCGCTGATGCAGGGCCGGGCCCCGCCGGCGATGCCCTTGCCGGACCTGCGCCTGGTGGAAAGGGGCACGACCGCCCGCCCCTTCGTCTCGGCCCCAAATACCCTCGGGGTCCGGGGGCGAAGCCCCCGGGGCCGGTCAATAGGGCATCGGATGGTCGCGGTGTGCCGCGTCGATGTCGGCCAGCACCTCGTCCGGCAGGACCAGGTCGCCCGCGCCAAGCGCGGTGCGGAGCTGGTCGGT